>JBARPG010000038.1:0-13045 GCA_049642885.1 Acidimicrobiia bacterium | reverse complement strand
GCCAAGAGACTCGCGCGATGGGAAATCGACTTGTCCCCGGGCACACGTACTACGCCTTCAAATGACAGGCCGCCCTCGACGATCATGATCTTCCTCGCTCTTCGGTTGGTGATTGCGGTCCAACGTGCTGGGTGCTCGCTCGGTATCCCGATTCTGCGAGACGTGCCTCCAAAATCGGTGCCTCGACACTTCGCACGACCAGTACCAATACACCCCGATCGCCCTCTGGAGAATGCGTCGTTTCGATATCGGAGATGTTCACGCCAAGAGCGGAAGCCGCTGCGGTGATTTCCGCAAGCACGCCTGGACGATCTGGGATCGGGATTCGCAACTCGGAAAGTGGACCCGCCAGTTCTGCACCCACCGGAAGCGAGCGACGCGCTGCCCGTGATCCTTCGAGTAACTCAAGCAGCCCGGTTCGATCGCCGTTGTCGACCAATGAACGGACGCGGTCGATCCGATCCGAAAAACCGTCAAGCGCTCGCAAGATCGCTTCTCGATTCGAAATGCAAATATCAGGCCAGATCGCGGGGTGGGAAGCCGCAATTCTCGTCATATCTCGAAAGCCACCGGCAGCCAGACGGGCGAGCGCTGCGTGTTGAGAGTGATCTGCGGCGAGCGCCATCAGCGAAGAGGCAACCAGTTGAGGCAGGTGACTAATGACCGCAACGAGCGCGTCATGTTCCGCCGCATCGAGCACGACTTGTTGGGCACCGAGATCCTGAATCATTTCTTGAACGAGTTGCAACGCGCGCGGGCTCGTGTCGTGCGTTGGCGTCGTGATCCAAATCGCTCCCTCGAAGAGCTGAGAATCCGCGCCAGCCAGACCGTCCTGTTCTGATCCCGCCATCGGATGGCCGCCAACGAAACGTCTCCGCAGCTCAACCGAACAGGAATCCAGCTCGCGGAGCACCGGCCCCTTCACCGAACCGACATCCGTCACGACTGCATTTGTGGTCTCGAGAATCAAGCGCGCTATCGACGCGATTTCACCAACCGGAGACGCGATGACCACAAGATCACAGCGCGAAAACGTGTCAGCAAGTGTTGATGCAACTCGAACCTTTGGGAGTTGCGCCTGAACCTGTGCCGCGCGTTCTTCGTTCGGATCGAAACACGACACCTCATGGTGTTCGACGAGGCCACTCGCGATCGATCCGCCGATCAAGCCGGTTCCGATGATGCCGACGTGCATGCGCTACTCCGGGAGGTCATCGCGCAACGAGCGTGCGCGGCCGAGGTACACGTGGTGCAGTTCGGCACGAGTTCGAGCGGATTCGGTATGCATCATGATCCGCACGACACGGGGCATCCCGTGAGGGACTCCGATCTCCGAAGCGCACAGGAGCGGCACATCGCCGAGCCCCATTGCCCGAGCCGCGGCGGCGGGGAACTCGGCATTCAGATCGGGAGTCAACGTGAAAAGAATGGAAATCAAGTCGTCGTGGTTTACCCCATTGCGTTCGAGCATCTCCGACACGAGTTCGCCGGTGACGCGGCGAATCTCATCAGCGGTGTTTT
Organism: Acidimicrobiia bacterium; assembly: GCA_049642885.1. Taxonomy (GTDB): domain Bacteria; phylum Actinomycetota; class Acidimicrobiia; order IMCC26256; family JBARPG01; genus JBARPG01. The sequence continues at coordinate 11,524 of JBARPG010000038.1, read as the reverse complement.
CTTCGCATCCTGCTGCACCTCGAATTGCCCGAATCATCCTGAGCACGTTACCCGGCGTGATCCTCGCGCTGCGTTGCGGCGGCACGCAGCGCATTGACTTCGCCCAGCTCCAGCGTGCGCCACTCCCCTAGACGCAGGCGTGTATCTGCGATTGGTCCGATCTTCGTGCGGCTGAGGGAAATGACTGGGTAGCCAAGGTTGTCCGCGACGCGACGTATCAGACGGTTGCGGCCCTCGTGAACCACGACTTCAACCAACGCAGAATCGCCACGAACTGCCAACAGCCGCACGTTCGCAGGTGCCGTCACGCCGTCGTCAAGTTCGACTCCCCGCTCCCATTGCCGCAAATCTGCCCTGGTCGGCACCCCATCGAGCTCCGCAACGTACGTCTTGGTGACTTCGAATCGCGGATGCGTGAGCAAATGGGCGAGATCACCGTCATTCGTCATGATCAGCAAGCCCGTCGTTTCAAAGTCGAGCCGCCCGACGGAAAAGAGGCGTGGTTCGCTTGGAACCAGATCGACAACAGTCAAGCGGCCTTGCGGGTCGTCAGCGGTGGTGACGACGTTTCGCGGTTTGTTCAGCAACAGATGGACGAGACTCGGATCGTCCACGACGTCGACGCCATCGACCTGGATCTTTTGGCCGGGATTCACTCGGGCACCGAGCACTGCGACTTCGGCGTCAACCGTGACTCGACCATCCTCGATCAGCAGCTCCGCTGCGCGCCGAGAACCGAATCCCGTTCGTGCGAGAACCTTTTGGAGGCGCTCGCCTTCGGAATTCACTCTTCCGAGTCTGGCGACGATTCCAGCGGCGCTTTCCGAATCACTTTCGGATCATTGCCGAGGCGGAGACCTGTTTCGAGCGCCTCCATAATCGAGGCCTGTGGGATGAAGTCTTCAAGCGGCGGCAACGCGTCGAGATCCGCAAGCCCGAGGCGCTCAAGAAATGCTGAAGTGGTGCCATAGAGCACCGGAGTGCCCGGCCCCGTGTCGCGTCCCAGTTCGCAGAGATAGCCACGCTGCAGGAGCGACCGCACGACTGCGTCGACATTCACCCCGCGAATCGCGGCGATTTGCAAACGGGAAATCGGCTGCTTATACGCAACGATCGCCAGCGTTTCCAATGAGGCGGGAGACAGGCGAGCAGTTTGTCCCTCAAGTACGAACCGTTCCACATACGCGGCGAGGTCGGCATGCGTCTGGTACCGGTACCCACCTGCAACGTGAGCGATCACGAATCCGCGTTGGTCGTGGGCGTATTCCTCTGCCAGTTCGGAAACGATACGTTCCACTTCTGGGACCGGGATCTCGATCAGTTGGGCGAGCTCCCGGGCGGGAACTGGATCGGTAGCAGCCATGAGAACTGCCTCAATTGCTCGTCGCGGGCTTGCCAACATCGTGAGCGGGGCTTCGGGTTCGCTTTCCAGCTCGAGATCAGATTCGACTTCGAGATCGGTGTGATCTATTTGATCACTCATACGAATTCCACCGGAGATTCGTTTCCTTGCGGTTCGGCGGCAAGCTCGGCGTCGAGATCCCAGCTGTCGTCGTCAATGATTTCTTGACCGTCGTCTGAGCGCTCATTCCAATCATCGAAGGCAGCGACCGTGAGGTCAAACGCCTGCGAACGGCGAGCGATCGTGAGATCACCAAATCGTTCTGCCTGATCAAGCTCGAGCGCTCCCTGCTTGTACAGCTCCAACACCGCGAGCAGATAAACAATCCGCTCGATTCTGTCTTCGACATGTGAGATCAATGCACGAAACGACACCGACTCGTGTTCTGGAAGTACTTCGAGGATCCGGACCGCAGTGTCTTTGACCGTGTAGCGAATCGGTGACAGGTGCGCAATAGAAATCATCGCCTCAGGGCGCGGCGTCAGTGCCCGCGCGGCGGCCTTCGCGAGCGCAGTTGGCGCGAGCCCTTCGAGCGGGTCGATTGAAAGGGACGCGAACGGTTCTTCAACACCGATCTGTCGCGCAACGCTGCGCCGCGTCAACGCAAAACGCTCCTCAAAGAATCGCGAAACATCTTGGAAGGTTTTGCAGTCGACGAGACGAGCGAGTAGCAGGTCACGCTCCTCAAAACGCATCAGCTCTTCATCAAGATCGATGTTCTCGCGGCCCGGCAACAGCCGACGCGCTTTGAGCTCGATCAACGTCGCCGCAACCAGCACGAATTCAGTCAGAACTTCGAGGTTGACTGCTTCCCCGTCACGACGCCAGCCATCCACGGTGGCAACGAAGCGTTCGATGATTTCCGAGATGGAAACTTCGAAAACATCCATCTCCTCGGACAGAATGAGGTGCAGCAATAAGTCAAACGGTCCTGAGAATTGACCGGAGTGAACTTCGACTGGCATCCGGAAATCGTAGGGCCCAGGCGCCCCAATGTGGGTGATCCTGGAGAAGATGCGACTAGCTTCAGCCCCCATGGAACGGGTGTTTTCTGGAATTCAACCAACTGGCGACCTCCACCTGGGCAACGCGCTCGGGGCAGTACGCCATTGGGTCGCCTTGCAGGATGCCGACGACGCCCTCTATTGCGTGGTCGACCTACACGCGATGACACTCCCGTACGAACCGCTGCAGCACGCTGAGCGAAGCCGCAACACCGCAATGCTGCTGATGGCGTTCGGTATCGATCCAAGTCGCTCAACTCTGTTTGTTCAGAGTCATGTGCGTCAGCATTCGGAGCTTGCGTGGATTCTCAACTGCGTCGCGACCTTTGGCGAGCTGAATCGCATGACGCAGTTCAAGGACAAGTCGCAGGGACGCGAATCCGTATCACTCGGCTTGTTCGCATATCCGGTACTGATGGCGGCCGACATCCTGCTCTACGACGCGACGCACGTCCCGGTTGGTGACGACCAACGACAACACATGGAACTCGCCCGCGATGTAGCCCAGCGAGCGAACAGCCGTTTCGGCGAGGTCTTCGTCGTTCCCGAACCGATGATTCCGCCGGTCGGTGCTCGAATTATGGATCTCACCGAACCGACGAAGAAGATGTCGAAGACCTCGACGTCACCAAATGGTGTAATCAGTGTTCTCGATGATCCGAAGGTCATTTCAAAACGCATTCGCAGTGCCGTGACCGATTCTGGCAGCGGAATCAGGTACGACCCCCAAGAAAAACCGGGGATTTCGAATCTCCTGTCGATGCTTGCGGCAGTCACGGACCGCACAGTTGCTGAGGTTGCAGCCGAGTATGAGGGCAGCCAATACGGCCCCCTCAAGCAGGCCGTTGCCGACGCAGTGGTCGACTATCTCGGGCCAGTGCAACAGCGGTACGCAGAGCTTTCCGAAGATCCCGCGGAGGTCGATCGCATCGTGCGCGCCGGAGCCGATCGTGCTCGCGAAACGGCCGAAACGGTGATGAGGCGCGTTCGATCCCACTTCGGGATCGGTTAACGCTTCTCCGCAGCCCCGACCGCGCTAGTCATCGTCTGCGTCGATCAGTGCTCGAACGGCGCTGTCATTGAGAAGAACTGGGCGAGGCATTTGTTTTTGATGGATTCGTGCCCATTCGACAACTTCACGCGGTGCCCCACAACTCTCCAACATCGCTGCTCCAATGTCCGGGTGATCGAAATAGTCCCGAACCTTTCGGAAGAAGCCGCGACGCCATCGTGATCGACGCGACCTCCCTGCGACAGCTCCGAGCACCGTCGCGAACGAACGACCAATCGGACCGAGCCCCGACGCCGACTTCCCGATGTCATGCGTCAACGCCGCGGCAATCACGACGCGTTCGCGCTGCGTTTCAGAGACCCGGCGCGCAACGCGGTATGCGTGCCGCTGGTCCCATCGCCGCTGATCACACCAGAGCACCATGATCGGCGGGTCAAGGATCTCCCCCACCCACTCCAACTCCGACGGCCTCAATGATCGGGCACACACCGCTCCGAAAAATCGCCGCACAAGGTGTTCGATGTGGTGTTGTGTTGCACTCCTCTTCTCTGTGGCCATGGCTGTCATCGCCCCGATCGCGGATGCGCCTGGTCGTAAACCGATCGAAGACGGTCTGGTGAAACTTTCGTGTACACCTGGGTCGTGCTGATCGAGGCGTGCCCAAGCAATTCTTGAACGATGCGGATATCCGCTCCGTGCTCGAGCATGTGCGTGGCGCAGGAGTGCCGCAACACGTGCGGGGAAAGGCGGCCATGGAGACCGACGCGATCACCATATTTCACGATGATCGTGTAGCAACCCTGGCGCGTGAGCCGTCCACCGCGCGTGTTAAGGAACACAGCGTCTGTGGCGCGGACCTTTCCATGAAGGCGCGGACGACCGCGCTCGAGGTATTCCACGATCGCGCCGCGGGCCCGGCGCCCAATAGGAACCACACGTTCTTTCGAGCCTTTGCCGAACACGCGCAACACGGATGCGTCGAGGTCAAGATCACGCACATCCAGCGCCGTCAATTCCGATATGCGAAGACCTGCCGCATACATCGTCTCCATCATCGCCCGATCGCGGATCGTTCCAGCGTCATCGCCCACGATTGAATCAATCAACGACTCGATCTCAGGTTCTGTGAGCGCCTTTGGGAAACCACCAGGGACGCGCGGCGCCTCGATATTCGCGGTCGGGTCGACTGCATGTCCTTCTGCCGACAAAAAACGGTGCCAGCCTCGAATCGCAGCAGTGGCCCGCGCGATGCTCGCCGCCGCGAACTGCGGAGTTCCATCTTCGGATCTCGCTGCCCGCAACCACTGCACATACGCGACCACGCGTGTCGCGTCGATCTCGCCAATCGTCGCCACATGGTGCCGGCTCAACCATGTGCAGTATCGGTCGAGATCTCGGCGATACGCAGCGAGCGAATTTGCAGCGAGCCCTCGCTCGACACTCAGCCAAACCGCGTATTCGTCCCGCGCCTCATCGAGCTTCACGAGAGCAGTTGTAGTCCGATGATGCTCTTCGCATCGCGAATATCGCCACGAGCAATCGCCCCAGCGATTTCGGATCGGGGTAGGCGCTCGATCAGTGCGAACTCTTCTTCCGGGCCATCCGGGTGCGGCCCTGATCCAAACTCGAGATGCTCGGCGACCAGGATATCGATCACCTCATCCGAATATCCGGGGGCATTGACGAATGAAATCCCAGGCCGCAGTGTGCAGCCCGTAATTCCTAGTTCTTCATACAATTCCCGACGCGCAGTGACTTCAGTGTCTTCACCCGGAACATCTCGCTTACCCGCCGGGATTTCAAGCAACCACTCATCGAGCGCCGCCCGGTATTGCCGGATCATCACGATGTTGTCCCCGTCCACGGGCACAACCGCAACTGCTCCAGGATGGGCAATCGCGATTCGATCCACAATCTGGCCATTCGGGCACTTGATCGTCCGACATTCAGCACTGAGAAAACCGATTCGCGGAAGTGGCTCGACTCCGACGATTGAGAATTCGCTCACCGAGTTTGTGCGAGCTCCGGTAGACGACCATGCCGCGCACGAGCATTTGCCAACGCGTGTTGCGCAAGTCCGACGAACAGGGGGTGCGGTCGATCAGGTCGGCTCTTGAATTCGGGGTGTGCCTGTGTTGCGACAAAGAAGGGATGCACCTCGCTCGGAAGTTCGATGAACTCGACGAGGCGATCGTCGGGAGAACTCCCGCTCGCCACGAGGCCCGCCTCTTCCAGCTGGCGTCGGTACTTCGGATTGAACTCGTAGCGATGGCGGTGCCGTTCATATATGACTTCTTCGCCGTAGAGCTCGGCAACTCGTGAGCCCGGCAGCAACTTCGCTGGGTATGCGCCGAGGCGCATCGTGCCACCCATGTCGACAACGGTTCGCTGGGCGTCCATCAAGTCAATCACCGGATGCGGCGTATGACGGTCGAACTCCGAGGAATGAGCGTCTTCGAGCCCCGCGACATTTCGTGCGAACTCGATAACGGCGCACTGCATTCCGAGACACAATCCGAGAAAAGGAATGCGATGGGTGCGTGCGAATTCGGCCGCTGCAATCTTCCCTTCGATTCCGCGAAATCCGAAGCCACCCGGAATCACAATCGCATCGAGGTCGCCCAGACGCCCTTCGGCGAGCAGCCCTTCAGCGTCATCGGATGGAATCCAGTCAATCTCGACCTTGGCTCCAACGCGGTGCCCTCCGTGCTTCAGCGCTTCGACGACCGAAAGGTACGCGTCAGGCAGATTCACGTATTTCCCGACAAGGCCAACCTTGACTACCTCGGTGGCTGCCTCGACATCGCGGACGACGGCTTCCCATTCGGCAAGGTCCGGTTCATGCTCCTCGAGCTTGAGGAGTGAACACACGTAGGTGTCGAGACCTTCGTCATGGAGCACCAATGGAATCTGGTAGAGGCTCGGTGCGTCGATCGCAGACACAACGGCTTCGGGTGGCACATCACAAAGTGCGGAGATCTTCTCCTTGAAACGCCTCGGTATTGGGCGATCGGAACGACAAACGATCACGTCCGGTTGAATGCCCCGGCTGCGGAGTTCGGTGACCGAATGTTGGGTCGGTTTCGTTTTCAATTCCGCCGACGGTCCGAGAAACGGCATCAACGTCACATGCACGTAACACACATTGTCGCGACCCACGTCTTTGCGGAACTGTCGAATTGCTTCGAGGAACGGCAGGATCTCGATGTCCCCGACGGTGCCACCAACTTCGGTGATAACGACGTCGACGTCGTCGGAGGTCAGCGCCAAGATGCGCGACTTGATCTCGTCGGTGATATGCGGAATGACTTGAACTGTCTGCCCGAGGTATGCGCCGCGACGCTCTTTCGCAAGAACAGCCTGGTAGATCGAGCCTGTGGTGGCGTTCGAGGTGCGTGTCAACGCAATGTCGACGAACCGTTCGTAATGCCCGAGGTCAAGGTCCGTTTCCCCCCCATCATCCGTGACGAACACTTCTCCGTGCTCAAAGGGATTCATGGTTCCCGGATCGACGTTGATGTATGGATCCAGCTTCTGCATCGTGACGCTCAGGCCACGGCTCTTGAGCAAACGCCCGAGTGAAGACGCTGTCAATCCTTTTCCGAGACCAGACACGACTCCACCGGTCACGAAAATATGTTTCGACACCTGCTCCTCCTCCGTTCGGATGAAGGTACCACCCGAGATTCGCGAAGTTCGTGACCGCCACCCGCTACGGTCCCAGGAATGTCCGGATCAGCACGGATTCCCGAGAAGGGAAATCCGATTCCACAGGCCCATACTCCTCTTCGGTCAATACCGTCCTGGTGGTACGCGCCGCTTGCAATGTTTGCCCTTGGTGTTCGCCTACCGGCGTTTCGTGCTCCAGCAGAGCTCAGCTACGACGACGGCGTCTATCAGGCAGCAGCGATTTCAATGCGAACTGGAGCATTGCCGTTCCGGCAAGTGTTCTCCGCACAAGGACCATTGTTCTATCCGGCGGTGTGGTTTGCCGATCTCCTCGGATTTCGCACCGACCATGCTCCGCGCATTGCGGCCGTTGCTGCGGGCATAGCAATCACAATCTGTGCCGCGTGGCTTGCGGGTCGAAAGTCCGCCGCCGCATTTTGGGTGGTCGGCATACTCGTTGCGACCTCAGGAACGATCTTGAGAACCACAAGCGCACTGACCTCAGATGGAATTGCGTTCGCTTGGGCGCTGATGGCACTGTGCCTCGCCGTCTCGATGAGTTCTTCGACGCAGAACTCGGAACGCACGCGCGAGCCCAACGCTCACACTTCGGTCCGACAGGTGCTGATGCTCGGCATACTTGTCGGTGCAGCAATCGGAACAAAGAACCTTCTTGTGGCGCCGACCGTCCTGATCACGGCGTACGTCATCTTTCGTCGATTCGGTGCCCGAATCGTTGTTGCATTCGGATCGGTTGCGGTGGCCTTCGTTCTCGTGTGGATGGTGATCTGGGATTTTCGAAAGGCATATCAGCAGTCAATCCAATATCACCTAGAAAAAAGCACGAGCCAAACGCTCGGATTTCGATGGAACAAGCTCGTGAGAGTCATCGCCGAGCGCGATGTTCCGATCTTGATCGTGTGCGGCATCAGCATCGGAATATTCCTGTGGCTACGGATCTGGCGAGCGCGGCGAACGTATTCAAGCGCCGGAGTGGCAGCACTCGGAACAGAAATCATCACGCCAGCACTATCCGTCTCCTGGATATTGATGTCCGGTGCAGTTCTTCTCGGGGAGAACGCGATGTTCGCCAACCACGTGAGTTTCGTTGCGCTCCCGCTCGCTCTCCTATTCGCACCATCCCAAGAGACACTCGGCATCGTGACGGAGCGTCTCCCGATATCTTCCCGGCGCGGCACTGCACTTCTATCGACCACGCTGATCGTCGTAGCCGCGATCGTGTCGACCACTGTGCTCGTGGTTCGGAGCTCAGATTTCATGTCACCCCCTCACCTGAGCGCTGACCAGCGTGCAGTCCAAGACGCTATTTCCTCACTGCCGCCAGCCGCCCTCGGCCTGAGCGACGAACCCGGAGTGCTTGTACTCGCCGGAATGACAGTTCCACCGTTTTTCGTTGACGGGTCCCGCATGCGCCTCGATTCCGATGTCGACGGAATCCGGCTCACGAGTGCACTCATTCTGAAAGAAGCACGCAATGAGCGCGTGTGCCTGGTCGTGGTCTGGAGCGACACGATCTGGGGTTCACTGAAGGACCTCGGACCGAAACTGATGGCCGACGGCTACTCGAGCGAGCCGTTACGCCACGGCCGAGTTATGTACCGGAAATCCTCTGATTTCTGCGACGGTCACACGCCCTAGTTATCCCTCGCCCGGCGAGCCCATGCCCGACGTTGCGGACTCTGCCCGATCCCGTCGAGGAAACGGAGCACCGCGCTGGATTCGATAATTTCCGAAAAACTCCACCGCTCGGCTGCCAAGTTGATCGCAACGGCGATCAGACATGCGACGAGGCGCCCCGTCGAACTCGCACCGAACACGATGCCGATACCGATCACCGCGCCCAGCGGATTCGCACCAGTGTCGCCGAGCATGGCTCGCTCTGACCCCTCCTCGGGGAGCATCGCGATCGCCGCACCGATCACAATCGCAATCGGGCCAGCGGCAACTCCGAGCATCGCCACAACCGCCACGAAACCGAGCGACGCGGCCTTGATCGTGCGGCACGGTGCGCGGTCGAAGAGGTTGCCAGCATTGGCACACGCGGCAATCAACACCCCGTCAACGATGATCGATCGTCCCGCAGGGAAACCTGGGCTCGCCACGATGAGCATTGCGACGGCGCCGCCGCCGATCATCTTCAACATCCCGCTGGTCAATCGTCCGTGCATCAATGCGGCGATGTGGCCTCGAAACCCCCGATCGACTCCGACGGCCAGGCAATCGTCAATAAGACCCAACAGGCCGTACACCACGACTGCGAGGACCACCGCCGATCGCAATTCCGAGACATCTTTCGATCCGATGCCCAGGCTCGCGAACGCGACGCGGATCGATTCGACGCCGAGTGTCACCAGGAGGATTACAAGACCGCGTGCGGTATAGATCTGGCGATCTCGGTAGTTCGTGCGTTTGAGCATCGGGGCTTCGAGCACCGGTCTGCAGACGTTGATCATCAACCGAGCGAGCAACAGTCCAACCAGTAACGAGCCTGCGACGATCAGCACCCCCTTCATGGTGCGCTCAACGATGGTCGGTCACGGTCCGTATGAGCGATGATGACCGGAAGGAGCACCGTCATCATCATTGCGGGAATCACGATCCCGCTGTCATTGAGCGCGGTGCCCGCCACACCGAGCACCGCTACCCCGAGCACTGTCGACTTCACCATTCGAGGCTCATTCCTCCACGGGAGTTCCCCTCGACGCCACGCGTCGTACCCAAAGGCCACAACCATCGCGAGGAGAGCGTATAGAAACGCGGAATTGGTAAACGTGTCAATTGCGAGAGCCAATTTGCGATCGACAACAGACTTCGCGCGTCCGGGATCGGTCAGAATCGACTCGAGGAATCGCCCCATGTGTGAACGGGACCGACTTGGACGCGATAGTTCCGTAAGCATTGTCGCAGCAATCACGATAAGCCCTGTGAGCACTCCGATGAACGCCAGCCAACGCCGATTCATCACGGGTCGCCAACCGACGAGCGCGACCACGGCGGCAGGAGTCAGCGTGATCAGCCCGCCAAAGTCCTCTCCGAGGAAGGGAGCTCCGTCGATGACGACGATTGCCAGCAATAGGCACAATGCCCACCACCAACCATGCCGCACGCGAGTGACCAGCACGTGACCGAGCGCAAGACCGCACGCCCCGAGCAACGCGTACCCCGTGTTTTGTAGCCCGGACAATCGACCGTTCGAGGCGGGTCCGAACCCGAGCGCCCCGTTGAACTGGAAAACGTTCGACGTGAAGCACACGTCGAACGCGATTGTGGCTCCGATCAGCACCAACAGCACGAGCAGCACTCGCGTGGGCGATTTGAGAATCAGTGCACCGAGTCCAGAAATTGCCGCAGCCACTGTGAACAAGGCGAGGTACCACAACAGCAGCGAGGTAATACCAAACGGGTTGATCCAATAACTCGAGAGCACGATCGCAGGGACGAGTGCGAGCACGAAGGACATCGTCCGGTTGTCAAGCGCAAAGCGACGGCGCAACGCATACAGGAGCGAAAGGCCGATCAGACCCACCGCCAAGATGACCGGGATGTTCCCTCCGGTTTGAGAGCGAGCCCACGATTGATCGATCAGCGTTTGCATCGAATGCAGACGCTGAAGGCCCGTGCCGTCCGTTGAAACGACACGCAAAGCTCGGCCTTCCATTTCTTCAGGTATTTCGTGCGTGACGGAGTCCACCAGAGTCGCACCAATATCTTGAACCCGCAGCGTTCCAGGGTGCTCAGCAGTTGGCGATTCCACAAGACCCGGAACAAGGCCAGGGCCAGCGACGGCGATAGCGGCGAGACCTGAAGCACCAGATCCTGACGCGGGCATGAGAATCATCAGGAGATCATTCGGTCGTCGATGCGCCACGATTGTTCCGAGCAGATCATCGGTTCGACGTGCCGCCTGTAGTCGCCAACGTTCCCCCACGGACCGTCGAGCGGATGAGGCCATTGCGGAAACACGGTCGAGGTCGGCAGCTGACACCACCGTGAACGAATGACTCGGCTGTGAGTCAATTGCGTGAACGATCGCCGGTCCATCCATGCGCTGGCCGCTCGGGGCATGAACATCGTCTTTGACCACATCGGTGATCAGCTGATCGAACGTGCCGTCGGGATGCGCCACCGCCGCCGCAAGCCCTCGTCGGAGGATTGGCGGGTCATCCCGCGTCGAATCCCCCGAGAGGATCGCCCCAGTCGTCCACTGCATGGCGCCGAGCGCGTCCGCAAGGGTTCCGGGCACCGCACCGAAGCGTCCTTCGGCATTTGAAGAAACGATGCGGTGCCAACTCGGGATCACCGCACCGCGCGCCGGCTCGATTCCGGTACGGCGTTGGAACACGACACCTGCGATATCCCCCTGCTCAGGCCCCAAAGGCAACCGCTCGTCTTTGTCGTACGCCTGAGCGAAATCGC
>JBARPG010000037.1:0-6745 GCA_049642885.1 Acidimicrobiia bacterium | reverse complement strand
GGGCACGACAACGCCTGTGCCCGCGTTGTTGACGAGCACGTCGATCCGACCGTGCAGCCTGTGCACCTCTTCGATCACGCGCACGCGTTCCTCGGCGAGGCTCAGATCGGCGGGGAGTCCGATGACTCCCGACGCGTCGTGGAGCTGTTCCAGACGATCGGCGCGCCGTGCGACTCCAATAACGGTGGCGCCTGCGGCCTTCAAGACGGTAGCGAACCTCCAGCCAAGGCCGGATGAGGCACCGGTAACGATTGCGACTTTGCCGTCGAGACGGAACAGATCGGTCGAGGAACGGTCGAGACTCGAATCGCTCACTCTTGGGCTTCTCGCGGCATCGCTCGTTCTGCGTATCGCTGCCAGTTCTCTTGGAGCGCGTCGATGAGCTGGGTGACCATGAGCGGTGACAGCGAGACGCGACTCACGACAAGACCCGTCGGAGGTCCGGCTTCGAACTGCGGCTCAACACGCACAAAATCGAGAGTGAACTCGTGCGGGCTGTGGGACACGACTGCGAAGTTCGCCCACACGCCAGCGCGCTGCTTATCTGGTACGGAGATTTTCGGATTATCCATACGTCGAAGCGTAGGGGACTGGTACGCCCCCCGGGACTCGAACCCGGAACCAACGGATTAAGAGTCCGTTGCTCTAACCAATTGAGCTAGAGGCGCGTGGGGCGACAGTGTAGCGAGCCGATCCCCGAACTTCGGTGCCGATCGTGAAGCGGCGCGGCGGGCTGCATGGTGGGAGGATTGCGCCATGCGAATTGTGGTTACTGGCTCGACGGGATTCATCGGCACCGCACTCGTGCGTGCCCTCGTGGGGCGCGGCGATGACGTCGTATGCCTCATTCGGCCCGCGACCACATCTCGGCGTTCCGAGGTGACGAACAACGTGCGTGAATGGAACCCGAGTGCTGGGGTGCTCAATCCCGATGACGTGAACGGATCTGACGCGGTGATTCACCTCGCCGGTGAAGGCATCGGGGAACGAAAGTGGACCCCAACCCAGAAGCAGCGCATCGTCGAGAGCCGCACCACAAGCACGGCGTTGCTCGCGAATACGATCGCCGGAGTTCCGGAACCGCCAGCGTTGTTTCTCAGCGGTTCCGCGATTGGGTACTACGGCGACACTGGGCAGATTGCTGTTGATGAGCATGTAGCGCCGGGGCACGATTTCACTGCGCAGGTTTGCGTCGCATGGGAACACGCTGCGGGGCCTGCGGCGGAAGCGGGCATCACGACGACCTTCTTGAGGACGGGCCTTGTGCTCGCTGCCCATGGGGGAGTGCTCAAGCGCATGTTGTTGCCGTTTCGACTCGGCCTCGGTGGCCGCAGCGGCAGCGGAAACCAATGGATGAGTTGGATCAGTCTGAGAGATGAGGTCGCAGCCATCATCCATCTGATCGACACCCCTATCGACGGCCCGGTCAATCTCACTGCACCTGAGCCGGTGACAAATCGGGATTTCGTGAGCGCGCTCGGACATGCGCTCCACCGACCAACGATCCTCCCCACGCCGAGGCTTCCGCTCTACGCGAAGTTTGGAAAAGAACTCGTCGACACGCTGATGTTCGCGAGCCAGCGCGTGCTGCCCTCAGCATTGCTGGAGAGCGGGTTTCAGTTTCGGGACACCACGATTCAGGAATGTTTCGCGAATCTCTCGGACGCTGCCTCGTAGGATGACGACCTACGCACGCCTCCGTAGCTCAGGGGATAGAGCAGGGGACTTCTAATCCCAAGGTCGCAGGTTCGATTCCTGCCGGGGGCACCAATGAGGTCTTACTCGAACCCACGGTGACAAGTTCGGCCCGAGGGTCGCCGGTGTCGCTGGTGGCCTCTGGCTCGTTCGACGAGTCGTCGATCGCGACCCCGTTGGTGACGTGGGCATTGAGGCTGGTGAAGACTTCGGTGAGGTCGGCGTGGTCGATCTCGCCTGATCGGCCGACCCAGATTTCGGTGAAGAAGGCCTCGTTGAACTTTCGGCGGACGGTGGGGTTGGCGTCGAGGTAAGCGGTGTGGCAATTGCCGGCGAGGTCGAGCGCTCGGCTGATCGTGACTTCAGCATCGGCGAAGGTCGCTGAGGACTGGTTGAGGAGTCGCTGAGCGTCATCAAGCTCGCGGGCGATGCGTTGTTGCTCGGTCTTGAGGAGGTCGAGCGGGACGGCGTCGTTGTAGTGGGCTTGGAGGAGCTTGGCGCGCTCGTCAGTGAGTCGGTCGATCCGTCGGCGTTGACGTTGGAGCTCAACGTCGGCGCTTGCTCTTGCGGCAGCGAGTTGTGCTCCGAGTTCGATCTTCGCTGAGGTCACGAGGTCACGGTCGAGCTGGATGAGCTCGTAGTAGTCTTCGATGGCCGACTCGATGAATGCGGCGTTGACGAAGCGCTGGGTGCATCCGTTGTGGCGTTGCCGTCCGGCGCAGAAGTAGTAGTCGTAGGTCCCGCCATGTCCGGTGCTGCGACTGAAGAGCAATCGCGACTCACACTCGGCGCACCAAAGCTTGCCTCGCAAGTAGTGGCGATGTGTCACCTGGCGAACTCCGTTCGTGTGACTGACGAGCACGTCCTGCACCTTGTGGAAGGTGGCGTCATCGACGACCTGCTCGTGGCGCCCGGGGTAGCGGACGCCACGGAAAGTGACGATCCCGATGTAGTACGGGTCTGACAGCATCTTGGCCACCCGTGAGAGGTGCAGTGGCTTGGAAGAGCGTTTGCCGATCTGGACTGACACGAGACCGCGTCGCTGCAGTTCGTCGGTGATCGCGCGGATCGACCATTCGCCGGTGGCGTAGGTCGCGAACGCCCACCGCACGTGGGGTGCGCGTTCGGGGTCGACGGTGACGGTGCGCACTTCTCGGCCGTCGATGGTCTCGCGGGTGTTGCGGTAGCCGATCGGGGCTCGTCCGGGCGTGCCGCCCTTCTTGGCCTTCTCAGTCATACCCTTAATGGCCTCGGTGGCGAGGTTGTCGGAGTAGAACTCCGCGATCCCCGACATGATCGCCTGGAGCAGCTTGCCCGATGGGGTGGCGTCGACGTTTTCGGAGACCGAGACGAGCTGGGCGCCGGCTTGGCGGATGGTGAGGCCGATGGCGACGTCGTCGGCGCGGTTTCGGGCGTGGCGGTCGACCTTGTGGACGATGACGTAGTCGACGTCGCGTTTGGTCTGGAGCCGCGTGAGCATTGCCTTGAGCTGTGGCCGGTCCGCGGACTTGGCGGACTCGCCCCGGTCGACGTACTCCTCAACGACGACGGCGCCGAGGCTCTCGGCCTTGCGGAGGCATGCGTCGCGCTGCGCGGGGATTGAGTAGCCCTCCTCGTCGAAGTCCTTGTTGGCTTGTGCGGCGGTGGAGACTCGCACGTAGATGACGGCCCGACCAGAGGGTTCGTTGATGTTGGTGGTCATGGCACCTCCTTTCGATGGTGTGGGTTGATGTGGTGGTCGGCGAGGACCGCCTCGGCGTGGCGCTCGATATCCGCTGCCGCCTCGGCAGGCAGGTCGGGGTAGCGGCTGCGGAGGAACCCAGCGATCGTGACGGGCTCGGTGCCGGTGGCGTCGCTGAGAACCACGACCGGGTCGAGGCCGAGCGCCGTCGCGATCCGAGTGATCTTGTCGACGCGGGGTTGGACGATCTCGCCGTTCTCGATGCGTGAGATCACGGCGTCGTCGACGCCGGAGGCGTCTTCGAGGGCGCGCATGGTCCAACCGAGCTCCAGGCGCCTGCGGCGGAGCGTGGCTCCCAGGTTGGTCACGTCGATCATCTCCCACATGTGGTCGTGTCCCTATTGTCTCACGTTTGCTGCATTTGTGCAGCAGTGGTTTTCACAACGCGGGCCCGTTCAGCAGGGTTCGAAGAGGTAGACGCCGTCGCCGTTTTCGCACACGGTGTAGTCGGTGGCGAGGTCTCGGGCGAGGGCTTCGGTGTCGACGCGGACGTAGTAGCGCCACGGTGCGGGGACGGCGTCGTCGAGGGCTCGTTCGATGCCGAAGTCGTCGAGGAGTTCCTCGACAAATGCGATGGTGGAGTCCCAGCGGCCGAAGTAGTGGTCCTCGAAGGTGTCGAGAGCGTCGGGGTCGCTGGTGCCGACGTGGTTGGCCCAGTGGGCGTAGGCGGCGCCGTGGTCGCGGATGCCTCGGGCGATCTTGTTGACGGTGTCGATGGGTTCGTACTCGTGGGGCTGGTAGGCGCCGAAGCCTTCGTAGTCGTGGATGGCGTACTCCTCCGCGCCGGCTTCGACCGACGCGGCGAGCATGTCGCTGATGGCGCCGTGGACGTCGTCGGGTTCGTCATCCGCGTCGATCCAGGTGCCGTGGAGGCGACCAGCGTTGTAGTCACTGAGTGACGCGACGTAGATCCGCGGTGCGAGGCCGTCGAGGTGTCGTTCTGGCGAGCGCGGTTCGGCGCTCTCGCTTGGGGTTTCGTGGTTCATTCATTGGTTCTCCGTTTAGGTTCTTGTTGGCTTGCGGCGTCCGGGTCAGGCCGACGCGGGAGCGGCGCGTTGTCGCTGGTCCTCGATGCGTTGCTGGGCGATGGCGGCGAAGCGTGGGTTGACGTCGATGCCGATCCAGTCGCGGTCGAGGCGTTCGGCGACCACGGCGGTGGTGCCGGAGCCGAGGAAGGGGTCCAGCACCACCCCGGGGCGGGTCCCGGCGCGGCAGCGGCATCTGGGACGGATCGCACCGATCTCTGGTGTCGAGACGGTGCGGTCGACTGGTTCTCTCGTCCATGGGGTGTTGCAGCGTCGGCACACTTTGGCGGGGCACCCGGCGAGGATCGGACGTTCGACGAGTGCTTCGGGGTAGGTGGCGTGGTGACCGCCGCGGAAGTTGGAGGTGGTGATCCGCCACACGTCGCCGGGGTTCTTGCCGAGCGGGTGGCCGGCAAGGCCAGACGCCTTGAGTCGACCGAGCCCGCTGTTGTTCCCAGCGAGTGGGCCTTGCCACTCGGGCACCAGGTTCGGGATCGGACCAGGGTCCCAGCGTTGACGTCCGGGCCGCGATTTGTGCGGCACGCGGACGGCGTCGAGATCGAAGAAGTAGCGCGGTGACTTGGTGAGCAGGAACACCGGCTCCCAGGTCGTCGCCAGCCGATCTCCAACGCTGGTCGGCATCGGGTTGGGCTTCGCCCACACCACCTTGTTGCGGACCCACCAGCCGTCCGCGGCGAGTGCCACCAGGAGTCGCTCGGGGGCCAGCACGAGGCTTTTGGGTGCAGCGCCGGTGCTACGGGATCGGCTGTAGCTGTCGCCGACGTTCAACCACACGGTCCCGGTGTCGGTCAGGGTGCGTCGTGCCTCGCCAAGGACCGCAACGAGGTTGGCTACCCATTCATGAACGCCGTCCTCGAGGCCGAGTTGGCCTCGGTGGCCGTAGTTGCGGAGCCGGAAGTACGGCGGTGAGGTGACGAGGCAGTCGACAGACTGGTCCGGAATCGACTTGAGTCGCTCGACGGCGTCGCCGACAAGTACTTGGCCGATGGGCGGGCGCCGGCTCACGACCCGCCCCCTGCAACAGACGACAGTTCGTTGGTCACCTCCCCGATCGGAGACCCGTCGACCTCGTGGCTCGCCGCGTTCGCGAACGGTGACCTGGCCGCGGTCGTGACGACGAACATCTCGCGTGCCGGCGATCGCATGCTGTGCACGACCGAGGTGATCTGGTCGGCGCGGCGTTCGTCGGGCACGATCCAAGCGACCTTGGGGAACACGCCGTGGAGGTCGTTCTCGATGCGTGTCGCGTGGTAGTCGAGGTAGCCCTGGCACTTTGAGCGAACTCGCACGAGCGACTCGGTCGCCATGTCGACCTCGACGAACCATCGGTGCTCGAGGTCACCGTCGGTGATGGCGACGAACAGGTCGGGCTTCAGGGTCGCTGTGCGCTTGCCGTCGGGGTAGGCACGCCAGCAAATCGGTTCGACTTCGATCGCCGGTCGCTCACCGCCGTGACCACCACTTCCGGCGCGTAGTCCGACTGCGATCTCCGCGACCGCGAGCGTGTGCGCGACGTACCGGTCACCCAAGGTGTCCGGCGTTCGGGCGCGGCGCTCTGGTCGGATCAGTCGTTGGCCGTGGTAGCCGAGCACGTAGGTGAGGCCTGCGGACCCGGCTCGCACTCCCCCGACGCGGCGGGTCAACGTGGCAAGCAGCCCGAGGTCGACGAGACGCTTGAGCACCCGTTGAGAGACTCGTCGCGCGCCCGCATCTGATCCGCCATCGTGGCGGTGGTCGAAGTGGAGCCGCCTGATCTGCTCGCCGGTGAGCGCACGGAACGACGACACGTCGTCGAGGACGGCGAGGTCGCGGTCGCTGAGCGACGTTGGGTCAGGGGTCGGCCGCCGGGGTTTCATGCCGTCCTCCAACGGGGGTGAACATTCGGCGGCACAGAGGCGGCGATCGCCTTGTATTGGCGGTGTTTCGACCCCGGTCGACTCGACGCGGCGCGAACAGCGACGCGAACACCGCTCATGGGGTCCTCCGTCGTGTGCCGAACCCGCCACTAACATCGCCGTCCGTTCCCGGAGTCGACGGCGGAGTCACGTGGAGGTGACTCCGGAGATGGTCGTCCGTGGCGTGTGCGGGAGTGCCGTAGTTCGCAGCGGACCGGGCTCGGACGGCACCGACGTTCGAGACCGCTGGACGAAGCGGCATCGTGCGTCCGGAAGCAAAGGGGGTGGTTCCGCCGTCGTGGACGAGCGAGGCGTAGATCTCGTAGCGACCAAGACGGACGACGTCTTCGGCGGTGATCTCGCGGCGG
>JBARPG010000036.1:0-5538 GCA_049642885.1 Acidimicrobiia bacterium | reverse complement strand
CTCCAGCACAACCTGGGCCTCGGCGGTGCCGCAGTCATCACGATGTACAAGAAAGCAGACTTCTCATAAGGACCTGAGAAGTCAGAAAATTCCGCGGTTTGCTCTGGGCCTCTAAGAATCCGTAGCATGGCTACTCGCTTGTGCTGGCTTTAGGAAGCTTGCGTCAGCACGCCAGCGAACACCTCTGCACCGCAGAAACAAGTACCGCGCTTGCGCGGCAACAAGGAGTTTGGGTTGCCCACTATTGAGCAGCTGGTCCGCAAGGGCCGGGAAACGAAAACGACCAAGTCGAAGACCCCCGCGCTGAAGGCATCGCCTCAGCGTCGAGGAGTGTGCACCCGCGTGTTCACAACGACCCCGAAGAAGCCGAACTCCGCGCTGCGCAAGGTCGCTCGTGTTCGCCTCTCCACCGGTATCGAGGTGACTGCCTACATCCCCGGGATCGGACACAACCTCCAGGAGCACTCCATCGTGCTCGTGCGTGGAGGACGTGTGAAGGACCTCCCAGGTGTGCGCTACAAAGTTGTACGGGGAGCGCTCGACGCCTCCGGTGTAAACAATCGCAAACAAGCCCGCAGCCGCTACGGCGCCAAGAAGGGATAACGGATGCCGCGCAAGGGCCCCGCAAATCGTCGAGATCTCATTCCCGACTCCGTTCACCGTTCGGTGGTTGTCGCACAACTCATCAACAAGGTGCTGTTGAGCGGCAAGAAGTCCATCGCTGAGGAAATCGTCTACGACGCCCTCAAAGAGATGGAAAAGAAGACCGAGACCGATCCCGTAGCGACCTTGAAGAAGGCCGTCGAAAATGTTCGTCCAGCACTTGAGGTGCGGAGCCGACGTGTCGGTGGTGCCACCTACCAGGTGCCAGTTGAGGTCAAGCCGCGTCGTGCAACCACGCTCGCCATTCGCTGGATCGTGGGATACGCACGGCAGCGCCGCGAAAAAACAATGGCACAACGCCTCGCCGCCGAATTGCTCGATGCCGCAAATGGTGTCGGTGCTGCGATGAAGAAGCGCGAAGACCTCCAGAAGATGGCCGAATCCAACAAGGCATTCGCCCATTACCGCTGGTAAATCGCACCGAAAGGGCGCCCGTTTTGGCGCGCTCTGAACTGACGAACGAGGAAGACGATGGCTGATCGCCCCGACCTGAAAAAAGTACGAAACATCGGGATCATGGCCCATATCGACGCGGGCAAGACCACCACGACCGAACGCGTCCTGTACTACACGGGCCGTACGTACAAGATCGGCGAAGTGCACGAAGGCGCTGCAGTTATGGATCACATGATCCAGGAACAAGAGCGCGGCATCACCATTACATCGGCCGCGACCACGTGCCAATGGGATGGGCACACCGTCAACATCATCGACACCCCGGGCCACGTCGACTTCACCGTTGAGGTGGAGCGTTCCCTGCGAGTGCTCGACGGCGCGATCTGCGTCTTCGATGGCGTCGCAGGTGTCGAGCCGCAATCTGAAACGGTATGGCGTCAGGCCAACAAGTACAACGTGCCGCGATTCTGTTTCGTCAACAAACTCGACCGCACCGGCGCTGATTTCTTTCGCTGCGTCGACATGATTCGTGACCGACTCGACGCGACGGCCGCAGTGCTCCAACTCCCGATTGGTGGGGAATCGACATTCGAAGGCGTGGTCGACCTCGTCAAAATGAAGGCACTCGTATGGCCACTCGACGACGACACGGAGGGTGCAACCTTCAGCGAGGTTGAGATCCCCGAGGCCTTGAAGGCGCAAGCTGAGGACTACCGCAGCCAGCTCCTCGAGATCATCGCAGTCCAAGACGAAGCGCTCATGGAGCGTTACCTCGACGGCGAAGAACTCAACGTCGAAGAAGTGAAGTCTGCGATTCGTAAAGGAACCATCGCATTCGACTTCGTCCCTGTCCTGTGTGGATCCGCATTCAAGAACAAGGGCGTGCAGCCCATGCTCGACGCCGTCGTTGACTACCTGCCATCACCGCTTGACGTTCCCCCGACTCCGGGTGTCGACCTGAAAGACCCTGACAAGGTTCTGGAACGTAAAGCCAGCGACGACGAGCCATTCGCGGCGCTCGCATTCAAGATTGTGGCGGACCCCTACGGCAAGCTCACCTACTTCCGTGTGTATTCCGGCAAGCTCGAAAAGGGCGGCGAGGTTTACAACGCAACGAAAGACAAGAAGGAGCGCATCGGCCGCATCCTTCGCATGCACGCCAACCAGCGCGAGGACATTGAAACCGCGTACACGGGCGACATCGTCGCGGGCCTCGGGTTCAAGAACACCACAACGGGCGACACGCTGTGCGCAAAAGAAGACCCGATCATGCTCGAAGTCATGATCTTTCCTGAGCCGGTCATTTCCGTGGCCGTCGAACCGAAGACGAAACAAGATCAAGACAAGCTGGGTAAGGCGCTCTCGTCACTGTCCGACGAAGACCCGACGTTCAAGGTCCGTTCTGATGAAGAGACCGGTCAAACGATCATCTCGGGTATGGGCGAGCTGCACCTCGAGGTGCTCGTCGACCGCATGATGCGCGAGTTCAATGTGGAAGCCAATGTCGGCAAGCCGCAGGTTGCCTACCGCGAGACCATCACCCAGGCTGTTGAAAAAGTGGACATGAAATATGCCCGCCAGTCGGGTGGTCGTGGCCAGTACGGTCACGTCGTCATCAACCTCGAGCCAACTGGCCCCGGTGGCGGTTACCTGTTCGAGGACAAGATCAGCGGCGGTGTCATTCCGAAGGAATACATCCAGCCAGTGAACCAAGGCATCCAAGAGGCAATGGCCGGGGGTGTGATCGCCGGGTATCCCCTCGTCGACATCAAAGCCACGCTCGTCTATGGGTCATACCACGACGTCGACTCTTCGGAAATGGCCTTCAAGATCGCTGGATCGATGGCTCTGAAAGAGGCCGTCCGCAAAGCAAAGCCCGCGTTGCTCGAGCCCGTCATGGCTGTGGAAGTCGTCACTCCCGACGACTACATGGGCGATGTCATCGGCGATTTGAACTCACGACGAGGTCAGGTCGAAGGGATGGAACAGCGAGGAAATGCCCAGGCGATTCGCGCCAAGGTGCCGCTGGCCGAAATGTTCGGCTATGTTGGAGACCTTCGTTCGCGCACGCAAGGGCGAGCGACATACACGATGCAGTTCGACTCTTATCAACAGGTGCCGGACTCAATCGCAACCGAGATCCAGGCACGGGTCAAGGGCGAATAGCCCGAGACGTCGACCAGAACCACCCACACTAAGAAGGAGCACGGGTTTCCTATGGCCAAAGAGAAGTTCGAGCGGAACAAGCCGCACTTGAACATCGGAACCATCGGTCACATTGACCATGGGAAGACGACGCTGACTGCGGCGATCACCAAGGTGCTCGCAGATAAGAACCCGAACGTGCATGCAACGCCGTTCGACCAGATCGACAAGGCGCCAGAAGAGCGCGCGCGAGGCATAACGATCTCGATCGCGCACGTGGAGTACGAGACGGACAACCGTCACTACGCCCACGTCGACTGCCCAGGTCACGCTGACTACATCAAGAACATGATCACTGGTGCAGCGCAGATGGACGGTGCAATCCTCGTGGTTGCAGCGACCGACGGCCCGATGCCACAGACCCGTGAGCACGTGCTGCTTGCCCGTCAGGTTGGTGTGCCATATGTCTGTGTCGCGCTGAACAAGTCGGACATGGTCGACGATGAGGAAATTCTCGAACTCGTCGAGCTCGAAGTTCGTGAACTCCTCAACGAGTACGAGTTCCCCGGCGACGACATCCCGATCGTTCGTGTCTCTGCTCTCAAGGCGCTCGAAGGTGACCCGAAGTGGTCCGAGAGCATTGTTGAGCTCATGGCTGCCATTGATGACTACATCCCAGAGCCGGTCCGTGACATCGACAAGCCGTTCTTGATGCCAATCGAAGACGTGTTCTCAATCACCGGTCGTGGAACCGTTGTGACGGGACGTGTCGAGCGTGGCATCGTCAAGGTGGGTGAAGAAATTGAGATCGTTGGTCTCAAAGACACCACCAAGACCACCTGCACGGGCGTTGAAATGTTCCGCAAGCTCCTCGATGAAGGTCGCGCTGGCGACAACATCGGTGCGCTGCTCCGTGGAACCAAGAAGGAAGAAGTTGAGCGTGGACAGGTGCTCGCAAAGCCCGGTTCCATCACGCCTCACACCGACTTCGAATCCAACGTCTACATCTTGACGAAGGAAGAAGGTGGACGTCACACCCCGTTCTTCGGGAACTACCGTCCGCAGTTCTACTTCCGCACGACCGACGTCACCGGACACATCACGCTGCCTGCGGGCACCGAGATGGTTATGCCTGGTGACAACACTGAAATGAACGTCGAGCTCATCGCTCCGATCGCCATGGAAGATGGTCTGCGTTTCGCTATTCGTGAAGGTGGCCGCACCGTTGGTGCCGGCCGCGTTACGAAGATCCTCAAGTAGGGCGGGCGTAACTCAGAATGGCTGCTGCTCCAGGACCACGCATTCGAATCAAGCTCAAGGCGTACGACCACGAGATCATTGATCAGTCGGCGAAGAAGATCGTCGAAACCGTGACTCGTACCCAGGCCAAAGTGCGGGGTCCGGTGCCGCTACCAACGGATATCCACCGGTACTGCGTTATCAAGGGTCCACACGTCGACAAAGACAGTCGTGAGCACTTCGAGATTCGTGTGCACAAGCGCATGATCGACATTCTCGAGCCGACTGGCAAGACGGTGGAGTCCTTGCAGCGTCTGGATCTTCCAGCGGGCGTAGATATCGCAATTCAGCAAGTCTGATTTTCTATCGTTGAGCGTTTTCGCTCATGGGTGTTCCTTTGAGGGGGCGGTCTTCGGACCGCCCCCTTTTTTGTTTTCTTGCAACCGTTTGTGCGGGCCGTTCGTCACTTCGAGTGTCAACAAAATTGCGGGCGCAAGAAAGAAACGAGAAAATGATGATTTCTTCGAAGGCAATGATTGGTTTTGCAATGGCCTCGGCACTGCTGACCGCTTGTCCGGATCCCCAACCGACGCCGACCTTGGCGGATCATCTTTCCGCGGGGGATACGCGACTGACGATGGGCACTTCAGGTCGGGTTACTGAGTCTGGGAGCGTGCATCTCCAGCAGCGCCCCGTTGGTGTGGGCCACCAGTATTGGGAGGTCGACATGAGGATGTCCCAGAGCGATGCGGAGTACATATACGTCTCGTTTGGACTTGAGAATCCGAGTTCGGACGCGAGTTCAAGGTCCATCGCGCCGGGTACGTACGACATGGGGAACCTGACGTACGGGATTTGGGTCGGCATGCCTGATGGGACGGCAGTCTCATGCGGCCACGCCAGCTATCAGTCTCCGAAAGCGGTCGGCACTTCAACGTTGACCATCGAGAAGCTGGAGGCTCCGGACGTGTCACTCGCTCCGGATGCGAACGGAAACCTCAACGTGTGGGACCAGCAGTTCACGGCGATCGGCACCTTTGACTTGAAGTGTGGTCTGCGCGCAGGGGAGCAGGATTCAATGTCGGGAACGTTCCG
>JBARPG010000035.1:0-8242 GCA_049642885.1 Acidimicrobiia bacterium | reverse complement strand
CTCATGCACCTTTTGCATCGTGCCCAGCGTGCGCGGTGCAGAGGTGTCTCGGCGTCTCGGCGACATCGTTCACGAGGTTGAGGAGTTTGCGCACGATGGCGTAAGCGAGATCACGTTGCTCGGACAGAACGTGAATTCTTATGGCCGTGACCTTGGGGCCGGGCAGTACCAACCCCAGTTCGCGGACCTCTTGCGGGCGGTCGACGCGGTGGAGGGCATCCGTCGGGTCCGCTACACCTCTCCGCATCCGAAAGACCTTCGACCCGAAACGATTGCCGCAATGGCAGATATGCCGACCGTGTGCGAGCACCTCCATTTGCCGCTGCAATCGGGTTCAGACCGAATTCTCGCAGCGATGCATCGGGGATATACCGCGGAGCGATACCTCGAACGACTCGCCGCCGCCCGAGCATCGATCGAAGACCTTGCAGTCACCACCGACATCATCATCGGGTTTCCGGGTGAAACCGAAGAAGATTTCCAGGCCACACTCGAGGTCGCTGCCATTGCGGACTACGACTCCGCGTACACATTCATCTTCTCCCCCCGCGAGGGCACGCCGGCCGCGTTGATGGAGGATCACTTCGTGCCAGCGGATGTCGTTGCGGCACGGATGATTCGTCTGAAGACCGTGGTGGAAGCCTCTGCCGTGACCAAGCATGCCGAGCGAGTCGGGCGTATCGAAGAGGTCCTCGTCGAAGGTCCGTCGAAGAACAATCCCGATCAATGGTCCGGGCGCACCCGTCAGAACAAGCTCGTTCATTTCGCGCCGCCCAGCGACCTGGTCGTCGGTGCTTACGGGATGGTCGAAGTCATCTCGGCCGCTCCGCACTTTCTCCGGGGCGAGTGGCGTGAACTGACTGCGCTTCCACGCCCGTCGCGAATACGAATCCCGCTCACCGTTGTTTGAAGACCGCGCCCACCCCGGAGGTGCCCGGCATCTCGCGCTGATTGGACCGACCGCATCGGGGAAGTCAAGGTTCGCGCTCGAACTCGCATCGTCGTTGCCGGCGATCGAAATCATCTCGCTCGATTCCATGCAGGTCTACCGAGGGTTCGACATCGGCACCGCCAAGCCCACACACGCCGAGCAAGCTGCCGTAGTCCATCACCTGATTGACGTTGTTGATCCGCACGAGCCGTGGTCAGTGCGCGAGACACAACGGCGGGCAACCGAGGTGCTTGGTGAAATTGAAGCGCGTGGTGGTCGTGCGCTGTTCGTCGGAGGTACCGGTCTGTACGTTCAGGCGGTAGTTGACCAATTCAAGATCCCACCGCAGAACGAAGAACTGCGGGCGAAGATTGAGGCGGACCTCGAAACAGACGACGGGTTGGCTGCTGGCTATCAGCGTCTGCTCGAACTCGATGTGGATGCAGCGCAATTGATTGAGCCCACGAACACCAGACGCATCGCGCGTGCGCTTGAAGTGATTGAGCTGACGGGGGAGCCGTTCTCCCAAGCAGGCGGTGGCATCAAGCGGTACTCCACTCCCGCACTCGACGTGGCGCTGCTCGGAATTGACACCGGCAGTGCACGCGACCAGCGAATCGACGAACGCCTCGATCTCATGCTGAACGCAGGGTGGCTCGAAGAAGTTCGGGAGCTGTCGAATCTCGAATGGAGCACGACCGCGCAGGCCGCGATCGGCTACCGCGAACTCGCGGAAGTGGTTCGCGGGGAACGACCCATCGCTGACGCACGCGAAGCCATAGCGCTTCGCACACGCCAATTCGCACGAAGACAACATCGATGGTTTCGTCGCGACCCGCGAATTATCTGGGCAGAACCGTCGAAACTGCCGCACGTTCGGGATGAAATCCTGGCACGATGGTCCTGATGTTCGCATTCAGCAAATACGAAGCAACCGGAAACGATTTTCTTGTGATGGACGCGCGGGGAACGCTCGTGCCACCGACACCAGAGCAGGTGATTCGCGCGTGTGATCGCCACCTGGGCATCGGTGCGGATGGCGTCATCCTTCTCGGCGACCCCACCTCCAGCGAAGGTGACTGTTCCTTTGCCCTCATCAATGCCGACGGTTCCGGTGCCGAAATGAGCGGCAATGGCATTCGCGCGCTCGCAGCGCACGCAGTACATCTCGGAATTCATCGCGATCGTGGGGCCCCAACTGAGTTGAACGTCGACACGATCGTCGGAGTGCGCACCCTCACACTCGATTGCGACCCGAAAGGGCGACTCCTTGCCGCGAGCGTCACGATGGGAGCGATTGTGATTGCCGAGGAGGATCTTGCCGCTCCTGAGGGGACCGGGCTCGGCAGTGGCGCGGTGGTTGATGTTGGCAATCCTCATTGGGTGTTCGTTCTCGAAGATCCGACCGCCGTTTCGGCCTTTGACCTCGCGCAAATCGGGCCAACCTTGGAGCATGATCTGCGATTCCCGGCACGGACCAATGTTGAGCTCATTGCCGTCGAATCCGACCGGAGCCTCCGTTTTCGCGTATGGGAGCGCGGCGCGGGTGAAACCTTGAGTTGCGGCACCGGGGCAACCGCGGCGGCGGCGGTCGCGATTCGAAGCGAACTGGTCTCATCGCCTGTGACGGTGCATCTTCCGGGCGGCGATCTCTTTGTTGAGTGGTCAGGGGTTGCCCAGGAAGTGCCGGTATTGACTGGCCCGGTCAACCACTGTTTCGACCTGCGATGGGAAGCCCCGTGATTCCTCAGTTCGCACCGGCGTGTTCGTGAGTACGACGCATGAAGGACGCGCATGAGTGAGGGGCACGTTCAACGACACCGCGGCGGGCTCACCGCAACCGAAATTGATCTCGATCGGCTGCGGCAAAAGGCGCTCTTGGTCGGCACGTATCGAACGGCATATGAACTCCCAAATGCCGAGGCTTCCATGCAAGAACTCGCACGCCTCGTCGACACGGCTGGAGCCGATACCGTCGGCGCCGACTTGCAACGCCGCGATCGGCCCGACCCGGCGACCTACGTGGGTTCTGGCAAAGCAGATGAGCTCGCACACACCGGCAAGGTCCTCGACATCGATCTTGTCGTCTTTTCTGAGGAACTGACCCCAGCGCAGCAGCGCAATCTCGAACAGATCTTTGAGTGTGACGTGGTCGATCGCGTCGCCCTCATCCTTGATATTTTCGCCCAGCATGCGACGAGCCAAGAAGGCATGTTGCAGGTCGAACTCGCCCAGTTGAAATACCGCCTTCCGAGATTGCGCGGGCGCGGCAAATTTCTCTCCCAGCAAGGCGCGGGCATTGGGACACGTGGTCCCGGTGAGACTGCGCTCGAGGTTGATCGTCGACGCATTCAACGGCGCATGACTGTGCTCGAACGCAAGCTTGCGACTGTCGCACGCACCCGAGGGACACAACGCAAGGCGCGCCAAGCGGCCGGCACACCTCAGATCGCGCTGGTCGGCTACACAAACTCGGGAAAGTCGACGCTGCTCAACCGGCTCGCGGCATCGCAGGTGCTCGTCGAAGATCGACTGTTTTCAACCCTCGATCCGACGACTCGTCGAGTGGTTACCCCGACGGGCGACGAACTGCTCGTCACCGACACGGTTGGGTTTGTGCGCGACTTGCCGCATGACCTCGTCGAGGCCTTTACCTCCACCTTGGACGTCGTGCGTGAGGCCAGCCTGCTCGTACACGTGGTCGATGCGTCGGAACTTGAGCCCGAACGGCAGATGGATGCGGTTCACACGGTCATCGCTGAAATCGGTGCGCAGGATGTTGAAATGTTGATCGTGGCGAACAAGGCAGATGCTGCAACGCCGGACCAGTTGGCATGGTTCGCGGAGCGTGGGGCGCTGGTTGTGTCAGCCAAACGCGGTGACGGCATTCCTGAACTGCTCGAAGCAATCCGCCTGAAGGCGTGGGGATCACGTCGGCGGCTTGAGCTCTGCATTCCCTACGACCGCGGTGACGTGCTCGCGCAGATCCACCGCGTCGGTCGGGTGTTGGAAGAATCAGCGGATGCGAGCGGAATGCGTGTGATCGTTGACCTGCCCGCCCAAGACGTTGTGAGTCTGGCGGCCTTTACAGTCGGCCCCGGCCGATAACCTGCCCGCAATGTCAGGCTTTGTTGTACCCCCGTATCCGCACGATCGCCTTGGCGCGCTCCAACGACTCGCGGTCTCACATCCCATGGGCTTATTGGACCTGAGTATCGGCACGCCCAATGATCCACTGCCCGAGATTGTGGCGAACGCGCTCCGAAACGCAGTCGAGTCAGAGAGCAACGGATATCCGACGGCCCTCGGTTCGGTGGGATTGCGAAATGCGGTCCTCGGGTATCTGCACCGACGTTTCGGCGTCGCTGTCGATCCTGAAGGCGTTATGGCGTGCGTCGGGACGAAGGAACTCGTCGCAAGCCTCCCGCACGTATTGCATCTGCGCGACCCAGAGCGAAAGACTGTTCTCTACCCCGCGGTGTCGTATCCCACCTACGCGATGGGTGCGCTCCTTGCCGGGCTGAATCCAGTTGCAGTGCCACTCGACTCCCAGTGGCATATGGACGTTGAAGCGATCGCTCCGGTCGATGCGGCCGACGCCCTGGTGCTTTGGCTGAACGAACCATCGAACCCAACGGGTGCATCGATGAGTCGTGAGCAGCTCGAGCGCACCGTTCGGTGGGCGCAAGATCGCGGCATCGTGGTCGCCTCCGACGAGTGCTACGTGGAGTTCACCGAGATGGCCGAGGAGTTCGGCGCCGATCCCGATGCGAAGGTTCCTGCTCCAGTGGACCGAGGGGGATCCACTGGGCTGACGGTGCTGACCGGTGACACGAGCGGTGTGCTCGCGGTGCATTCGCTTTCGAAGCGCTCCAACGCCGCCGGGTTGCGTTCCGGTTTCGTCGCTGGCGATCCAGAGCTCGTGAAGTACCTCGTGTCTGTTCGCAAACACGCGGGGATGATGATGCCCGGCCCGATCCAGGCCGCATCCGCCGTTGCGTGGAGCGACGATATGCACGTCAATACCCAGCGCGACCGTTACAGGGAGCGGCGCGAAACGGTTCTCCGACAGCTTGGACCGCTCGGCCTCATCCACGACGGTGGCCGCGACACCTTTTATCTCTGGCTCCGGACCGACGCCGCGGCAGACGATGGCTGGGAAATCACTGCACGCTTCGCCGAGGCAGGGATCCTTGTAGCCCCAGGTGACATGTATGGACCCGCGGGCGCAGATCACGCGCGGCTTGCCCTCGTGGCCGATCTCGACCGGCTTGCTGAGATCGGCGAGCGTTTCAACCAAGGAGTTTCGTGAACGACCTAGAAACAACCATCGCGGCGCTGTGGGAGCACCGCAGTGATATCGCAGCAATCATGGATCCCAAGGAGGCGCATGAACACGTTCGTGCAGCCATCAACCTGCTCGATCGCGGCGAAGCGCGAGTCGCAGAGGCCGATGGTGACACGGTCACTGTTCATCAATGGCTCAAGCAAGCGATCTTGTTGCTGTTCCCGATGCAGAAGATGGAAACAATCGAGTCGGTGCCGTTCGAGTTCCACGACAAGATCCCGCTGAAGTCGAACTATGCCGAACTGGGTGTGCGCGTGGTTCCCGGTGCGTCCGCTCGGTGGGGTTCCTATCTCGCACCTGGCGTGATCTTGATGCCGAGTTACGTAAACATCGGGGCACGTGTGGAAACAGGCACCATGGTCGACACATGGGCGACCGTCGGAAGTTGCGCGCAGATCGGAAAGAACGTGCATCTCGCAGGGGGCGTTGGGATTGGCGGCGTGCTCGAACCACCCCAAGCCCAGCCCGTGATCATCGAAGATGATGCGTTCATCGGATCGCGATGCATGATCGTCGACGGCGCACGCGTCCGTCGAGGTGCCAAGCTCGGTGCCGGGACGATCATGACTTCGAGCGTTCCAGTCATCGATGCCGAAACAGGGGAACAGATTTCCCGGGGAGATGTGCCCGAGCGCTCAGTCGCCGTATCGGCAACCCGGGTGAAGTCCTTCCCAGGCGGCGATTTTGGTTTGCCATGCGTGCTGGTCTTGCGCCAGCTCGCGGAGGGCGAAGAGCACGACAAGCTGAAGTTGAACGAGATCCTCCGTGAGCATGGAGTCGCCACCTAATGAGCAACGATGTGCTCGGGGCCGTCGTCGATCATGAGGCCAGCGACCTTGTCGGGTTGACTGAGGCCCTTGTCGCGGTCGACTCGGTGAGCGGCAACGAAGCTGCCTTGTGCGATGCCATCCAGCAGCGGCTTGCGCTCCGCGCTCCGCACCTTGTCATCGATCGCGTGGGAAATTCACTCGTGGCTCGAACGATGTTGGCGCGCGACCGGCGCATCATTCTCGGTGGTCATCTCGACACGGTACCGGCGAACGGCAACGCGATTCCGCGCCGCGACGGCGATTTGCTGTTTGGTCTCGGCACGGCAGATATGAAGGGGAGCGTTGCAGCCATGTTGGCGCTTGCCGAACAATGCGCGGCACCGGCGGTTGACGTCACATTTCTGTTCTACGAATGCGAAGAGGTGGAAGAGGCGCGCAATGGTCTGCGCTCGATCTTGGCAGCACAACCCGAGCTGCTGAACGGCGACCTTGCGATCTTGGCGGAACCGACCGATGGCTGGGTTGAGGCCGGATGCCAAGGAACCCTGCATGTACGCGCGACGTACCGCGGCGTGCGTGCCCATAGTGCGCGGCCGTGGACCGGAAAGAACG
This sequence comes from Acidimicrobiia bacterium, assembly GCA_049642885.1. Lineage (GTDB taxonomy): Bacteria > Actinomycetota > Acidimicrobiia > IMCC26256 > JBARPG01 > JBARPG01. Next base: position 1,581 of record JBARPG010000035.1, on the reverse strand, counting down.
CAATTCACGCGGCATCTGCAGCGCTCGCGAGAGTGGTGGCGGCTGCCGAGATCCTGGCCCCACGAGTGATCGATGGAATGGAGTTCACCCAAGCGCTACAAGTCGTGCGCATTGATGGGGGAGTCGCGAACAATGTCGTTCCAGATGAGGCGAGCATCACGGTGAACCGCCGATTCGCTCCTGACATCACCTGCGAGCAGGCAAGAGCGGAAACGAATGCGCTGTTCGAAGATGCGGACGTGATCGAGGTGCTCAACGAGTCGCCGGGTGCACTGCCAGGGCTCGAGCATCCACTCGTCGCAGAGTTCGTCGATCGCGCGGGTGGCCGAGTTCGTTCCAAGTTGGGGTGGACTGATGTCGCTCGTTTCACACCGCTCGGCATTCCGGCGTTGAACTTCGGTGCGGGCGACCCACTCCTCGCGCACACCGCGGAGGAACATGTTTCAACTGCGTCGCTCAAGCACACGTACGACGTGCTTCGGGAGGTACTGGCCTAGGCGCCAGCGCAACTACCCGAGGGAAATTTCTTGTTCTTTCGGATCGTCGGTTACAGAAATCAGGAGCCGCTGGAGATGCGTCTGACGTTTGTACTGGCCGACGCTCCCGACTTGGTTTTCAAGACCTGCCTGCCAGCTCGCATACGCGACCCATTTCCCGCCGGTCTCATCTGTGAATGCGGTGAGGCCACCGATGCCGGTGCGGCCGTTGCCATTGATAAGGAACGGGTCGACTGCGAGCGTGCAGGGCCCGGTCGGCTTCTTGCATCGCGCAATGCCGGTCACATAGTTCGGTGTATACCACTGGCCCGCCGAATAGAAGAGGAGGTAGGTCCCAGTCAACGGCTCCGCGATCATCGACGGATTCTCCAAGAACGCTTCTGCTCCGAGCTGATCATCAACAACGCCGTCGTGCCACATCAACCGTTGGGCGGCGAGTACGGCACCTTCAGCGTTCACGCCGCCTTCGACGAGGCCGTCAGGTGTTAGCGGCAACGACACGATGTTCTTCTGGGTGCGGCTGACCGCTGCGATCAGAAACAAGCTCCCATCCGGGGCTCGGAACACCTCAGGATCGAGCGCGCCACGCCCCCAACTGTTCGAGGGCGGCATGCCAGCTATGGCGCCCTCGGGTGTACCGCCGCAGTAGATCGGAGCGGGTTCAGGAGCGTACGGACCTTCGGGCGTCGCGGACCCAGCGCGACCGATGCACTGGTCATTGTTCTCATCGCTGGCGAACCCACCATGGCGCGCGGCGAAATACAGAAAATAGGTTCCGTTGATGTTGATGGCGTTCGGCGCCCAGATCTCTGACTCACCCGGATCAACCCAGGCGGGCATGGTCGGCATCGCGTCACGAGGATGTTGGGCCCAAGCCTGCTGGCTCTGTGCCAACGTGCCGCCGGGGGAGCTCAATATGCGCACGGGGACGCGCATGTTGTTCGTGGATCCGAACATGTACCAGGTCGTACCGACAACGAGCACGCTGGTGTCTGCGTTGTCGAACACGGTCGGAGCGTTCGGGACCTGACCCACGGCGGGCTTGCCAATTGGTGGCCCGCACGCGATGACAGCGACGGCGAGC
>JBARPG010000034.1:0-44763 GCA_049642885.1 Acidimicrobiia bacterium | reverse complement strand
TCGGCCACCCGCAGTTGATCTATGCAGACAGCGCCGCTTCGATGTCGGCACGAAGGCCCTCATCCTCGGGGATGACAGTCGGCGCGTATCGCACGGCTACGTCGCCCTTCTTGCATACGAGGAACTTCTCGAAGTTCCAGCGAATGTCACCCGAGTGCCCCTCAGCGTCAGCGACTCCCACGAGCTCCGAATAGATCCCATGGCGTCCCTCACCATTCACGTCGATCTTCTCGAACATCGGGAAGGTCACCCCGTAGGTCGTTGAACAGAACGTGGCGATCTCCTCGGCGGACCCAGGCTCCTGTTCCAAGAATTGATTGCAGGGAAAGCCCAGCACGGAAAATCCGCGATCGCCGAACTCCTTCTGCAAGGCCTCAAGCCCTGTGTATTGAGGAGTCAACCCGCACTTCGAAGCCACATTTACAAGAAGCAGCACCTGGTTTCGGTACGGCTCGAGCGATGTCGGTTCGCCAGCAAGGGTGTGAATCGGGAGTTCGAAAATGCTCATCGGCGCAGCTTGTCAGGAATATTGCGCCCTCGCACCACTAGGCTCCCGCCTCGTGATTCTCTCCGATGTTTCCCTGCGTGAAGCCATTGCAAGTGGGCGAATTGTCATCGACCCGCTCGACGAGACGTGCATTCAGCCGTCCTCGATCGACCTGCACGTCGACAACCTTTTTCGGGTGTTCCGCAACGACACGACGCCGTTCATCGATCCGAAAGAGAACCAGGAAGACCTCACCGAGCTCGTCGAGATCCCAGACGGCCGTGCGTTCATCCTCCACCCCGGAGAGTTCGTGCTCGGGTCGACACTCGAACGGGTCAAGCAAGCAGACGACTTGGTCTCCAGACTCGAAGGAAAGTCATCCCTCGGACGTCTCGGCCTCTTGATCCACTCGACCGCAGGCTTTGTCGATGCTGGTTGGGATGGCTACCTCACCCTCGAACTTTCGAACGTGGCGAACCTGCCCATCGCGATCTATCCCGGAATGAAGATCGGCCAGATCTCGTTCATGCAGATGACAACGCCCGCTTCGGCGCCATATGGGTCGTCATCGATGGGCTCGAAGTATCAAGGGCAGCGCGGCCCGACTCCGAGCCGTTACTACATGAACTTTTCTGAGTAGCAGCTGCTACAGAGGACAGCTCCCCGTCCACTGTTCGGCCGAAATCGCGACCGTATTTGTGCTGTACCAGTCCTGGCCACCCAAAGTTACGTGTGCCCTGAACGTTCCATAGCTGAACGCGGTGCAGAAATTGAAACTCACTTGGACCGACGACTCACTCGCCGGCAGGTAGGTTTGGCGCACCGCTTTCCAAGTGCCACTTTCCAGGCGCTCAATCGCCGCGTACTCGTCGAGGTGCCCGCAGAGGGTCTGGAAAGTGAACTGCAGCTTGCTGTTCGACGTTCGATCGAGTGAGCTCATTATCGTGCTGCAACCGGTTGCCGGTGGCGCAACGCACGATTGGGTAGAGATTCCGACGAGTGCGGTCGAGGCGGCAAGGGTCAAGACCTTGGTCGCACGAAAAATTTCAAACATGTAAAGCAATCCTTAGATACGAAGAGTGTCGTTAGCGTAGCCAATACCACTAGGTGTGGCAAAAGGCTACAGGCCGGGTTTGAAGTCCCCGCCGACCGGTGAAGTCGATTCACGCTCGAGCGCCTCGATCAAGATCTCCGCGATATCGCTGACCTTGATGTCCTCTTCCTTGCCCTCACCCTTCACGCCATCATCAAACATCACGTAACAGAACGGGCACGCAACAGCGATGCGATCCGCCCCGGTCCCAATTGCTTCCTGGGCGCGCTCGGTGTTGATCTTCTTGCCAGTCGACTCTTCCATCCACATGCGAGCCCCGCCGGCGCCACAGCACATTCCCTTGGTGCCATTGCGTGGCATCTCGACCACGTCGATTCCGCCGAGAGAACCGATCACATTACGCGGCGCCATGTACACGTCATTGTGTCGACCGAGGTAACAACTGTCGTGGTAGGTCACGCGCTCATCGAGCGACGCCCCGGCCAACGAAAGCTTCCCGGTCTCAACGAGGTCTTCGAGGAACTGACTGTGGTGAATCACCTCGTAGTGACCTTCTAGCTGCGGGTACTCGTTCTTCAAGGTGTTGAAGCAGTGAGGGCACTGCGTGATGATCTTGCGAACGCCCATGCCATTGAGCACCTCGATGTTTTGCATGGCGAGCATTTGGAAGATGTATTCATTTCCGGAGCGCCGTGCGGAGTCTCCAGTACACAACTCAGATGCCCCAAGAATCGCAAAATCGATATTGGCACGCTTCAGCAACTTCGACATCGCACGAGCGGTCTTCTTGTTGCGGTCATCGAAACTGCCCGCACACCCGACCCAGTAGAGATACTCGTGGTTGAAGTCCTCCGAACCGTCGACGATCTCGACGTCCAAGTCTTTCGCCCAGTCGGCACGTTCGCCTTGGTTCATGCCGTAGATATTCGAGGAGTTCTCCATCGCGCGGTATGCGTTACCGAGGGAACTTGGGAAGTCGCTTTCCATCAACGAGAGGTAGCGACGCATGTCCAAAATCTTGTCGAGGATCTCGATGTTGACGGGACAGTTCTCGTCACAGGCCTTGCAGGTGGTGCACGCCCAGAGCTCTTCAGAGGTGATGCGCTCAAACACACTGTTCGCACCGACCGTGATCTCAGCATCAGTGCCCAAGGGGGAACTGACCTTTGGATCCCCGGTCGCAGCCATGACCTCGCCCACCTTGAGCACAATCTCACGCGGGTCGAGTGGCTTACCCGTTGCGTGCGCCGGACACACCGCGGTGCATCGTCCGCACATGGTGCAGGAATCGAGGTCGAAGAGCTGCTTCCACGTGAAGTCCTCGATGACCTTGGCGCCGAAGGTGTCGAGTTCGGTTTCCATCAGGTTCGGCATGGGCTTCATCGCGCCCTTCGGGCGGTCCTTGACTCGCAAGTACATGTTTGCGGGCGAGGTCACCATGTGACGCAATTTCGTCGTTGGCAGAATGATGAAGAACGCGATGATCGCGATCACGTGGATGACCCACGACACGCGGTGCAGGTTCGAAAGCGTGCTGCCGCTGAGCCCCGTGAAGAGGTTTGACAGGGGATACCCAACAATCGAGAACTTCTCGAAATCGGGCTGCCTCTCGAGCGCGATTCGGAAGGCCTCGATCAGGAATCCCGTGACGCCAATGATGAAGAACGTCGCCAGGATGACCGCATCTTCTGGCTTGGTCTTGATGCGAATGCGATAGGGCTTCTGCACGTATCGCCGCACGATCGCCCAGATGATTCCGACCATAAAGAGGATGCCGCCGACGTCACCGAAGAGCGCGTATGCGCGGTAGGTGTTACCCGTAAGGAACTTCAACCCGTCCGGTACTTGGTGATCGATTTCGAGCAAGGTGGTTGCGATGAGCAACATCACAAAGCCGAAGTAAATGAGGGCATGCATGATGCCCGCAGCAGGGTCACGCATGAGCGTGCGCATCTGGAGGCCTTCGCGGAGCGCTGCGACGCGTTTGTGCACATTCTTCTTGTTGGTTGCGCGGTCGTCGGCCTGGCCGCGTTCGTAGTTCTTCATCCGCTGCGCGAACAGCACCAGCGTCGTGAGGAGCACGCCAGCCATCACCACATAGAACGTCCAATACAGGCCGTCAGGAATGTTTACGAAGACGTGCCGCTGCACTGAATCGGTCGAGTGCCATTTCGTGAAACGAGGAATGATCCCCGAGGCAACGGTGCCAACGAGCGCTAGGACGCCAGCTCCGATGAGGTATTGATGCGGCTTGAATCGGCGCACGGCGCCCTCCCGACAGAATGCCCAGTTTCAGCAGTTCGAATCTACAGATTGGCCGCCGTCATCGATGGAATGAGCGTTGGGGATATGAGGTGACGTATAGCGTCACTTTGGTACCCAACGCTCTGGGGGCCGCTCGAAGAACTGCCCGAGCGATCTGGATGCGGGTTAGTGAATGCCCTTGGAGTCGTACTCGCGAAGGCGACGCGCAGTGGCCTGCAACAACTTGCGGGAGAAGCCAGGCACCGTGTCAATCAACCCTGCGAATTCGCGCTGGCCAATGACCGCGAGCTCCATGTCGGTGGCTGCCGTCACACTCGCGTTGCGAACATCGCGATCCAACAGCGCCAGCTCCCCGAACCACTGACCTGCGTTCAGTGTCGCGACCTTGCGCCCCTTGCGAGTCACGCTCGCAGTGCCAGACAGGATCACGAAAAACTCATGGCCGGTCGCACCCTCGACGACCAGCGTTTTCCCCGCTTTGACCGTTACGTCCTCGGCGCGCTTTGCGACAAGGCCGAGGTCTTTCTTGGCGAGTGCTGAGAACAGCGGAACTTGGGCGAGGTGGGTGAGATATTCAGCGTTTCGTCGTGCCATGCGGGCGAGCGTACAGCCCAATCTGAGTTTGTGCACGGAGGACACCAAGAAATCTTGCTTCATTGGGAATATGACAGCACTCAACAAAGTTGAGTAGTGTGAACTCAAGTTCGACATGGAGGAAATATGCCAAAGGCAGTAGGAATCGACCTGGGAACGACCAACTCGGTCGTGTCGGTATTGGAAGGCGGCGAGCCCGTCGTTATCCCAAACGCTGAGGGAGCGCGCACGACTCCCTCGATCGTTGCATTCTCAAAAACGGGCGAGGTGCTCGTCGGCGAGTTGGCAAAGCGCCAAGCCATCACGAACCCTGACCGCACGATCCGGTCCGTGAAGCGTCGGGTCGGCACGAACTGGACCACCGACATTGACGGCAAGGCGTACTCACCGCAGGAGATTTCTGCGCGCATCTTGCAGAAGCTCAAGCGCGACGCGGAATCATACCTCGGCGATTCGGTGACCCAAGCCGTGATCACCGTTCCTGCGTACTTCGATGACGCACAACGCCAAGCCACAAAGGAGGCGGGCGAAATCGCCGGCCTCGAAGTTCTGCGCATCATCAACGAACCGACAGCAGCCGCGCTCGCCTACGGCCTCGACAAGGTCGGGGAGCAGACGATCCTTGTGTTCGACCTCGGCGGCGGGACCTTTGACGTATCTGTGCTCGAACTCGGCGAAGGCGTGTTCGAAGTGAAGTCGACCGCGGGGGATTCCGTCCTCGGTGGCGACGACTGGGACCAACGTGTTGTCGACTGGATGGTCAAGGAGTTCAAGAACGCGCACGGCGTCGACTTGTCTACCGACAAGATGGCCGCTCAGCGACTGCAAGAAGCCGCGGAGAAGGCGAAGATTGAGCTCTCCACCCTCCAGGAGACACAGGTCAACTTGCCGTTCGTCACTGCGACGAGCGAAGGTCCGCTCCACCTCGACCTCAAGCTCACACGCGCACAGTTCCAAGAGATCACGAGCGATCTCCTAGACCGTTGCCGCCATCCGTTTGAGCGAGCCATCAAGGATGCGGGCCTGTCCGTTGGCGACGTGCAGCGCGTGATTCTCGTCGGGGGATCAACCCGCATGCCAGCGGTCGCAGATCTCGTCAAAGAAATGACGGGTTCTGACCCGGACAAGGGCGTCAATCCAGACGAGGCCGTCTCGGTCGGAGCGGCGATTCAGGCCGGGGTGCTCAAGGGTGACGTGAAGGACATCTTGCTCCTCGACGTGACCCCGCTGACCCTCGGTATCGAAACGAAGGGTCAGATCATGGCCAAGCTCATTGAGCGCAACACCACGATCCCAACCAAACGCGCCCAAACATTCACGACCGCGGATGACAATCAGTCGACGGTTGAGATCAAGGTGTTTCAGGGCGAGTCGGATATGGCGTTCCGCAACAAGCTGCTCGGCACCTTCACACTCACTGGCTTGCCGCCGGCGCCCCAGGGCGTGCCCCAGATCGAAGTTGCCTTCGACATCGATGCCAACGGCATTGTGCATGTGTCGGCGAAGGATCTCGGCACCGGCAAGGAACAGTCGATGACGATCACCGGCGGCACCGCGCTCTCGAAGGATGAGATCGATCGGATGATGAAAGATGCCGAGGCGCACGCGGAGGAAGATCGGAAGCGGAAAGAAGAAGCGGAAACGCGCAACCACGCCGATGCGCTGTTGTTTGCGACCGAGAAACTCCTCAAAGAACACGGCGAAAAAGTTGGTGACGAAGACAAAGCCGGTATCGAGGCCGCAGTCACGAAGTTGAAGGAAGCCTTGGCGGGTTCTGACCTCGCCGCGGTGACCTCTGCGCACGATGCACTCAACACGGCGAATCAGCAATTCAGCGAGAAGTTGTATGCGGCAAGTTCAGCGGCAGCTGCCGAGGGTGCGGGTGGTGATTCGCACGAGTCGACGACAGCTGACGAAGAGGTTGCTGACGCCGAGATCATTGACGAGGGCCAAGGATGAACCAACATGATTCCGAGGAATCCGCCGGTGACGATCGAGTGCCACTAGCGGAAGACTCCGTAGTGGACGACGAACCGCAGGCCAGCGCAGAGGAGTTGGAGAAGGTTCGGGCGGAGCGCGACGAGTACCTCGACGCGGCCCGCCGCGTGCAGGCGGAGTTCGAGAACTACCGGCGTCGCGTCCAACGGGATCAGACCGAAGCGGCGAATCGATCCGTGTTGGCGCTCGTCGAAAATCTGCTGCCCGTGCTCGACAGTTTCGAACTCGCGGTGACGAGCGCAGATGCGATGGTCGACGTCGAGCGAATCCTTCACGGAGTGGGTCTCGTATACGCCGAGCTGCTCGGTGCGCTCGAGCGAGCAGGCCTGGCCCGCATCGCGTCGGACGGTGTCGCGTTCGATCCGAATGAGCATGAAGCGGTACTCGAGGTCGACGGTGACAACACCACCTCAGAGCCAATCGTCGCGGAAACAATGCGGCACGGCTATCGCTTCCAGAATCGCATCGTACGGCCAGCCATGGTCAAGGTCATTCGATCGCAGTGAGGTGATGATTGATGCAACCCGAGCGCGAATGGTTTGACAAGGACTACTACGCCGCACTCGGTGTTGCCTCGAGCGCAGACGGAAAAGCGATCACCAAGGCATATCGAAAACTTGCGAAACAATTCCATCCCGACGCGAATCAAGGGTCGGAAGCGGCTGAGGCTCGTTTCAAGGAGATCTCTGCGGCGTATGACGTGTTGTCCGATCCAGAGAAGCGTCAGAGCTATGACGAAGTTCGGCGGATGGTCGCCCAAGGATACGGACCGCAACACGGTGCACCGGGCAGCCGCGGTGGCGGGGGTGCGCCAGGTGGTTTCGGCGCTGGGCCTGGTGGTTTCACGTTCGAAGGCGGCGATGCAGGAGGGCTCGGGGACTTCATTTCAGGATTGTTCGGTGGCGGCGCCGGTGGCGGCGGCCGGAGGCAAGCCCGCGGTGGCGGGGCGCGCATGGCGCGTCGCGGCGGCGATATCGAAGCCGAAACAACCCTGCGTTTTGAAGATGCCGTTCGAGGGATGACCGCAACACTGGTCTTGCAGAGCGAAGTTGAATGCAGCACCTGTCATGGCAGCGGTGCGAAACCTGGAAGTCCAACACCGCCGTGTTCGCACTGTGGAGGCAGCGGCGAAGTGCTGATGCCACAAGGCCCGTTCTCCGTGCCCTCAGTGTGTCCCGCGTGCCAAGGCCGGGGCCAGAACATCACCCACCCCTGCGCGACATGCTTCGGTCGAGGCACGACGCGTGCAAGTCGGGATGTGAAGGTTCGCATTCCTCCAGGCGTCATGCACGGTCAGCGCATCCGGGTGCCCGGCAAAGGCGAACCCGGGGCGAGTGGTGGGCCTGCGGGGGACCTGTTTGTGGTCGTCAATGTTGGTTCACATCCGCGATTCACTCGAAAGGGAAAGACCGATTTGACCGTGACCGTGCCCATCTCGGTCACTCAGGCCCTGCTCGGGGGTGAAGCATCGGTCCCCACACTCGACGGTGATCTCAAGGTGCGCGTGAAGCCGGGAACGCATACGGGGTCGACGGTGAGGGTGAAAGGCCGAGGGGTACATCCAAAGAGCGGTGAACCCGGCGCGCTCTTGGTGACGTTCGACGTGGCCATTCCCAAACATCTCACTGACGAGGAGCGCACGCTCATCGAGGAATTGGCTCACCGGGTGCCAGCACTTGCCCGCGTCGACGGAGTGAAGGGGTAGTCGCATGGAACGATCTGCGCTGTACATCATCTCGGTAGCGGCCGAGCTTTCGGGAATGCACCCGCAAACGCTTCGCATCTATGAACGCAAGGGCCTGCTCCAACCAGCCCGAACAGAAGGTCGCTCGCGGCGCTATTCGGAACAGGACATCAATCGCTTGCGGAGGATCCAAGAACTCACGAACGAAGGCGTCGGCCTCGCGGGGGTCAGGCGCATTCTGGAGCTCGAAGCAGTGCTCAACGAAGCGGTGACTCGCATCGAGAGCTTGCAAGCTGAAGTGCGGCGTTTGCGTGGAGGTGGAAGCGCATGAGTATCGATCCGAACCGATTCACGCACAAGACGACGGAGGCACTATCGGCAGCGAGTCAAGACGCAGCGAACGCGGCCGCGTCGAGCGTGAGTGCCGAGCGGCTGTTCCGTTCATTCTTGGAGCAGACCGATGGCACCGTGCCCGCAGTGCTCGCGAAGCTCGGCGCAGGCCTTCCCGCGCTCCGAACGCAGCTCGACGCGAAAATCGCGAACGAAGCAAAGGCGTATGGCACGACAACCAAGGCACCGCAACTCTCTCCCGATGCGTACGCGGTGTTGGAAGCGGCCGATACCGAACGCGCAACTCTGAATGACGACTTCCTTTCGACTGAGCACGTGTTGCTCGCGGTCACCGATGTCGACGGTGCTCTCAAGAAATTGCTTGCCGAGGGTGGCGTCAACCACGAGGCAGTTCTAAATGCCCTCGTCGAAGTTCGTGGCTCTCATCGGGTCACATCTGCCGATCCGGAGCGCCAATTCCAAGCACTCGAAAAATACGGGCGCGATCTCACCGAGGCAGCACGACAAGGGAAACTCGATCCTGTCATTGGCCGAGACGATGAGATTCGACGCGTGATCCAAGTACTCAGCCGACGCACGAAGAACAACCCGGTGCTCATCGGGGAGCCGGGGGTCGGCAAGACCGCGATCGTTGAGGGCCTCGCTCGTCGCATCGTCGAAGGAGATGTGCCCGAGAGCCTGGCGCGGAAGCGGTTGATCGTGCTCGATCTCGGTTCACTCGTGGCAGGTGCCAAGTACCGGGGTGAATTCGAGGAGCGGCTGAAGGCAGTCCTCAAAGAGATTATTGATGCACACGGCGAGATCATCACCTTCATTGACGAGTTGCACACGATCGTCGGCGCGGGCGCTGCCGAGGGGTCCATGGATGCCGGCAACATGATCAAGCCGATGCTTGCGCGCGGCGAACTGCACATGATCGGCGCGACCACGCTCGACGAATACCGCAAGTACATCGAGAAAGACTCCGCGCTTGAACGGCGATTCCAACAGGTCTTTGTTGGCGAACCATCGCCAGAAGACACCATCGCGATCTTGCGAGGCCTGAAGGAGCGCTACGAAGTGCATCACGGGGTTCGCATTCAAGATTCCGCGATCGTCGCAGCAGCGGTACTGAGTCAGCGGTACATCCCTTCGCGACAACTCCCCGATAAGGCGATCGATCTCATCGACGAGGCGGCGAGTCGCTTGCGCATCGAGATTGACTCCATGCCATTTGAAATCGACGTGGTGGAGCGCCGGATTCGTCAGCTCGAAATCGAAAGGGCTGCTCTCGCGAAAGAGACCGATGCCGCGGGTCAGGCTCGCCTCGCCGCGATCGACGAGGAACTGGCTGGTCTGAATGAAGATCGATCCGGCAAGGTTGCGCGGTGGCAGTCGGAAAAGGATGCGATCGGCGAGATTCGAAACTGTAAGGAGCAACTCGAAGCGGCACGTACCGCCGCGGAAGCTGCCGAACGTGAAGGAAAACTCGAACGCGCCGCGGAGCTCCGATACTCGACGATGCGCGACCTCGACGCAGACATCGTTCGTCGCACAGAAGCACTCAACGAGCTCCAGGCGGGTGCTCCGATGCTGAAAGAGGAAGTCGACGAAGACGACATCGCCGAGATCGTCGCGAAGTGGACGGGTATTCCCGTGAGCCGACTGCTCGAAGGAGAGATGTCAAAGCTCATCCGAATGGAAGACGTGTTGCACGATCGCGTCATCGGTCAGGACGAAGCAGTCAGCGCAGTGGCGAACGCGATCCGTCGGTCGCGTGCGGGTCTGTCTGATCCGAATCGGCCAATCGGCGTGTTCCTCTTCCTCGGCCCAACCGGCGTTGGCAAGACCGAGCTCGCACGCACCCTGGCCGACTTTCTCTTCGACGATGAGAAGGCAATGGTCCGCATCGACATGAGTGAATACATGGAGAAGCATTCTGTGTCTCGCCTTGTCGGCGCGCCTCCCGGGTACGTGGGATACGACGAAGGCGGCCAGCTCACCGAGGCCGTGCGGAGGCGCCCCTATGCGGTCGTGCTCCTCGATGAAGTTGAAAAGGCACATCCCGATGTCTTCAATGTCTTGTTGCAACTTTTCGACGATGGTCGTTTGACTGATGGCCAAGGGCGCACGGTGGACTTCACAAACGCGGTGATCGTGATGACCTCGAATCTTGGCGCTGGGGCTGGCGTGGAAGCTACGCAAGCGGCGGTGGGCGCACATTTCCGTCCCGAGTTCATCAACCGTGTGGATGAGATTGTGATGTTTCATCCACTCGATGAGAAACACATCGGCAAGATCCTCGATATCCAGATCGATGCGTTGCGGCAACGACTTGCTGATCGTGATCTCGGCCTTGTCGTGTCAAAAGCCGCGTTGAAGCACCTCGCTGTTGCTGGCTACGACCCGGCGTTTGGTGCCCGACCGCTTAAGCGGGTGTTGCAGCGTGAGGTTGCGGATCCCATCGCCCTGAAGGTGCTTGAGGGCGCGTTCCGACCCGGGTGCGTCATTGCCGTCGATGTTGCCGAAGGGACTCTGACCTTCGCCGCCGACTGATTCCAAATCACCAGGATGGTGTTCGTTCTGGGCGCGAAAAACGGGGCGACAACGGGTGTTCCGCCGCCGCCCCGTTTTCAGTTCAGTTTCTATTGTTCGATGATTCCCGTGATCGCGGTTGCGGTGAATTCAACGTTGTACACCCTGTAAACGTTCAACGCATCGCCTGCGTTCTTACAACCGACGGTCATCGGGCCACCAGCGAAATTGCGTACGGTGTGGAAGGCCAAGGCTCCATCAAAATCGACGCTGAGTGATGACCCGGTCGCCCTCGAGATCCCGGAGCTCAGGCTGCACTGGACAAAGTCCTGCACCGATGGCGCGCCGTTCGTGTTGCGGAAAACCCCTGCAGTGAAGTCAACCGAATAGTTGCCAGCAGGGACGTTCAGCGTTGCGACCGTCGTTGCACCAGCGGTGTAGTGCACGATCGTCTGAGAGCTGGAGGTCGCATCGTGATAGGCAGGGCCGTTTCCGTTGATTCCGTTCGTTCCCGCAGGTCCGGCAGGTCCGGCAGGTCCGGCAGGTCCGGTTTGGCTCCAGGTGGCCTGGTTCTCGCCCGGATCGCAGGCTTCACCTTGGTTCACGAAACGTACGTCGCCGCCAGCGGTCTTGTAGCAGGCAATGAAACTGCCGGACGCGCTCGGCGCGCTTGCCGGCACGCACGACGGAGCCGCGATTGCGATCATTGCCCCAGTTCCAATCAGCACTTTCATAAGTCGTGATATGCGCATAACAAACCTCTCCGTCAATCTCAGCCTGCCGCCGACGGAATACTAGGCCCAATAGACCAACGATGCCCTCTACGCAATGACCGGGAGATGTGACAGCGCTTCGGCCACCTCGGCAGCCGGGTAGTCGTAGTCGGTGATGCCACCTTCGAAGTACTTCGTGTAGGCCGCCATGTCCAACATGCCGTGACCGCACAGGGCAGTCAGGATCACCTTCTCCTCACCTGACTCTTTGCAGCGCAAGGCTTCATCGATCGTCGCCGCGAGCGCGTGGGTCGGCTCGGGTGCCGGCACGATGCCCTCGGTGCGAGCGAATTGCACGCCCGCCGCGAAACACTCCAACTGAGGTTTCGAGATGGCCTCGATCAGTCCAAGTTCGTAGATGTGACTAATCAGCGGGCTCATGCCGTGGTAACGCAACCCACCGGCGTGGATTGGGTCGGGAATGAAGTCATGCCCGAGGGTGTGCATCTTCATGAGCGGTGTCATGCCTGCGGTGTCGCCAAAGTCATACGCATAGGTGCCGCGGGTCAGAGAAGGACACGCCGCAGGCTCGACCGCGCGGATAACGGGGTTCATGTTTCCCGCCATCTTCTCGCGCAAGAACGGAAACGCCAGTCCACCGAAGTTCGAGCCCCCACCCGTGCAGCCAACAATGAGATCTGGTCCGGCGCTTTCACCTGCAAGTTCCATTTGGAGCAGCGCTTCTTCACCGATGATCGTTTGATGCATGAGCACGTGGTTCAAGACGGAACCGAGTGCATATCGAATCTCGGGATCCTGCGCAGCGATCTCAACCGCTTCGGAGATTGCGATACCAAGTGACCCGGGGTTCGAGGGGTCTTGTTCCAGCAGTTTGCGTCCGTACTCAGTCACGTCCGACGGCGAAGGGTGGACCGTGGCGCCGAAGGTTTCCATCATGGCGCGGCGATACGGCTTCTGGTCGTAGCTCGCTCGCACCTGCCAAACCTCGCACTCGATGCCGAACATCTGACATGCGAACGCAAGCGCTGTTCCCCACTGACCCGCGCCGGTTTCGGTCGTGAGTTTCCGCACTCCAGCCTTTGCGTTGTAATAGGCCTGGGGTACTGCAGTGTTCGGCTTGTGCGATCCAGCGGGGCTGACGCCCTCGTACTTGTAATAGATACGGGCAGGGGTGTCGAGTGCCTTCTCAAGTCGACGCGCGCGGTGCAGCGGTGTGGCGCGCCACAAGCGATAGATATCGAGCACCTCGCCAGGAATGTCGATATAGCGGTCTTGCGAAACCTCTTGGAGGATGAGGTCCATCGGGAAAAGCGGTGCGAAGTCGTCCGGTCCCGCTGGCTGGCCCGTGCCTGGGTGAAGGGCCGGCGGCGGTGGCGAGGGGAGATCAGGGATGATGTTGTACCAACGCGTGGGCATTTGCTCGTCGGTCAGGATATAGCGGAGATGATCGGACATGGACTTCCTTCGATCGTGGGTCGCTGGGATCGTAGGAGCCAGCGCAGCGGAATGAAAGCCCGGCAGCCGATTGCTCCGAGAGGCCTGGGCTGGCCGAAGTTGACAGAGCCCTCTATTAATGACCTATATTAGAACCTGTTCTAAAAACCTCTCAGAAAGGCGACTTTCATGGAATTTGGTCTGTTTCTCAACGGCTATCTCCCCGGCCCCGCAGCGCACAACACCGAGGCTGAGCACACAATGCTTATGCGGGAGCTCGAATACGCGATTCGCGCTGACAAGTTCAATTGGAAATACGCCTGGTTTGGCGAGCACCACGCACTGACTGAGTACTCGCACATGTCCGCACCTGAGGTCGCGATTGGATACGTAGCGGCGAAGACTGACCGCATCCACCTGGGGTCGGCCATCATGACGATGTCTCCCGTCGTGAATCATCCGGCACGAAATGCTGAGCGCATCGGTATGTTGGACCACCTCACCAATGGCCGTTACGAGTGGGGCACCGGGCGTGGCGCTGGACTCCACGAAGTGCAGACCTTCGGCATCGGCGATGTGAACATCACCAAAGAGATGTGGGACGAAGCTGCCCCGGAAATCGTTCGCATGTTCGAACAGCGCGACTACTCCTTCCAAGGGAAGTACTTCCACATTGACACTCCGCACAACGTGTTGCCGAAGCCGTACGGCAAAGGACACCCGCCGATGTGGATGGCCTGTGGCAATCCCGCAACATTCGCAAAGGCCGGTTCGCACGGCATCGGTGCGATCGCGTTCAACTTCGAACCGGTGATGAACCTGAAGGGGCGCATTGACGCGTACAAAGAGGCAGTCGCCGAATGCACCGAACCGATGGGTCAGTACATCAACAACAACGTGATGATGACCAACGCTGTCGTGTGTGTCGCCGATCGGAAGCGTGCGCGAGAAATCGCCATGAGTCCCGGGCGTGGTTACCTCAACACGATGGTGAACATGTACCACACCACGATGCCGAAGCAGGAGGGTGCGGTTATCTGGCCTGCTGCTCCTCGCGGGATCAAAGACGAAGCGATGCTCGATGCGGCGATTGAGGGCGGGTATCTCCTCTGTGGCGATCCTGATGAAGTCAACGAGCAAATCATCAAGTACCAGGACGTTGGTTGCGACCAGCTTGTGTTTGGCATCCCAAACGAAGGATTCGAGCACGAAGAAGTACTCGAGATGATCGAGCTCTTCGGCAAGCACGTCGTGCCCAACTTTGACAAAGACCCGGTGCACTCGACCACTCGCTACCGTGAAGCAGCGAAGCCGAAATTCCCAATGTTCGAGCACCCGCTTCCCGAGAACCTCAACGTCACCGTCATTCCGACGAACGCGTTGATCCCGCTCCCGAAGTAGAGGCAAGCTCACGAAGACACGGTCTCACGCCACTCGCGAACAGCTGCTCGATGTCGCCGAGCGACTGTTCGCACGTGGGAGCATCACGGGCGTTGCGACGAGGGATATCACTCAGGCGGCAGGGCAGAAGAACGCTTCGGCGATCAGCTACCACTTCGGATCCCGCGAGGGGCTTTTGCGAGAGCTGTTGTCGCGCCGCGGTGGCCCCATCGACGACGCACGCGGAGCGATGCGCGCTCAGGCCGGGACCGCTGCCAATCTGCGGACGCTCGTTTCATGTCTCGTCGTTCCCTACTGCGAGATGTTGACGACCGCGGAAGGTCGCGCCTACGTGCGCATCGTTGCTCAACTCCGCGGGACCTTCGCAGCGTGGCGCGTGCAATCCGATGCCGCGACAACCAAGCACATGTCGAGCATCTTGAATGAGATCGAAGGTTGGGGTCGTGGTCCAGAGGCCGTGCGCCGCGAACGCGTCGTTGCGCTGATCATGCTCATCACGTCGACGACTGCCGAACGCGCTCGACTCATTGACGACGGACACATGCCAGAACTCGACGCCGAGGAGTTCGTTGCGAACTTGGTCACCATGTGTTCCGCGGTGCAGACGGCTCAATAGCGGGAGCCTCAAAGAGGTTGACAAGAACATGGGATATGTACAAACTGGTGGACATGACAGCCCACTATGTCCACGGGCGTGAAGCGCCCGACACCCTGGCACCGACAGATTCGATTCAGTGGCATGACAAACGCCGCTATGTGTGGCTGTACGGGCTCCTCGTGCCGGTGCTGCCCTTCGGCGCGTACGGGTTGGCCGCATGGACCGGTTCTGATTGGGGCTGGTTCTCCGGACCGGTGTGGGTGCTCGGTGTGATTCCATTCTTTGACTGGGTGCGCAAGCAGGATACGGAAAACCCGCCAGAATCGGCCTACGAACAACTGGACAAGGATCGCTACTACCGGATCGTGATCATGCTGTATATCCCGCTCCAATACGCGGGGCTTATTTGGTCCTGTTACATGTGGGCGTACGGAGGGCTTTCCACGTTCGCATCGCTCGGGTTGGCGGTGACCGTGGCATTTGTTGCCGGTATTGGCATCAACACCGCGCACGAACTCGGTCACAAACACCCGGCCCTCGAGCGTTGGCTTGCCAAGGTTGC
This sequence comes from Acidimicrobiia bacterium, assembly GCA_049642885.1. GTDB lineage: Bacteria > Actinomycetota > Acidimicrobiia > IMCC26256 > JBARPG01 > JBARPG01. The sequence continues at coordinate 29,087 of JBARPG010000034.1, read as the reverse complement.
TCTCGCTCAATCGTGTTACGGGCATTTCGTGATTGAACACAATCGCGGCCATCATTCGCGAGTGTCGACTCCGGAAGATCCCGCGAGTTCACGACTTGGTGAGAGCTTCTGGGAGTTCCTACCGAGAACGATCCTCGGCTCCTTGCGCTCGGCAATTCATCTTGAGCGCGCACGGTGCACTCGAATCGGTCAAGGGTTCTGGTCACCGAAGAATGAAATCCTCAACGCTTGGGCGATGAGCGTGGTGCTCTACGGGACGCTCATTGGGGTTTTCGGATGGTCGATCGTGCCCTGGCTCGCAATTCAGATTGTGCTCGGGTTCTCGTTGCTCGAGGTTGTGAACTACGTCGAGCACTACGGGCTGCTCCGTCAGAAGCGTGACGCGATCCACTACGAGCGCACACGCCCAGAACACTCCTGGAATTCCGCGCACAAAGCATCCAACGCGTTCTTGTACCAACTGCAACGTCACAGCGACCACCACGCCAACCCAACACGTCGCTACCAGAATCTCCGCCATTTCGAGGAGGCTCCCCAGCTACCACAGGGATATGCAGGGATGATCGTCTTGGCGATGTGCCCACCGTTGTGGAGAGCCGTGATGGACAAGCGCGTCCTGGCTCACTACGGCGGGGATCTCAGTCTCGTCAACATTCATCCACGAACTCGCGAGCGCGTGCTGTTGAAATATGGGAGCGGGAATACGCTGTCGGCTTCATGACCGCCTCGTCAGATCTTCGTGCTGCCGTCGGGGCAGCATCGCGACACGCGCTGCGGGAGCTGGTCCTCATTTCCCTTGAGGAGCTTCTGGCCGAGCGCCCCTGGTCTGGGATCACGATGACGCATATCGCGCGCCACGCGGGAGTGAGTCGACAAACGCTCTACAACGAGTTTGGGTCTCGTGATGCCTTTGTGGCGGCATACGTTTTGTGGGCAAGCGGCCAATTCCTCGACGAGGTCGAACGAACCGTGAGCGCACATCGAGATTCGCTTGAGGGCGCGCTTGCTGCAGCGTTGGAGCACATTCTGACATTGGCATCAGAGCATCCACTCGTGAGAGGGCTGGAAGCGACCACCGGAGAACAAGGGCTGCTCGCGCTCGTCGCGGGAAACACCGGTCGCGCGCTGCTCACGACCACGACCGACCGCCTTGTGCACATCATCGACGCGACATGGCCGAGTATTGGTGCCACCCATCGAGATCTGCTCGCCGAGGTAATCGTTCGACTTTCCCTCAGTCATCTCCTCGTAAGTACGCACACGCCCAAGAAGGCCGCGGCGCAAGTCGTTGCAGCCCTTCATCCGTATTTCGAACGGATCTCCGCAACAACATGAATTCGAAGCACCTGAGATCCTGCAGGTGTGTTGTGCTGTGTGTGCTCGCAATTGCATGCCTGTCATGCACTTCGGAGCGCGACGCGAGTGCAGGAACACACAGCGGGAGCGGTTCACAAACGAAGGCGGCGACGACGGTGATGAAAACGCTCACGACGCCCGATGGCCGAAGGCGGACGTACCGAATACGCGTACCCGCGTCGCTCGCGGCTGGTACGCGTGTTCCCTTGTTGATCGCGCTGCACGGCGGTGTTGGTTCAGGAAAGCAGTTCGAAGATGGTTCGGGCTTTGATGCAATCGCGGACAAACATCGATTCGTCGTGGCGTATCCCGATGGCGTTGGAATCGGCCGTAACGAAGATCGATTGCGTACCTGGAACGGTGGGTACTGCTGTGGCCCCGCCGTAAAGAAGAACGTTGATGACGTGGACTTCATTCGTCGTCTCATTGGAGCGGTCGAGGGGGAGTATTCGATTGACGCGTCGCGTGTGTTTATCGCGGGTCATTCGAATGGCGGGATCATGGCGTATCGGCTCGCGTGTGAACTCTCTGATGTGGTTGCTGCCGTCGGTTTACAAGCCGGCAGTCTCGGTGTCGACGCATGTGCGCCCACGCGCCCCGTTTCGCTGATCCACATTCATGGGACCGCCGATCAGAACCATCCGATCAATGGCGGAGTCGGGACGAACGGCATTTCGCGCATCGACTTCCGCTCGGCGATCGAAGGAATTCGAACCTTCGCCGCGGTTGAGCGCGTGCCACTGACCTCGAGTGATGTTCCCGATCAGAAGAATCCCGATGTTCTGAGAACGACATGGGGTCCCGATGTCCGCGGCACCGAAATCCAATTCGTCTCGGTGCGAGGTGCGAGCCACGCATGGATGGGACCGATGCCACAGTCACGGATTGGAGCGCGCCTGACGGGCAAGCAGTACACGCGCCTCAACGCGAGCGAGACCATTTGGGAGTTTCTCGCAGCGCATCCACGGACCTAGGCCCAAATCGTTCGCGGTCAAAATCGCCGTGCAACCGCCGAGAGACTCGGCTACGACGGAGCCTGCAACGAGGCGAGCAGCGCGCCGACCTTTTCGTGGAGGAGATTCACGGCCTGGAGTGGGCGGATCATCACGCGGAACTCGACGATCTTTCCGTCTGGGTTGACTCGAATGATGTCGATACCGTTCACATACTTCTGATCCACCTCAGTCTCGAACTCGAGCATGGCAGTGTCTCCCGACACGACCTGTTTCGTATACCGAAACTTCTGTGCCGGGTCATTGATGAGTTTGCCTTCCGCGAGAATTCCCATCGCCGCCTCGAGATACATCTTGACGATTACCGCACCGCGTTGTGGGGTGAAGACGATCGGCGAATAGAACTCGGCATCCTCGGCGAGGAGATCGTCGAGTCCGCCAGGGAGTTCACCGCGCAGCAGCGCATGCCAGCGTTCGATTGTCGAAACGATTACATCAGGTTTGTTCGCAACCATTGTGCGAGGTTAGATCGCACGAGCAACGTGGTGCTCATGGCGTTTATTCACTCGCCCGTGGAAACGCCCGGTCGACCAGCTTGCCGAGGAGTCCCGAGCGGCCTGGTAGAACGCGGGCCAAGAAATCCACGAGGTGCGCGTCAGGGCCGACGAGGACACGCGGACGATCGTGCTCAATCGCACGCTGAATCTTCTTTGCGACTGCATCAGGTTTTCTCATCAGGACACCGCGGAACCGCGAAGCGGCCATTCCTTGGAACTGTGACGCCGTGGCACCTCGAGCAGCATGAATGATGTTCGTGTCGATCGCGCCCGGGTGCATGCTCGTCACGCCGACGTTTGTGTTCCTCAATTCGGCACGCAGCGCTTCAGAAAAAAGTCGCACACCACCCTTGGTCAACGAGTAGCTCGCAGTGAGCGGAAAGCCCACGAGTGCCGCCATGCTCGACAGATTCACAATGTGCGCTTCGTCGGCGGCCCGAAGATGTTCGAGGAACGCTTTGCACCCGTGGACGACTCCCCAAAGATTGATGCCAACGATCCACTGCAGGTCTTCGAGCGACTCCTCCTCGAACCGTCCCACGCTCGTGACCCCAGCGTTGTTCACAAGGATGTGTACCGCGTGATGCGCTCCGAGGACCTCTTCGGGGAGCGCAAACATTCGCTCGGCATTCGAGACGTCCGCGATGTGCGTGCTTGCATTTCGGCCAATGGAGCGAACGGAACTCGCGGTTTCGTTCAGTCCTTGTTCGTTGATGTCAACGAGAGCGAGGTGACACCCCGCCGCCGCCAAGCGAAGACTCGTGGCGCGACCAATACCGCTGCCCGCTCCCGTAACGACTGCAACTCGGTCTGTGAGCTGTTTCACTCCGCCATCATGTTGACAACGGCGACGTCCTCGCCTTTCAGGCGGGACGAGGCAGTCAACTTGTGAGTTCCCTCTGCCTCCGGCTCCGGACTGTCCGGTGGCAACGCGGGATACACCGCTTTGTCGAACTCCACGCCTTCCGCGTAGAACTGTTGCGCCCAGGATCGGAACTTCATGTATGGCCCGTCGACATCAGCGAGCGCAGGCTTGGTGACATGCGCTTTGTAGCGCCAGATCGGTAGGTCCTCTTCAATTTGGCGGCTCACTTCGGCAATGAACGCGTCGCCGACGGTGGAGGTCATTGCCGCGTCGCCGATCTTGCGCACCGTGAAGTTGAATCGCATTTGTACTTGGTCAGATGTGACGGGCACGGGGCAACCCATCAGCACGGTGTCGACGATGCCGCTGAAGTGCACCACGCTGAATCCTGGGCCGTATTGGTCGGCATCAATCTTGCCGTCGACCACACCTTGGGGAGTCGGGAACTTCTGTATCGATCGCATACGCGCGAGCGGACCTTCTTGTTCGTACAACACAACTTCTGGAACTTCGTCGGTGTTATGCACGAAGCGGAAGTGCGCGGAGTCAACGGAGTTCTCCGCGATCTCTTGCCACGCCGCATCGATCAAGTACTGGCGCCCTTCAAGTCCAGAGAAATTCTCGGGATCGTTGAACTCGGGCACCTCGGGAATCTCCCACTTTGGATCCTCCTCGAATGGGTGGTACCACGCCATGACAATTCCATTGCGCACGATGAGTGGGTAGGTGCGGATTTTCGCTGCCCGATTGACGCGCTCGCTGTAAGGAATGGTCGAGTTCTTGCCGGTGCCATCGAATCTCCACCCGTGGAATGGGCACTGGATTTCGCAATTCTCGACATGTCCACCGTGACCAATGTGTCCACCGAGGTGTGGGCAGATCGCGTCTTGCAAGTGGTATTCACCTTCGACATCTCGCCAGAGGACGAGATCGCGTTCGAAGTAGTAAAGGGGTTTGACACCGCCGGGCTCGAGATCGGTCGGCCAGGCGACCTGATACCAACCAAATGGGACTGGAAATGGCGTGCGGCTCATGCATTCCTCCAATGTGGGGGATCTGAGTGAGATCCCAGTGGACCTGGACACAGTAACCAGAACTGTGACAGATTTCTAGAACGTGTTATAAATTCCATCGAATACACTGATTAGCCTGGCCCTTTCGAAGGAGCACCGCATGGTGACAATCCCAAAAATCGTGTCCGTTGATGACCATGTCATCGAACCGCCCCACGTTTGGAAGGAATACCTGCCCGCTCAGTACAAAGACCGGGCACCGCGTGTCGAGCGCATTCCCTGCGCGCAAATGGGATTCATCGGCGGCGTGTTCAGTTTCGCTGCAGGCGACTCCGGGCCGGACTGCGATTGGTGGCGCTTCGAAGACAAGTTGATCCCCCGGGTGCGCGTTGAGTCCGCTGTCGGGTACGACCGGGCCGACGTTTCGATTACGCCGACCACCTTCGACGAGATGCGTCCGGGGTGCTTCGACCCGGTGGAGCGACTCAAGGACATGGATCAAGGGCACATCGAAGCGATGTTGTGTTTTCCATCCTCGTTTCCGCGTTTTTGTGGACAGACGTTTTCGGAGACTCCCGACCGCGAATTCGGTCTCGCTTGTATCGAGGCGTACAACGACTGGATGGTGCAGGAGTGGTGTGCGGATTCAAGCGGCCGACTCATTCCCTTGATCATCGTTCCGCTGTGGGACGCGAATCTTGCTGCCGACGTTGTCAGAAAGAATGCCGCGCGTGGCGTGCGCGCCGTGACCTTCTCCGAGATTCCCGCGTACCTCGGATTGCCTTCGATTCACACTGGCTATTGGGACCCGTTCTTTGCTGCGTGCAATGAGACCGGCGTTTCGGTACACATGCACATCGGTTCCTCTTCGAAGATGCCCTCGACCTCCGCGGATGCACCTGCGCTGGTGGGCTCGGCGCTGACCTTTGGCAATGCAATGTCCTCGATGGTTGACTTCCTGCTCTCGGGCGTACTCGTGCGTTTCCCGAACCTGCAGATCTCGTATTCCGAAGGCCAGATCGGATGGATTCCGTACATTCTCGAGCGCACTGACCACGTGTGGGAAGAGAACCGCGCATGGGGCGGCGTTGGTGATTCGGTTCCCGAGCCGCCGAGCTTCTATTACAACCGCCAGATCTACGGCTGTTTCTTCAACGACATGCACGGGCTGACCACGGACGCGCTGTCGAAGATCAATCCGGAGCGCATCATGTTCGAGTCGGACTACCCGCACTCAGACAGCACATGGCCAAACTCGGTCGCCGTCGCCGAGAAGACCATGGGCCACCTCGACCAACACACCATCAATCTGTTGTGTCGCGGCAACGCGATCCGGCTTTTGGACCTGGACTTTTCGCCAGAAGGCTGAGACGCCAGTACATCGGGCAGGTTCCTCGGCTGAATGCAGACTCACAGAGTCGCTGCGTTCAGCCACTAACCTGTAACAAACGTGGCTCCTAACACGACCTCTGATCAGCCCGTTTGCTCCCGGCGTGACGCCGCAGTCCTCGAAAGGCTTGGCCCATGCCCGCTTCGGTAATTGTTGGAACCCAATGGGGTGATGAAGGTAAAGGTCGTTTCGTCGACTATCTCGCCGAGCGTTCCGATTTTGTCGTGCGCTATCAAGGCGGTCACAACGCTGGGCACACCATCGTCGTGGATGGCGAGACCTTCGCGTTGCAACTCGTTCCCTCGGGGATCTTGCACACCCATGTCACGCCCGTGATTGGAAACGGTGTCGTTGTCGACCCCGCGGTGCTCATCACCGAACTCGACATGCTCGAAGGCAAAGGCGTTGATACGAGTCGCCTGTTGCTCTCCGGAAACGCGCATTTGATCATGCCGTACCACCAAGAAATTGACCGCTTGTTCGAGCGGTACCTTGGAAAGAACAAGCTCGGGACCACCAAGCGCGGAATTGGCCCGACCTATGCTGATAAGGCGCTTCGCGTTGGCTTGCGCGTACAAGATCTGCTCGACCCGAAGATCTTTCGTCAGAAGCTCGATCTTGTGCTGCGCGAGAAGAACAGTGTGCTTGCGAAGATTTACAACCGCCTGCCGATGGATGCGGAGCAGATCGCCGACACCTATCTGGCGATGTTGCCGCGACTCGAGCCGATGATTGCCGACACCGTGCACGTGCTTCATGAAGCACTTGAAGAGGGAAAACGACTGCTGTTCGAAGGCGCCCAGGCAACATTTCTCGACTTGGACTACGGCACCTATCCCTTCGTGACCTCTTCGAATCCTGTCTCGGGTGGTGTCTGTACCGGATCGGGGGTCGGACCGCGTGCATTGGAACGAATCATCGGTGTGGCGAAGGCATATACGACACGCGTTGGAGCGGGACCGTTCCCAACGGAACTCTTTGACGGAGATGAAGTCGGAGACCTACTGGTCGAGCGTGGACACGAGTTCGGCACCAACACGGGACGTCGACGTCGTCCGGGATGGCTTGACCTCGTGATGTTGAAACACGCGTCACGAATCAACACGTGTACTGAAATTGCGATCACCAAACTGGATGTACTTGCACCCTTCAAAGAACTCAAGGTGTGCGTCGCCTACGAGGACGAAACCGGGAAGCGCTACGACCACGTGCCGTATCACCAATCGGTGATTCACAAGGTCCGACCCGTATACGAAACGCTGCCCGGGTGGAACAGCGAAATCGATGAGGTGCTGAAGGTCGCGGACCTGCCGAAAGCCGCGCAGGATTACATCCAGTTCATTGAAGACTTCTTGAAAGTGCCCGTCAGTTTCGTCGGGGTTGGCCCTGCACGCGATCAGACAGTGGTGTTACCGGTGGCGGAATGATCGTTCTCGTTCTTGGGTCTGGTGGGCGCGAACACGCGCTCGTGTGGGAACTGGCTCGCGATGCGAGCGTTGACGAGGTGCATGTCGCTCCGGGAAATCCCGGGATGGAATGCGTGGCGCAGCGACATGCGATTGATCCTGCCGATCCTGCATCAGTCGTTGCACTCGCCGCTCACCTGAACGCGGATCTGGTCATCATCGGCCCTGAAGCTCCGCTCGTCGCGGGGGTTGCCGACGCCTTGCGGGCAGCTGGCCGCGCGGTCTTTGGTCCCAATGCTGATGGGGCCGAACTTGAAGGCTCAAAAGCCTTCATGAAAGACGTACTGGTTGGTGCTGGAGTGCCAACTGCGAGACACGAGACATTTCGGGTTGGTGTGGGCGACACGCTCGTCACCGAGCTTGCCCGAGCCGATACATTTCTTCAGACCCTTCCGGGCCTGTATGTGATCAAGACGGACGGACTCGCCGCGGGAAAAGGTGTGATCGTCACCGAGTCTCTCGCCGAGGCGCGGACCGCCGTGCGTGCATACCTCGACGGCTCCGCCTTTGGAGACGCTGGCCGTACCTGCGTCATTGAAGAAGGCATGACTGGGCCCGAGTGCTCATTGCTTGTGCTGTGCGATGGACAGCGCGCGCTGCCACTCGCGCCCGCACAAGATTTCAAGCGGATCTTCGACGGAGATAGAGGCCCGAACACTGGCGGAATGGGCGCATATTCGCCACTACCGTTCATTGACGATGCGCTCATCGCTTCGATGATGGAAGATGCCGTCGTGCCGACCATCGCCGAACTCCGTCGCCGAGGAATCGATTACCGAGGCGTGCTCTATGCGGGGCTCATGCTCACGCCCGAGGGCCCAAAGATGTTGGAGTACAACGTGCGCTTTGGCGACCCGGAATGCCAAGTCATTGTGCCGCGGTTGACCTCTTCGCTTGCAACCCACTGCATGGAAGTTGCACAGGGTGCGCTGACAACCACACCGAAGTTCTCTGAGGCAGCTGGCGTCACGGTCGTACTTGCCTCACGCGGTTACCCCGCCACCTCAAGCAGCGGAGATGTCATTGCGGGCCTCAATGCTGCGGGCTCTCTCGATGACAGCGAGGCCATCGTCTTTCACGCTGGCACGGATCGCACTGAGGCGGGTGAGTGGGTGACCGCTGGCGGTCGCGTCCTCACGGTCACTGCACTCGGCCCCGACCTGCGTATCGCGCGCGACACCACGTATGCAGCCCTTGATCAGATCACCTTCGACGGCAAACAGTGCCGTCTCGATATTGCAGCGGAGCACATTTCATGATCAATCGATACACCCTTCCCGCCATGGGCGATTTGTTTACCGACGAAGCCCGGATGAGTTCTTGGCTTGAAGTCGAGATCTTGGCCTGCGAGGCCTGGGCGAAGGTCGGTGTCGTTCCGAAAACCGACGCCGCGCTCATTCGTGAGCGAGCCGCCTTTGACGTTGCGGCGGTCAACGAACGCGAAGCGGTCACGAACCACGACGTCGCTGCCTTCGTCGATGTCGTCCAAGAAGCGGTCGGCCAACCTGCGGGCGCCTGGGTGCACTACGGCCTGACCTCCTCGGATGTCGTCGACACTGCGCTGGCGTGGACGATGACCAAGGCCTGCGATGTTCTGTTGGTGGCCTTGGATGGTCTCGCTGCTGCCCTCTCCGTCCGTGCCGAGGAACACGCACACACGGCGATGGTGGGCCGCACCCATGGCATTCACGCAGAGCCCACGACCTTTGGAAACACGCTTGCGTTATGGGCGTTGCAAGTGCGCCGGGATATCGAGCGCGTGCAGCGCGCGCGTGCAGGCATCGCAGTCGGGAAACTCTCGGGGGCCGTGGGCACGTATTCCAATGTGGACCCGAGTGTTGAGACGTTTGTTTGTGAGCGACTTGGGCTTACCCCAGTCCCTGCCACACAGGTGCTCGCCCGCGATCGTCACGCCGAGTTTCTCTATGCGTGCACCAGCGTTGGGGCGACCATCGAATCGATCGCCCTCAATGTCCGGCACATGCAGCGCACTGAACTCCGTGAGGCGGAGGAAGCGTTTGCGACCGGCTCGCAAAAGGGTTCGTCAGCCATGCCCCACAAACGCAATCCGATCCGCAGCGAGCAGTTGTGTGGCCTCGCCCGCGTCCTCCGAGGGAATCTCCAGGCGGGAATGGAGAACGTCGCCTTGTGGCACGAGCGCGATATTTCGCACTCCTCAGTGGAGCGCGTGATCGTTCCCGACTCGGCCGTGCTGGCGCATTACATGACCGTCAAGGCCACCGATCTCATCGCACGCCTCCGCGTATATCCCGAGCGGATGCAAGCGAATCTCGATGCCAGCTTCGGTCTTGTGTTTAGCCAGCCCGTATTGCTGGCGATTGTGGCCGGCGGTGCGTCCCGTGATGAGGCCTACCGTTTGGTGCAGCGCAACGCGATGAAGACATGGGAAGAACAGCGGCCCTTTCGCGAGGTGCTTTCGGAAGACGCCGATGTGATGTCGCGGTTGGATGACCAGACGCTGGACGCATGTTTCAGTTTGGAAGCCTCGCTCTCGCGAGGAAACGCGGCGCTCCGTTCACTGCAGGCGACCTCGCAATCAATCGTGTCATGAGGGACTCTCGCGGCGGTCTGAAGCATCTCCATTCGGGGAAGGTCCGTGATCTGTACGAGGTTGACGAGGACTTCCTGCTCATGGTCGCGAGTGATCGCGTTTCGGTCTACGACGTGATCTTGGATGACCTCATTCCGAACAAGGGCAAGATGCTCACCGAGATTTCCGAGTACTGGTTTCATCAGACGGCTTCGATTGTGCCGAACCACTTGGTGACTACAGACGTTGCAACTGCTGTTCCGGGAGTACCGGAAGATTTCGTTGGACGGTCCATGCTCGTGCGAAGGCTGCATCCTGTGAAGCTTGAGTGCGTAGCCCGTGGGTATCTCTTCGGTTCGGCGTGGTCCGCATATCAGGAGGATGGTTCGGCGTACGGTCGTCAGCTTCCGAACGGTATGCGTCTCGCAGAGCGATTTGATGAGCCGATCTTCACGGCGACAACAAAGGCCGATGTTGGGCACGACGAACCACTCACCGATGCCGAGGCCGCCGAACTCGTGGGGCACGAACTTTTCGAGATCTTGTCGGAATTGACCTTGCAGGTGTACCAGCATCTGGCCGATCATTCGGCCGCTCGGGGCATCATCCTCGCCGATACCAAGCTTGAATTCGGCCTCACGAACGACGGGGAACTGTTGTTGATGGACGAGGTCGGCACCCCAGATTCTTCCCGCTACTGGCCCGCCGAAACCTGGGTGCCGGGATCCTCGCCACCCAGCTTCGACAAGCAATTCGTGCGTGATTACGTCGATTCCATTGGATGGGACCACACGCCACCGCCACCTCCACTCCCTGCGGAGGTCGTAGCGGGCACCGCTTCCCGCTACGAAGAAGTGGTTCGGAAGCTCACGGCGCCCACCCTCTAGCATCGGACACGTGCCTACCTTCAGCGTGCGTGTCGATGTCAGCCACCTTCCCGGGATTCTCGATCCCCAAGGTGCTCAGGTTGAACGGGCGCTTCCTGCGTTGGGCTTTGACGGGGTGAGCAAGGTTTCGATTGGCAAGATGATCCAACTCGAAGTCGACGCACCTTCTGAGGCCGCAGCTCGTGCCGAAGTCGAGAGCATGTGTGAGAAGTTGCTCGCCAATCCCGTGATCGAAACGTTCATGATCCATATCAACGAGGCCGCAACGAACGCAGCCGGTTTGCACGCATGACGGTTCGAGTCGGCGTCGTCCAGTTTCCCGGAACGAACTGTGAACAGGATGCGGTCTGGGCCTTCGAACAGGTTGGGTGCACAGCGGACATTCTGTGGCATCAACGAAACGATCTCAGCGGCTTCGATGCAGTGGCGATCGCCGGGGGGTTCGCGCATGGTGACTATTTGCGCACCGGCGCAATCGCTCAATTCAGTCCCGTGATGTCAGCGATCGCGGTGGCAGCTCAGGACGGCATGCCGATCATCGGCATCTGTAACGGATTCCAAATCTTGTGCGAAGCGGGTCTGCTCCCTGGCGCGCTGCAGAAAAATGCAGGCCTCAAGTTCATGTGCGATGTCACGCCACTTCGGGTCGAGTCAACCAACTCGCCGCTGACGGCCGAGCTTGCAGTCGGCGACGTCGCCAACATTCCCATCAATCATTTCGAGGGCAATTACACCTGCGACGATGCAACGCTCGCCAAGTTGCGAGCAGAGGACCGTGTTGTGCTTCGGTACGTCGACAACCCCAACGGGTCACGAGACGACATTGCCGGGATCTGCAGTGAAGGCCGCAACGTTGTCGGGCTCATGCCACACCCCGAGCGCGCTGCCGAAGCAATCCTGGGTTCCGCCGATGGGGCCCCCATGCTCCGTTCCGTTACGGCCTGGCTCGGCGCACGAGTATGAGCGCACGGGAAGCGCTCAAAGCTCGCTTCGTTGAGTACGCCATTCGTGAAGGCGAATTCACGCTCGCTTCCGGTAAGACGTCGAATTGGTACGTCGATGGTCGACAAGTCACCTTCCGTGGAGACTGCGTTGACATTGTGGGCGACTCAGTACTTGAAGCACTCGGAGAAGCAGGTGTCGGTGCGTTCGATTCCGTGGGTGGGCTTGCAATTGGTGCCGACCCCGTCACGGTTGCGGTCGCTCGTTCGGCGGGCGTCCGTGGATTCGCAGTTCGTAAAGAAGCCAAAGGCCATGGTGTTGGCGGACGAATCGCCGGACCACTTCGTGCGTCGGATCGGGTGCTCGTGGTCGAGGATACGGTCACAACCGGCGGGTCGCTCCTAGAAGCCATAGATGCCATCGTCGAATTCGGAGCGACCATCGTTGCCGCGACGACGTTGTTGGACCGCGGCGGAACCTTGCGTGGCGACCTGCGCGACCGCGGAATCACCTATGTTCCGGTATTCGGTGCGCCCGACTTTGGTTTCGCGTTCGGGACCTAAGCGCGACCTCAAACTTCAGTCTGATCCGGGCGTGTCGATCGCGTTTTGGGCATCCTGGATCCAGATTGCCATCGGGAGCCCGTTCGTTTTAGTCCGACGTGCAACCGGAGACTGCCCAGCATCAATTCGCTGCTGAATTTTGAGCGCATCGCTGCTCACGACGACGAGCACGTCATGCGCCTGCTTGCCGATGATCTGGTCACTTCCAACATGAATTCGATACTCATTGGGCCAACGCACGTTGAATCCCTGGTCATCGAGCGCCGCAATGATCCCAGCCCCAGCGCGTACGAGCCCCTGGCCTTCAAGTCGAAATGTGATGAGATCCTCTCGATTCAGTCTCGTGGCGAGGTCGTCGATTGTGTCGTCAATCGCCTCCGACCCGACCTCGACGGGCAGTTCGGCATGGAGTGCTCTTGCTGTTGTTGGTAGAGAAACCATGAGTACTCCGAGGATCGCGCTTGCGGCCAGGACGCCTCGACGGGCTTGCGGACTTCGACGGATTCGCTCGATCGGTCGAGTGAGCGATTGCATGCAGGACCACAGCCCAACAATCCAGGCCCCAATCGCGATCATCCATACCCAACGAATGAGGTATGGGGACGCGGATCCGACGATGTTCGAGACTGCAACCAGCGCAACGGGGAGCGACCCGAGCGTCACGCCGAATCCTGCGAGGCAACGGCGATCGTGACGGCGGAATGCCAGGATGACACCCACGACCATGATCGTGACGAACGGAACGGCAGTCCACGCGGTTGGTGCGATTGGGTTCGCGCGGAGGTCAACCTGCGCGGTTGTTATCCATGTGGGCGGCATCGCTATGGCTTGTCGAATGCTTCGCATCGCGGTGGCCGCGCCTGCTGAAGGCTCCGCCGGCGAAGTAAACGCGCGAACGATCTTTGAATAGTTGCCCGGCCAATTCCAGAACTGCTCGATCGTCGGAGCGACCCACATCGAAGCGAACGCAAGCAGCGAAAACCTGAGAACGCGGCGCCGAGGCAAGGCTGCACGGTCCCGCCAGGCGCCGAACGCGCCGAACGCGACGAGGAACACTCCCGCAAGGAAATAGCCGACATGGATCTGGATCGCCGCTGAGACAACGAGAATCAACGACGGGAGCGCCCACCACACGCGACACCACGCCGCCCATCCCAAGACGATCGACAGAAGGAATGGCAGGAGTGCGACCCATGGATTCCAAGGGTTGATGAAGTCAGACAGTGTCCCAAACTCGAACCATCCCACGAGGATGGCTCCGATGACGAGCAGGTGCGTACCACCGATCCGTCGCAGCACCGCCAGGATCGCGCCGATCGCTGCACAGTTTATTGCCGCAGTCGCTACAAGCAGCCCGCGCGTTCCGAAGAGGTTCCAGAAGGGCGAAAACGCGACGTAGAGCGCTGGGCCCGGGTGATGGAAGTCATATCGGGAGTACACCCCGACGGGCGGGATCGACCACCGTGCATGCATCAGGTCGGACTGCATGATCGCGAGGTCTCCGGAGGCAAAAAATCTGCGGTTCCATGTCGAGATCAACGCGACGAGTATCGGAATGGACAGGGCGCACCACGTCAACGACAGGTTCCTCGAAATCCGCGGGAACCGAGGGCGATGCATTCGGGCAAGGGTACTGGTGTGCTGCTCTGGCTACGCTCACAGCAATGACTCCACTGCACCGCCAACTTGGCATGACGGATGCCGAGTACGAAGCAGTTCAACATGAGCTGGGTCGGGAACCAACTGAGCTCGAGCTCGGGATGTACTCGGTGATGTGGTCCGAACACTGCTCCTACAAGTCCTCGAAGCAGTACCTGCGAAAGCTGCCGACGAAGGCGCCGTGGGTTCTGGTTGGTCCCGGCGAAGGAGCGGGCGTCATCGACATTGGCGAGGAAATCGCTATTGCGATGCGCATCGAATCACACAACCATCCCTCTGCAGTTGAACCGTTCCAGGGAGCGGCAACTGGGGTTGGTGGGATCATCCGTGACCTTTTCTCGATGGGCGCCCGACCGATCGCGCTCCTCGACCCGCTGCGCTTTGGCTCCCTTGACGATGCTCGAACTCGCTACCTCTTCGAGGGTGTCGTTTCGGGAATTAGCCACTATGGGAACGCAGTCGGCGTGCCCACCGTTGGCGGAGAGGCCGTATTCGATCCGACGTACAAGGGCAATCCGCTCGTCAATGTCGCCTGCATCGGATACGTGCCGAAGAGCCGTCTGACACTCGCCCGAGCGGAAGGCGTCGGAAATCTCGCAGTGCTGATCGGAGCGCGGACCGGACGCGACGGAATCGGCGGAGCATCCGTATTGGCGTCCGCCGGCTTCGATGAGAGCGCCGAGACCAAGCGACCTTCAGTACAGGTCGGCGATCCCTTCGAGGAGAAGAAACTGATCGAGGCCTGTCTCGAACTGATGGAACGCGGCCTCGCGGTCGGAGTTCAGGACCTTGGTGCAGCGGGCCTCTCGTGCGCGTCCAGCGAGATTGCATCTGCCACGGGCGCTGGTATGGATGTTGACGTCTCGGTGGTGCCGGTGCGTGAACCAGGAATGACTCCCGTTGAAATCATGATTTCAGAGTCGCAAGAGCGAATGCTTGCGGTCGTCACACCCGAAAACCTGCCCGCGGTGCACGAACTCTGCGAGCGATGGGAAGTGCGATCCACGGTGGTCGGACGAGTTTCGGATACCGGCCGGTACCGAATCTACGACGGCCTCTTCGCCGCGGAACAGCAGGGAACAGAAGTCCCAGCACCGATCGCGGACGTGCCGATCGGATCAATGGGGGATGGCCCTGAATATGACCGTCCCTTGGCAGAGCCCACCGACCTCGCTCAGCGCCAGGGCGATGATCCCTTCCCGAAATTGGAGGCCCTCGGGCTCAAGCTTGAAGCCACCGTCCTCGAGCTTCTGGGGACTCCGTCGATCGCGGATAAGAGATGGATCTATCGCCAGTATGACCACCAACTCTTCTTGAATACCGTCGTCGGACCCGGCCGTGGCGACGCCGCGGTGCTTCGAGTCAAGGGCACCTCTCGTGGCATCGCGATCAGCACGGACGGGAAGGCGCGCTTCTGTGCACGTGATCCGCGCACTGGCGGAAAACTCGTCGTCATGGAGGCAGCGCGCAACGTCGCAACCTCTGGGGCCACGCCAAAGGCGCTCGTCAACTGTTTGAACTTCGGCAATCCCGAACATCCTGAAGTGATGTGGCAATTCTCTGAAGTCATTGACGGCATGTCGGAGGCGTGCGAGGCGCTCGGCATTCCTGTCGTCGGCGGAAACGTCAGTTTCTACAACGAGTCGAATGGGTCGGACATTGATCCCACGCCGGTTGTTGCGGTAGTCGGCGTCATTGATTCCCTTGAGACGCAACCCCCAGTTGCCGCATGGTCCGAAGGAGACGCGATCTTCCTGGCGGGTGTCACTGCGGCGGAGTTCGGCGGCTCTGAACTGGCATTCCTTCACGGGTTTACGGGTGGCATGCCCCCGGCTGCTGACCTGGTCGCCGCAAAGGCACTCAACGCATTCTTGGCCGAGGCAGCCACCATGGCTTCGGGAGTTCACGATGTGAGTGACGGCGGCCTCGCGATCGCCGCTGCGGAGATGGCGATTGAAGGCGGACTCGGCTGCACGCTCGAACTTCCAAGCGACAGTGACGAGCTCAGCGTCCTCTTCGGCGAATCTGCCAACAGGGTGCTGCTCGCAGTCAGCAGTGCGCAGCAAGAGACCCTGACTGCCTTGGCGCATCGCCACGAAGTTCCTATCGCACGACTCGGCGTGGCGGGCGGGAATCGTTTCCGGCTCGGGTCTCATATCGATCTCGAGGTTGAAGAAATACGCGCCATTTGGACCAACGCGATCCCCGATCTCGTCCACGGTGATCCCGGCACGCTCATTCCGTGAAAGACTCAACGCCGTGATCCTCGACGGGACCCCCGGCCACGCCTGCGGAGTATTCGGTGTCTACGCGCCGGGTCAGCCCGTCGCCAACCTTTCGTATTTTGGGTTGTACGCGCTCCAACATCGCGGGCAAGAGTCCGCGGGTATCGCAGTCAGCGATGGCGAAACGATCACGGTCGTCAAAGACATGGGCCTTGTCACCCACGCGTTTGATGAGCGGAAGCTCGCGCCGCTTGAAGGACACCTCGCGATCGGCCACGTGCGTTATTCGACAACGGGCGCAAGTCATTGGGCGAACGCGCAACCGATCTACCGCAGTGTTGGTGAGGCGGGATTCGCCCTCGCACACAACGGCAATCTCACCAACGTCGCCGACTTGGCGGCGGAGTTGGGCATGTTGCCGGGGATGATGCCGGAGGAGTCTCGTGATTCGACCACCGACTCGGCACTCATCGCCGAACTCATCGGAAATGAGTGGGCCATCGACCCTCGTGCTGACGGCCGCGAGTTGGAAGACGCCCTCCTGCGCGTGTTGCCGCGACTCAAGGGCGGATTCTCGCTGACCCTGATGGATGATGCGCACCTCATTGGTGTTCGTGATCCGCACGGTTTTTGGCCCATGGTGTTGGGTCGCCTCGAAGGAGGCGGTTGGGTCCTCGCAAGCGAGTCAGCGGCGCTCGATATCGTCGGAGCCCATCTTGTTCGCGATATCGAACCGGGCGAGTGCGTGTTCATTGATGCCACCGGTGTGCGCTCCCAGCGGTACGCCACGCCGGAACCAAAACTCTGCCTGTTTGAGTTCGTCTATTTCTCTCGTCCGGATACGCGGCTCTACGGCCAGACCGTTCATGCCGCTCGCCAGCGAATGGGTGAAGCGCTTGCGATTCAGGCGCCGGTTGATGCCGATATGGTCATGCCGGTTCCGGAGTCGGGTATTCCTGCAGCGCAAGGGTTCGCTCGACAGATGGGTATCCCGTATGGCGATGGCCTGGTCAAGAATCGCTACGTCGGCCGCACCTTCATTCAGCCCAGCCCGCAACTGCGTCAGATGGGGGTGCGTCTCAAGCTCAACCCACTCACTGAAAACATTCAGGGAAAGCGCCTCGTCGTTGTCGATGATTCCATCGTTCGAGGTACGACCACGCGCCAAGTTGTTGCGATGCTTCGCGAGGCGGGTGCGGCCGAAGTGCACTTCCGCGTCTCATCTCCTCCATACCGCTGGCCATGTTTTTATGGCATGGATACCGGAAAGAAGTCAGAGCTCTTGGCAGCTGACTTTTCTGTCGGTGAGATTCGGGAATACCTCGGAGCCGACTCCCTCGCCTACCTCGAATTGGATCGGCTCACTGAGGCAACCATGTCTCCGCGGTCGGCCTTTTGTACGGCGTGCCTCTCGGGTGAATACCCGGTCGAGGTCCCCGATGCAGACGCAAAACACGCGCTTGAGGCCGAAGGCTCCGACCGAGTTGAGGCACCGACCCTCGACGTGGACGCGAGCCAGTCGGGAACAGTGACTGCGAGATCGCTGCATGAGTGAGCGGCTGACCTACGCCGCAAGTGGCGTTGACATTGAAGCGGCAGACGACGCGGTCGAGCGCATCAAAGCGCACGTCGCTAGCACTCGGCGCCCAGAAGTACTTTCGGAAGTCGGCGGGTTCGGTGGCATGTTCCGTTTCAATGGCGGCGATCACGAGGATTCCGTCCTCGTCTCGTCAGTCGATGGGGTCGGTACAAAATCGGTCGTTGCAGCGATGGTGGGCAACTACGACACGATTGGCATCGACCTTGTTGGGACGGCCGATGACATCGCTGTCAGCGGAGCGGAACCGCTGTTCTTCTTGGACTACATCTCGGTGCCGCACGTTGATCCCGAGATGATTGAGTCCATTGTCGCTGGCATCGCTCGCGGCTGTCGCCAGGCTGGCTACGCGCTGGTTGGTGGCGAAATCTCGGAACATCCCGATTCAATGGAGCCGGGTTCTTTTGACCTTGTCGGGTGCGCTGTCGGTGCCGTGGATCGCGAGAAGACATTGCCATCGGGGATTGCAGAAGGCGATGCGCTGATTGGATTCGCGTCGCCGGGCCTGCGGTGTAACGGGTACTCCTTGGCACGCCGAGCGCTCTTCGATCATGCGCAGCGCAAACACACCGAAGCCGCGTGGGCGGGTGCAGACCGCACCCTCGGTGAGGAGCTCCTCGTCCCGAGCGTGATCTACACGCCAGCGATGCTCCAACTGCGCAACACGATTGCGGTCAAAGGCTTTGCGCACATCACTGGCGGTGGACTTGCAGCCAATCTGCAGCGGGTGATGCCGGAGGGACTCGGTGCACATGTGCGTCGTGGGAGCTGGCCGGAGCCACGAATCTTCGAAGTCGTGCAGAACGCGGGTGACATTGCCGACGCAGAAATGCAGAGGGTGTTCAATCTCGGAATCGGGATGGTGGCGGTCGTTGCGGCACACGATGCCGCGGCCGCAATCGAGAGCATTGCGGCTTCAGGAATCGAGGCTCTTGAAATTGGTCGAGTCGAAACCGGACCCAGCGCGATCGAGCCGGTTTAGCGGCGAACCGACAGCCACGACCGGCGCCCGCACGCGGGACACTTCGCCCGGAGTGGATGCGATTGCCAGGGCAACACGATCGGTATCGGAAAGGTGCGCAGGCCGAGATCGCCGAGGTTGACGACGGAAATCACGTGGCAACTTCCGCAGTGCACCGTGAGATCGAAGGCACCCTTCTCGTCGCGGATCAGACTGTGGCGATCGACATGACCTGAGCCCTCGGCGTTCGGATCGACGCTTCCAGGCGCCATGCCTCGCGTCTCCTCTGAAAAGAATGCCCGGCGACCTTCACGCGCTCCATCGCTATTCATGGGCCGCACTCCAGATCGCTGTCGCCAACTCGCGATAGGCAATCGCTCCCTTGGACTTCGATGCATATTCCAAAATGGTCTTTCCGAGGCCGGGGGCTTCAGCGAATCGGACAGATTTCGGCACGGCCGGGCTGAATACGTGGAGGCCGTAGCGCTCTTGAACATCCTCAAGGATTTCCCGAGAGTGTTTTGTTCTCTGATCAAACATGGTTGGAACGATTCCGAGGACGCGCAGGTCCGGGTTCGTAAATGCCCGCACATCGTCGATGGTGTCGAGGAGTTGTCCGACTCCGCGATGACTCAAGGTCTCACATTGCAGCGGCACAATGATCGACTCGGCCGCGGTGAGGCCGTTAATCGTCAAGATGCCGAGCGACGGCGGGCAGTCGATCAGCACGACGTCGTAGTTGTCAGACACATCGCGAAGCGCGCGCGCGAGTGCATGCTCTCGACCCGTCCGCGTTAAGAGATGCACCTCAGCACCAGCGAGGTCGATGCAACTGGGAACTAAGTCGAAACCGTTCACGCTCACGATGACGGACTCGATCGGCGCCGTGCCGATCATCACATCGTGGAGTGACTTCGAGAGGTGATCTGGATCGATTCCAGTCGAAAAGGTCAATGACGCCTGCGGGTCAAGATCGACGCTCAGCACGCTTTTGCCCTGTTCAGCGTACGCGGCCGCCAACGTATAGGTCGTGGTGGTCTTGGCGACACCACCTTTTTGATTCGTCACTGCAATACGCACATTCTGAAGCGTAATCGGTTGCTCGCGCACAATTCGTGGGCTATGTCAGAAGAACTAGTCAATCCACGTGCCAAAATAGCCTGAACGAGCTATAGTAGTCGGAATCGGACAAACTGTATGCTGCGGTCAACTCTACAAAGGCGGACTGTTATGGAAAAGGAAGAACTTCTTACCCCATCAGAGGTGGCGAAGATGTTTCGGGTAAACCCCAAGACTGTGACCCGTTGGGCGCGATCCGGGAAGATTTCGGCGATTCGCACGCTCGGCGGGCACCGTCGTTTTCGTGCAACCGAAATCGAGAAGTTCCTTGCAGAAGCAGAGGTTGAAGCAGACCTGATCTGATTCCCTCGTTCTGAGAGAAATGTGAAAGGCCCGGCATTTCGCCGGGTCTTTTCGCGTCTGTATTGCTAGCTGGTCGGAGCGGGTGTCGGCACAACAGCTGGTGGCGCCGGCTCGCTCAGGTCCTCGAAGTGGTCGAGCACCCACTGCATATCCTCGAAGGAAGCAGCGCCCTGTTTCTTTTCGTCAATGACTTTGTAGACGGTGATCACTGTCACCCATTTCTCGGACAGGAGAAAAATTACGTTGTTGGTTGCATCCTCCGTAGCGGCGACGTAGCCGCGACCATTCTTGCCGCGTAGATCCAGCTCAGGGATCGGCGTCAGCGGGTTGCGGAAATAATCGGCATTCTCTTCTACTACTTCAAGGAACTGCTCACGGGGGACGGAAGCGAGCCATTCCACCGCATCCATTCGGCGGACGTTCACAACTGTCGCTCCAAGCGAAATCCCGGGTTGCGCACTGTAGATAAAGTTCGGGAATCCGTAGATGTCAGAAACGTCGGAGAAGATCAGGCCAGTGGGCGTTGGAATTCGGAACTCTCGCTGTATCGACGTGTCCAACTCCCAAGAGCTCTTTCCGTCGGGACCTTTGATCCTCTTCCGCGTTGAATCATTTTCTCCGTAGATAGGAGCGAGAGGATCGTTCTCAGCGGAGCCGCCTGAAGGATCCGCTGCGTTGGAAGAGTCCGCGCTATCTGAAGCTTCAGAGTCGTCTGCAGTGTTTGGTTCCAAGAATGATTCCGCGGACTTGAACTTCGCTGGGCGGGCAGCATCGCTGTTCAGAATGAGTACCGCAGCGCCAACGATCGCCAGTGTTGCGATGACCGCGGCAGCGACCACAAACGGAGTGCGCGATGACTTCGCGACTGCGGGCATCGGCCACGCCGGTGCATTGGGTGGAACGGCCCAAGCGCCGGTTGGTGCATTTGGATCCACGGGAGGCGGTGGGGCCTGGTTGATCCACATTGGGGCCGCGTACGGTGGAGTTGTTTGAGGCGGCTCACCGAACGTGCCGGGGCGCACCGTTTCTTCCGAAAGAGAGGCCGCAGCGGGCGGCCATGCCGCTGGCGCAGGTGGCCATGCGGAAGGCTCAGTGGGGGCTGGATTCACGTCGACGCCGTCACCTTGCACCGGCGCAAAATGAGGTGTGCCGCTGGCATCCCACGCGAGTTCTTTGGAACACATCAGGCATCGCGTGACGCCTCGCGGGATAGTCGTCTTGTTGCAGGGACATCGCGGTATCGAACTGGCCACTGGCCCTCCTCGTCGAATGCCACAAACGCTGGGCTGGCCTTCGAGGCAACGTGGCGAGTGCGTACAACCTCTGTGCGTGTGACATTACGCGATGGTGGCCGGGGCCGGCGTCGATCCGGCGACCCCACGCTTTTCAGGCGTGTGCTCTGCCAACTGAGCTACCCGGCCGGGCGCTTCCAAAGTCCCGGCACAATCGCGCCTTCGCTCTGAGAGCTGAGCGGTCCTGACGGGATTTGAACCCGCGACCTCCGCCTTGACAGGGCGGCGTGCACTCCAAACTGCACCACAGGACCATGTTCCCGAAGCGGCCGCCCGTAGGCGCCCTCCTCGGTGCTTGTAGCACCCCCAACGGGATTCGAACCCGTGTTACCGCCGTGAAAGGGCGGCGTCCTCGGCCACTAGACGATGGGGGCTCGGGGCCCGTTTGGGGCACCGGATCGTAGCAGCCTTACGAGCCGACACGTCCAAGGGAAGACCCATACGATTGTCGGATGGACATTGTCGAACTCGCTCTGACGGGCGCGCAAGCTGAGTTGCTTGATGAAACCCTGCGGCGAGTGAACCTTGCGTGCGATACCGCGGCCAAGGATGCCTTCGCTCGCGGCGTACGTGGAGGTGCTCCGGCAGACGTGCTACGTGAAGCATGTTCGATTGCTGCGCAGCAGTTTCAACTGGCTTCGCCCTATCCAACAGTGATCTTCGAACGCGTGCGCGATCAGATGAAGGTCAGCCCGAGCGCGCCTCCGCGTTTCAGGAAGAACCAAGCAATTCCGCTCGCGGGATCTCACCTGAAGTGGACGGCGGCCGACAAGGTTTCGATGCCGACGTGGAAGGGTCGCCGCACCATCACGATTCACTACGACCAGCGCAAAGGGGCGGTGCCCCTGCGTTCGCCGCTTGAGCATCGGCCGATTGTTCTCGTGGAACGCACTGGGGTGTTCTACCTCGAAGCGACCGACGTCGATCGCCGCGAAGACTGGTAGCACCTGCCCAGGTCGGCACGTATGCCACTCCGCCATTCCTTCATCGAGCGGACTCGCGGCCCGCTGCGCCCACTACCCTGATGGACCGCAAGGGGGTATAGCTCAGCAGGTAGAGCAGTGGCCTTTTAAGCCAACGGTCCTCGGTTCGAGCCCGAGTACCCCCACGGGAGGAACCGCGTGGAGATCATCGTCGCAGACGAACTCCCACTCGTTCGAGTGGGTCTAAGCGCGCTTCTCAGCGAGCGTTCGCTACCAGTGACGGCCGAAGTCGGATTATTGGCCGACCTCGAATCCGCGCTCGGACTCGGACGAGACGTGCTGGTGCTCCTCGGCGATCTCCCTGATGGCGATCTCGTGGTCGCAGCACGGGCGGCGCGGCGCGCGGGTGCGAGCGTGGCCGTGATGATGTCCCGTGCGTCGAATGAAACGGTGACGGCACTTGAACTCATTGGCGTCGAGCAGTTTTGCTTGCGACATGGTGATTCGAAAGAGACGGCTGCGTGGCTCGACGCCGCGCTCGCGCACGCGCCCTACCGCGGGGAGGTCATCGCCAACCTCGGGAGCGCACCCAACGAGTCAGCGCAACACTTGGACGAACCCTTGTCCTCCCGGGAGCTTGCCGTGCTTGCGCTCATTATTGAAGGCAAAGCAAACCGTGAAATAGCAGCGCAACTTTTCATCACCCTCGCGACGGTGAAATCCCACATCCAGCGGATCTATGCGAAGTTGAATGTGTCCAACCGCAATGAAGCGCTCGGTCGCGCGCTCGCACTCGGTCTCATCGCTGGAGGGCGCGCGCCGAGTACTTGAGGTTCGCTTATGCGAACAGTGTGCTGAATGGCGTGCAGGTAACACCAAGTGCTTCCGCTACGGCGGCGTTGGGGAGTGATCCGAAGATGGTGTTGACACCCGCAGCGAGCGCCGCATCAGATCTGATCGCGGCTTCTGCACCTTGGAGCGCAAGCGAGACCACGTAGGGAAGCGTCGCATTCGTCATTCCATATGTCGAGGTGTGTGGCACAGCTCCCGGAATGTTCCCCACCGCGTAATGCAGGACTCCGTGCAACTCGAACGTCGGATCAGCGTGCGTCGTTTCGCGGCTCGTCGCGATGCAGCCACCCTGATCAATCGCAACATCCACGATGACCGCACGCGGCTTCATCGTTGCGACCATCTCCTCAGTGACGACAATGGGTGCCCGCCCGCCAGGAACCAGCACCGCACCGATCACGAGATCCGCGTCAGCAACTGCACGAGCAACCGCGCCGCGGTTACTGGCAAGCGTCATGATGCGACCCTTGTGAATCTGGTCGACCCAACGGAGACGGTCCAAGTTCTTGTCGAGCAAGAGCACTTCGGCTTCCATTCCCTGCGCGATCCACGCTGCATTCCAACCGACGTTTCCAGCGCCAAGCACAACGACGCGGGCGGGGCGCACTCCCGGAGCGCCGCCGAGCAACACCCCTCGGCCGCCATGGGCTCGCTCAAGGAAATACGCACCGATTTGTGGAGCCATGCGGCCAGCAACCTCGCTCATCGGTGCGAGCAATGGAAGGGCCCCGGTTGGCAGTTGAACTGTTTCGTAGGCGATGCCGGTCGTGCCCGCCGCGAGCAGCGCGTGACCGACATTCGGATAGGCCGCTAGGTGCAGATAGGTAAACAGCGTCAGGTCCGAACGGAAATAGGCAAACTCCGATTCCTGCGGCTCCTTCACCTTGATGACGAGGTCGGCGGACCATGCATCGCCCGCAGTTGGAACGATGCTGGCTCCGGCAGAAGCGAGTTCGTCATCTGAAATCGAAGAACCCTCTCCTGCACCGGTCTCGACGCGCACCTCGACTCCGTGGGTAACGAGCTCATGCACGCCGTCAGGAGTAATCGCGATGCGGTACTCCTCATCCTTCTGCTCGCGCGGCACACCAACAGAGAGCGGATGCGATGTCATGCGACCTTCGCTACCGCTTCGGTCAGCGCGGTGCGCACGGTGCTGACAATGAACTCGAGTTCCTCTTCCCCTGCAATCAGCGGTGGTGAGAATTGAAGTACCGGATCGCCGCGGTCATCAGTGCGACAAATCAATCCAAGTTCGTAGAGCCGAGGGGCCAAGAACCCGCGGAGCAGCGCCTCGGTTTCTGGCCGACTGAAACGAGCCTTGGTGGCTTGATCTTTCACGAGCTCGATTGCCCAGAAGTAGCCATCACCGCGCACGTCGCCGACGAGGGGGAGATCGCGCAGACCGTCCAACTTCGATTTGAACACGGCCGTGTTATCACGAACGTGCTGGAGCAGTCCTTCGCGTTCGAAGATGTCCAGGTTCGCCATGCCAACGGCACATCCCACGGGGTGCCCACCGAAGGTCAGTCCGTGAGCAAAGGAGTTGATGCCTTCGAGGAAGGGTTTCATGATGTGTTCGTCGATGATGACCGCGCCCAAGGGCGAGTACCCCGAGGTGAGTCCTTTCGCCGTCGTGATGATGTCGGGCTGATATCCGTATCGTTCGCAGCCGAACATTTCGCCGAGTCGCCCGAACGCGCAGATGACTTCATCGGAAACCAGCAGTACCCCATAGCGATCGCAGATCTCGCGCACCTGTTGGAAGTAGCCCGGCGGTGGTGGATAGCACCCGCCGGCGTTCTGTACTGGTTCTAGGAACACAGCAGCGACCGATTCGGCACCCTCCATGAGGATCGCCCGTTCAATGTCATTCGCGCACTGAAGATTGCAGCTTCCCTGCTCGGCGCACAGCGTGCAGCGAAACTCGTTGGTGTTCGCAACGTGGCGGGCTCCAGGAACGAGGGGCTCGAAGGCCATACGCAAGGCGGGTACGCCCGTGATGGAAAGCGCGCCGAGTGTGGTGCCGTGGTAGGCGGTGTTACGCGAGATCACCTTGGTGCGGAGCGGTTGGCCGATCAACTTGAAATAGGTGCGCGCCAACTTCCATGCGGACTCGACGGATTCGCTTCCACCGGAGGTGAAGAACACGCGGTTGAGGTTGCCCGGGGCGAGTTCAGCAAGCCGCGTCGCCAGCTCGATTGCCGGCGGATGCGCGTATGACCACAGGGGGAAGTAGCTCAGTCGCGCGGCCTGGGTCGCGGCGGCCTCTGCGAGTTCCTGGCGTCCGTGACCAACTTGAACAGTGAAGAGACCCGATAAGCCGTCGAGGTATCGCTTGCCATCGATGTCATAGAGGTAGCAGCCCTCGCCGCGGTCGATGATCGGGATGTTCTTCTCCGCGTACGCCCCCATTCGGGCAAAGTGCAGCCACAAGTGAGACTTCGCGTCGGCTTGGAGCTGTTCGCTTCGCGTGGTCATCGTGCCCCCCAGGTGAACGTTTGCTTTTGCAGTTGCAGGTAAGTGAACGTTTCGGTTGAGCGCACGCCCTTGATTTTTCGAATGCGCTCGTTCAGCACCGTGAACATTGCTGCGTCATCTTCGATCACGATCTCGCACAGGATGTCAAAACTGCCGGCGACGATCACGACGTATGAGACCTCGTCGATCGCCGAGATCGCATCTGCGATCGACCGGAGATCACCTTCAGTGTTGATGCCGACCATGGCCATCCGCCGGAACCCGAGCATAAGAGGGTTCGTGACTCCGACGACCTGCACCACTTCGTCTTCAATCAGGCGTTGCACTCGCTGACGTACCGCTGCTTCAGAGAGCCCGACTCGCGCCGCGAGCTTTGTGTAGGCCTGGCGCCCGTCTTGCTGAAGCGCCTCAACGAGCTGCCTGTCGATTTCGTCGATCATGTCCCACCATGGATTTCGTTGCTGAACGTCCAAGTATATGGTGATCTCGTAGAGCGTGTGCTCAAAAACTATGGAATCAGCAGATTCAGGCAGGATCTGACTGAGTGCGCGGTAGGAGCGAGGCGTTCCACCAATGCGCGATTATCTACGTGGAGCGGGTCCGAGGCGTCATATCGATTGAGGAAGAAGAAGTGAGGCCGCGCGTCGAGGTAGGCATGGGCCAAGGTGCAGGCATTGACGGTTCCGAGACCGGCGTCGGCAACGACGATTGTGATGTCGGGATCGAGGACGTCGAGAAAATCGCGGTTGTCACCGTCATCTGCGATCGGGGACGCGATCCCTCCCGCGCCTTCGACGAATACCCATTGCGATGGTTCGGTATGCCGCGGCACCGCGGCGACCAGTTCACTCATCAACACTGGCGGCATGCCAAGGAGGGCCGCGGCGCGCGGCGGTGCCATCGCGAGTGGAATCTGACGATCGCAGACCTCGGTTCTGCTGCACCCGGCGGCATCGGCCAGCAACTCCGAATCACGAGGACCCTGATCATCGGCATCGAAGGATTCGATGGGCTTGCGCACGAGCACGACGCGCCCGCGGGCGCGAAGTTCGCGCATGAGCGCGCACGCGACGAAGGTCTTGCCCACTTCAGTCCCCGTGCCGGTGACGAAGACCTTCATTGTGTGGACCAGTCAGGGATTTCAGAATCCAGCGCGCTGCGCAGGTGTGCGATTTGTTCCCATGTATGCAGCGCGCTCATTGCAACGCGCAATCGCGATGATGCTGCTGGCACGGTGGGCGGGCGAATGGCCGGGACGAGAATGCCTCGCTCCGAAAGGCATGCGGCCGCCTGCAGGGCTCGTTCCTCTGAACCGCATGCAATAGGAATGATCGGCGAGAGTGCGTTGCGCTGAATCACATCGACATTGGTTCTGAGTCGTGCGATGAGCGCTGCTCCTTCGGTGGAGTTCACGATGTCGAGTGCTGCACGCGCTGCCGCTGCCGCACTTGGCGCCAGGCCCGTCGTGAAGATGTAGCTCCGCGCAACATTTTCAAGGAGCGCGATCCCATCGGCACTCCCGGCGACGTAGCCCCCTTGAGAGGCCAAGGTCTTTGACAGGGTTCCAACGAGGAGCACCGGGCAGCGAGCAGCAGCGATCGTTCGGTGGAAGGCCGCCGAATCAAACACAAGATGCGCGACATCCAAGATCAGCAGTGCGTTGAACTGTTCGGCGATGCCCGCCAGCGCGGCGACATCAGCGAGGTCACCATCCATGGAGAACACAACATCAGAAACGATGATGACGCGCCGATCTTCACCAGCCGCTTGGTCGCGCTTCATGCGGTCTTCGAGCGCTTCCAGATCTCGATGCGGAAACACGAACTTCCGGGCGCGCGACAAGCGAATGCCGTCAACGATCGACGCGTGGTTCAACTCGTCGGAGTAGATGATCGTCTGCTCATCGGCGAAGGTCGTCATGACGCCGAGATTCGCTTGGTAGCCAGTGGAAAATAGGGCAGCGGCCTCCATGCCATGGTGTTGAGCAAGCGTGGTTTCGAGCTCGTCATGAACCGGCCGTGATCCAACGATCAGCCGTGCGGCCGTTGCACCAGTGCCCCAGCGGTCGATCGCCGCGTGCGCGGCAGCGATGATCTGAGGGTGCGTCGTGAGCCCGAGGTAATCATTCGATGCGAATGAGACCAGCTGCAAACCAGAACGCACACCACTGGCTCCGAAGGCATCGAAGCTCCGCGGTTCACGCCAACGTTTCGCTGTGCGTATCGCGTCGAGCCGCTGCCGTATCGCTGCACCCCAATTCATGCGTCGGCAGTGACAGCGATCACGGTGAGGTTGCGAATGCCTTCGAAATCCTTTGGATTGGCCGTGTAGAGCGGGAGGTCATTCGCTATCGCTGTGGCTGCGATGAGTGCGTCGAAGGTTCTCGCCCGCGCCTTCTTTCCCTTCGTTCGAAGTTCCGCGGAGATTTGGGCGAATGCGCGAGCGGCAGCAGAATCGAATGGCACCGTTTCGAACAGCTCCTCGATCGCGACCAGTTCCGCTTGGCGTGCCGCGCGTTTCAGAGGGTCTCGTGCCACGAGCGGGCCGACCGAGAGCTCCGCCAGGGTAATAGCGCTGATTTGTGCATCGAGCGGAAGCCCCGAACGGTCGTCAAGCTGAGGGAGCAAAATGATGACGCTCGTGTCAAAGAGCGCCACCGTCCGTGGAGCTAGAGCCATGGGTCAAAAACCTCGTCGAAGTCGGCTCGGAATTGGGCAAAATCGACGGGCTCAAGGCCACGAAAACGATTGAGGAGCACCTCGACCGAAACGGAACGCTGTGGCAGCGGGCGCAACTCGGCCACGGGTTTCCCATTCCGGGTAACGGTCAAGGTTTCCCCTGCGGCGACGCGATCAATCACATCACCCCCATGGTTTCTCAGCTCTCGAATTGTGACACTCGCCATCGAGCAAATGTATCACGCGTGAGACATTTATGCCTAGGGGTTTCCGGAAAGGGCCGAGGCCAGGGTTGTGACGATGCGCTCGATCTCCTCTGCGGTCGAGGTCAGGATCGGAACGATCGGGATCGTGTTGCCGATTGATCGCAGCAGCACGCCGTTTCTCACCGCAGTGGCGCACACGCGGCGAGGGAGGAGCTCGTCCCCGCCGACAGCGGTTGGGTCAAGTTCCA
>JBARPG010000033.1:0-5288 GCA_049642885.1 Acidimicrobiia bacterium | reverse complement strand
CGAGGTCGCTGAAGCGGCCACCGAAGTTGTCGTGGTCGCGGGCGCTGATGTGGTCGTCGTAGTCGTAGTCGTAGTCGTAGTCGTAGTCGGCGGCACTGCGGGAAGTTGTCCGTCGGCGACGATGAGTCCTCCATCGGTCACCGTGTAGCGCGCCGCCGTTGCCAACGTTGTCGCCGAAGGCGCATACCGCGGCTGATAATCGACGGCACCGGTGCAATCCGCAAAATGAACCGTGTAGTCGCCGACCGGTAGTCCTGGAACCGTCCACGTACCGTTGCCCGCACTCGTCGCGGATCCACTTCCGCCGCCCGTGTCGCGAGTGGCCGCGACGCAAATCCCTGAGATCGGTGTCCCAGTCGAAGTGTCGGTCACGGTTCCCGAGAGGCTGCCGACCGGTGGCGGCGGCACCGCAACGAGCGCAGCGTCGGCGACTGTGGTTGCGCCATTCGCAATCACGACATTCGTCGCTGCACCGGCCGACGAAGCGTTGTCGTACCACTGCTCGAAGTACACGGTGTTGCCGTTGCAATCGGTGTAGTGCGCAGTGTAAGTACCGACTGGAAGGTTCTGCACGAATAGCCCGCTCGAGCTCGTGAGCGTCATCGTGATCGGACCAACGAGATCAACGCACGATGCAATTGGTTGACCGGTTGCTTGATCGGTGACGGTCGCTTGAAATGTCCCTCCGAACACTGACTCAAGCGCGCCCCGCTGGCACGCGGTTGCCGCACGGGCGTTGTACGCCTGATCCCACGGGTACGCCGCGCAGGCACTGTCATCGCTGGCGACCAGCGGTTGATACAGCTGATATCCGGAACCGGAATATGAGAATCCAGTCGACCCGAGTGCGCTGAGGGGCGGCGCTGTTTGGTCTGCTGGGATACCGCTGGGTGCACCAACGTTGCTGTATCCGCATTCCTCAGGGTGTGAGAAGTAGGTCGTGTTGATGGTCAAGAGCGACATACCACCGCCACCTGAACAGTCCGCGCCACCGGTTGGAAGTTGCCCCGGAGGCAAGATCTGCGAGCTACCGAATATCGAGTTGCTTGCATTCACTCCGGCAGTATTCGAAATGAAGAGCTGCTGCCCGGGCGAGTTCGATACGTTTCCAAATACGGTGCCGTGTGTGATGTCGGCCGTGCCGTCGATGAGGTACATGCCCCCACCCGCCATATTGGAACTGTTCGCACCGACCGTCGCGTTGGTGAAGGTTGAGGTGCCGCCCGAGCCTTGGCTATACCCGCCACCGTTTCCGGCCGCTGAGTTGGAATTGATCGAGACCTTTTCAAGGCTCACCGTCGTGTCGGTGTTGTTGATGCCCCCTCCGCCTTGACCCGAAGAATTGGATGCGATCGATACGCGATCGAGATACACCGAGCCTGCGACGGTATCGAGTGCCCCACCCCACCCATCCGAGTGGTTCGCCGTCATCCCTCCGAGGACAAATGTCAGCGCGCCACCATTGATGATGGCACCGCCTTCGGCTGTAGCGGTGTTGTTCGTGAGCGTCGTGTAGTTCACGTTCATTGTCGAACCCCCCGTGTTGAACAGGGCACCTCCGCTCAACGAACTGTTGTGATCGAAGTTTGCCCCAGCAGCACCGATGGTCATCGTTCCGTTGTTGCCGTTGAAGACCGCGCCGCCACCTTGTGTCGCAGAGTTGTTCGACATGAACGCAACGTCCAAAGAGACCGCGCCACCGTTGTTGAAGATCCCCCCGCCATAGGTCGCACTTGAGCTCTGGATGTCCAGGGAGCCACCGAGCCACGTCGGCCAGCGGTTATCAACATTCAAGGTCGCGCTGGAATCGTTGTAGATGGCACCACCAACATTGCTTGCGGCACATCCGTTGAAGCGCACATCCCCCACGATTGAGACCGTTCCGAAGTTTACGAGGCAGCCACCGTCGACGCCGCGGCCGTCGTACATGATGATGTTGCTCAAGGTGAGGTTCGCCCCGGGACTCACTATGAAATCTTGAGTGTTGTTCGAGTACAGGAGAAGCATTCCAGTCGTCGTGTTGATTGTGATGTCGCTGCTGACCGTCATGGGAGCGTTGACGGTCATGCCGAGCCAGCCCGTCGCGGTAATGGTGTCCGCACCTGGTAGAGCGTTTGCCTCGTCAACCGCGGCCTGAAGCGAGCATTGGTCACCGAACGTCCCGAGGTCCTGGTCGCACGCACCGTCTCCGGGGTTCGCGTCGGGCAGCATGTTGGAGTCGTTCAAGATAAGGCCGGCGGCCCCTGCGGTCCCGGGAACGACCAGCGTTCCGATCACCGGGGCTCCAACCATCGCGGCCACAGCTACGATCACACTCGCTCGTTTCACGCTGCATCCTCCTGAGGCGTCAATCGCCTATCGGCCACTCTCCGTGGTGGCTTGAGGACTTCTTCTCAGGCTTGGGGCCGGGCGCCATGGAACGGGGCGCCTGCAGCATTCCAGCGGTCGTATAACTCGAAGAATTCGGGGCCAAACGGGTCACCGCCGAGCAAGGGCATCGCTGCACGGGCGATGGTGAAATCGAGCGGGGCAAAATCGATCGCTATGCGGAGATGCCGCTCTCCGGCGTCGTGGTGTCCGATGCGCAACAACTCAGCACCAGCTCGAAAATGCAAACGCGCCTGTTCTTCGGTTGCAGAAAGGTTGTCGACGTCTACGGTCGCGTCGACTCCGCTCGCGTCAATCTCGCCGGTTTTCACCCATCGGCGCAACGCGTCGAGGTGCGGACCGGATTGAATGCCGTGCACTTCAGTCCACATGTCGTTGCTGAATGCTGCGAGGTTCGTCACGACGATCTGATCGCGTTCGTCAATCCATTGCACTGTCGGCACGTTCGACACTGCGTACACCTCGCTCATGCGATGCTGCGTGTCGACAAGTACCGGCATCGTGATGTTTTCCGCAAAGGGTCGCACGACCTCCGGATTGTCGTCGAGCGCGATCGCCACCACTTCGAAATCGTGTTCGGCAAGCTCGTCGCGCACGCGCTGCCATTCGGGTAAGTCATAGGAACATCCACACCAGGTGGCGAATGTCACTTGTACGCGCTTCTTGCCTTTGAAGTCATCAAGATTCGCCGGCTCGCCCTCGAGGTCGATCATCTCAACGGGGGCTGCGTGTCGTTGGTCCAGCACCTCGCGGCGGGCTGCGCGCGGTTCGCCAAAGACCACGACGCGATCCGCTGCATCGATCAACACCGGACGGTCCAACAGCCGCGCGAGTTCGCTGGCGCTGAGGTGCCCGTCGGTTTCGAGCGCCCCGCGATCGTCAACGCGCATACACGAGTCACCGCGACACAGCCCGTCTTCAGTGAGGTGCCAGCCGACGAGAGCCTCGACACACGCCACCGACAGGAGCGCGTCGCAACGGGGGTCGTCACCGACGAACTCGACGGCTTCATTCACGATTCCATCACCAATCAGGAGCGCAGTCATGCGCGCACACTACGTGCGCACTGGCTGCCTTCGCT
Organism: Acidimicrobiia bacterium; assembly: GCA_049642885.1. Taxonomy (GTDB): domain Bacteria; phylum Actinomycetota; class Acidimicrobiia; order IMCC26256; family JBARPG01; genus JBARPG01. The sequence goes on along the minus strand of JBARPG010000033.1, from coordinate 1,819 downwards.
CAGATGTTGGTGATCGCTCCGAGTTCTGCACCTTGCGCGAGCCGCGCGTATTTGGCAAGAAACCCTGAGGTGTAGCGGGGCTCGGGGAGTTTCCAATCGGCCCTACGCGCTTCGAGCTCGGCGGTGTCCACCATGAGGTCCATCGTGTGCGCCTCCGCATCGATCACGATGCGATCTCCGTCACGGATGAACGCAATCGGCCCTCCGTCCACTGCCTCGGGCGCCACATGCCCGACACAGAACCCGTGCGTGCCACCCGAGAAGCGCCCGTCGGTGATGAGCGCCGTGTCGGCACCTCGACCTGCGCCTTTGATTGCGCCGGTGACCGCGAGCATCTCGCGCATTCCCGGGCCGCCCTTTGGACCTTCATAGCGAATGACGACGATGTCGCCGGCGTTGATCTTGCCCGCCAGAATCGCTTCCATTGCGAGGTCTTCGCCGTCGAAGACACGTGCAGTGCCATCGAACTGCAATGTGTCCAGACCAGCGACCTTGACCACCGCACCCTTGGGTGCGAGCGAGCCGTGCAACACCGCGATGCCGCCCTGCGCATGGAGCGGATTGTTCAACACGTGGATGACATCGCCATCGGGCGCGGGAATGCCTGGCGTCGCCAAGTTCTCGGCGATCGTTTTGCCAGTGACCGTCATGCAATCCCCATGCAGGAGATCGGCATCAAGCAGTTCCTTCATGATGACCGGGATTCCACCGATGCGATCGATGTCGATCATGTGGTACTTGCCGTGTGGCTTCGTGTCGGCAATGTGCGGCACGCGAGCACCGATGCGATTGAAATCTTCGAGTTCGAGTTCGACGCGTGCTTCATGGGCGATGGCGAGGAGATGCAACACCGCGTTGGTAGAACCACCGAGAGCCATCACCACGGCAATCGCATTTTCGAATGCCTGTTTCGTCATGATCTGACGCGGCCGCAGATCACGTTCGAGAAGATTCAAGATCGCCTGCCCCGTGGCGTAGGCGAAGTCGTCACGACGCTGGTCAGGAGCGGGAGGGGTCGCCGAACCCGGCAAGGACATTCCAAGCGCCTCGGACACCGACGCCATGGTGTTGGCAGTGAACATGCCGGCGCATGCGCCTTCGCTCGGACAGGCCTTGCGTTCGATCTGACCGAGCTCATTCTCAGTCAAGGTTCCGGCGGCGCAGGCACCGACAGCTTCGAACACACTCACAATGTCGAGGGCTTGGCCGTTGTGTTCCCCGGGCAGGATCGAACCCGCGTACATGAAGGCCGAAGGCAAGTTGAGCCGCGCTGCGGCCATCAACATTCCCGGCAAGCTCTTGTCACACCCAGCGAAAGTCACAAGCGCATCGAATCGCTCGGCGTGCATCACACACTCGACCGAATCAGCGATGATCTCCCTGCTCACGAGCGAGGCGCGCATCCCTTCGTGGCCCATCGAGATTCCGTCAGACACCGCGATCGTTACAAACTCGATCGGGTAACCGCCGGCGTCGCGGACACCATCCTTGGCGCGTTTTGCGAGACGGTCGAGGGGCATATTGCACGGGGTCACCTCATTCCAAGAGGACGCGATGCCAACCTGTGGTTTGTCCCAGTCATCATCGGTCATGCCAATGGCGCGCAACATGGCACGGGCGGGCGCTTTCTTGTTGCCGTCAGTGACGTCACGGCTGCGGGGTTTGAGATCAGTCATGGGGCGATCCTATGGCCTGAATCTCACAAAATTCCCTTGGAAATGCTCGCGCCGAATATCTGCCGCGACGCTCAGGAGATTCGCATGTCCTCTGCGCTCCAATATGCACGCATCTCCGAGACTTTGCCAGCGCCGTTGAAGGT
>JBARPG010000032.1:0-13096 GCA_049642885.1 Acidimicrobiia bacterium | reverse complement strand
GATAAGAAGGCCGCCTCAAGCAGCTCTTCGTCCGCCGCCACTGATGCAAACGGCGCACTGAAGACCGTGACTCCGGACACGTTGACGATCGGTACGAACTTGCCCGCGCCTGGGTTTTGGAATGGCGATGATCCCGACAGCATCAAAGGTGGCCTGGAATATGGAATTGGCCAGGCACTCGCCAAGAAATTGGTACTTCACAAAGTCAAGGTCGTGAACGTCAGCTTCGATGCGTTGGTAGCGGGCACCGCTACAGGCTTTGACGTCGCCTTCAGTCAGGTTACGATCACCGATGAACGAAAGAGCGTCGTGGACTTCACCACTCCCTACTTCTCTTCGGACCAAGGCGTCCTGGTGAAGAAGGGCACGAGCGTGAAAGACGGGGCCGAGGCGAAAGCGCTGCAGTGGGGCATCCAGTCGGCGACGACCGCTGAAGATGTCATCACAAAGCTCGCGCCAACGAAAGAAACTCGTGTGTTCCAAGAGACGAGCCAAGCATTTGCCGCCCTGAAGGCCGGACAGATTGACGCTGTCATGCTCGATACCTCGATCGTGATGCAACAGGCCGCACAGGATCCCGACAAGAATCTCGAAGTCGTCGCACAGTTCCACACGGGCGAGCAGTACGGCGGGATTTTGCCCAAGGGTTCCCCGCTTGCTCCGAAGATCAACGCTGCGATCCAAGCACTCATCGATGACGGGACAATCGGCACGCTGTCAGCAGACAACATCGGTGGCGACCCAAGCAAGATCCCCACAATCACGCCGTAGCGCAGTCGCTGAGACGAATTCGAGATGAGCGGCAGTACCTACAAACGATGGTGTGCTGTCGCCCTCGGCCTCGTGTTCGCAGGTGGGATCCTCAGCGTCCTCCAAGTCATCCAAGTCGCAGCGAACATGGAAGGTGGCGTCGGACAACCGTCGCTGCTTTGGGTAGCCCGCGCTGCAGTTGGCATCGGCACGATCGTTTCTGTCGTTGCCCTCGCGCTCGGCCAATCCGTTGAGCGCAAGTTGGCGCTCGCCGAGGCCCCACGCGTCGCAGCCAAACGCGGGCGGGCCTTCGCCCGCTCTGCGACTCTGATCTCGATATTCGCCATGCTCGCCGTTGTGGTCGTTCCCAACTGGGAGGGCCTCAAACGCATTCAACGGCTGTTCCTGCAGCCGGACAAGTTCTTCGGATCGCTCGATCTCGTTAGAAAAGGCTTCATGATCAACATCAAGGTCTTCGTGATCGGCGAAGTCCTTGTCTTGATTTGGGGCTTGCTCTTAGCAGTGATGCGAATCGGGAAAGGGCCAGCAACACCACTTCGTTGGTTCGCGGTCACCTACATCGATCTGCTTCGAGGTGTCCCGGCGATCGTCACGATTTCCCTCTGTACCTTCGGAATTCCTCTGCTCGATCCGGAACGCCTCGGAAAAGTCGAGCCGCTCTATTGGGCGCTCCTCGGCCTTGTGCTCTGTTACGGCGCATACGTCGCCGAGGTGTACCGAGCTGGAATTGAGTCGATCCACGCCAGCCAAATCGCGGCGGCTCGATCCCTTGGTCTCACAAACGCGCAATCGATGCAGGCCGTTGTTATCCCACAAGCGGTGCGTCGCGTACTGCCCCCGCTCCTGAACGATTTCATCTCCTTGCAAAAGGACTCTGCGCTCGTGGGCATCGTTGGCATCTTGGATGCATACGGGCTCGCTCGCAATCGGGTCAACAACATCGCCAACTTCACTCCGTATCTCGGGGTTGCGTTCGCGTTCGTGCTCGTCACGATCCCGATGACCCGTCTCCTTGACTGGATCATCGCCCGCCAGCGAGATAAGACCTTGGCGACCGCATGAGCCTCCCCATCGAGACGACGCGGCGTCCGCTTTCAGGGCCGATTATTCAGGCACGTGACGTCGTCAAGATCTTCAAGACCAATCGCGTGCTCGATGGAATCACTATGGATGTTCAAGAACACGAAGTGGTTGCGCTGATCGGCGCGTCTGGCTCGGGCAAGTCGACGTTGCTGCGCTGTCTGAACGGTTTGCTGCCGATCGAGGCAGGGACGATCACGGTGGCCGATCGCGAAGTCACGCGCGATGAGATTGACCTCAACTTGCTGCGCCGCGATGTCGGGATGGTGTTTCAGAGTTACAACCTCTTTCCGCACATGTCTGTGATGAAGAACATCACCCTCGGTCCGTGTCGAGTGCTCGGTTTCTCCCGGGCCGACGCCACCGAACGTGCGATGACATGGCTGCAACGCATCGGACTGGCCGACAGGGCGGCGGCGTATCCCGATCAACTCTCGGGCGGACAGCAACAACGCGTTGCGATTGTCCGCGCGCTTGCGATGGGCCCCCGCGTGCTGCTGCTCGATGAGATCACCTCGGCACTTGACCCCGAGTTGGTCGCGAGCGTGTTGGATCTCGTGCGTGAGCTTGCCGCGGGCGGAATGACCATGTTGCTCGCAACTCACGAAATGGGTTTCGCTCGGGAAGTTGCAAACACTGTCTGTTTCCTGAGTGCCGGCACCATCCTTGAAAGTGGCCCACCGGCTCAGATCTTCGGCGAGCCCCGTGAGGCCCGCACCCGAGAGTTCCTGTCCTCAATTATCGAGGCTCGGCGCCTGGGCTAGGCCAACGATGCCCTAGGTCGCGGGGAAGATCATGTCTGGTGTGTTGACCCGTGGGGCACCCCAGCGGCTCGTCACAACCTTGCCGCGGGTATAGAACGCGACCCCTTCGGTGCCGTGCACGTGCACGTCCCCAAACAAGCTGTCCTTGTTCCCGCCAAAGCTGTAATACGCGACCGGAACAGGTATCGATACGTTCACACCAACCATTCCGGCGTCGATTCGATGCACAAACTCCCTCGCGGCAGCCCCTTCTCGCGTGAAAATCGCAACGCCATTCGCGTACGGGTTGCGATTGATGAGCTCCACACCTTCGTCGAGATCGGCAACGCGAACCACGCAGAGCACCGGGCCAAAAATCTCCTCGGTGTAGATACTCATCTCCGTCGTCACCTGGTCGAAAAGGCATGGACCGAGGAAGAAGCCGTCAGTTGGCATGCCCGGCCATTCCCGACCGTCGACGACGAGCTCGGCACCTTCGGCGACACCGGCGTCAACAAATCCTCGCACTCGATCGCGGTGCGTTGTGGTCACAAGCGGTCCCATATCTGAGTGCGGGTCATCGGATGTTCCGACGCGCAGACCACGGGTTCGCTCCAAGACCTTTGCAACGAGGGCATCCGCAATGGCCTCGTGCGCCACGACCACTGAGATCGCCATGCATCGCTCGCCTGCTGACCCATAGCCCGCACTGACTGCAGCATCAGCAGCTGCATCAAGGTCCGCGTCGCGCAGCACGAGCATGTGATTCTTCGCACCACCGAGCGCCTGTACACGCTTTCCCGATACCGCGGCCCGTTCGTAGATACTCCGCGCGATTGGCGTCGAACCAACGAAACTCACGGCGCCGATGCGTCGGTCGTCCAGAAGCGCGTGCACTGCATCCTGATCGCCGTGTACGACGTTGAATACGCCGTCTGGCAGTCCGGCCTCTTGCCAGGTTTCCGCAATGATCAGCGATGCGCTGGGATCACGTTCCGAGGGTTTCAAGATAAATGCATTCCCGCACGCGACCGCAACAGGTGCCATCCACAACGGGACCATCGCCGGAAAATTGAACGGCGTGATTCCCGCAGCAACGCCAATGGGCTGGCGCAGCGAGGTGACATCAACGCCACGACTCACGTTCTCGCTATGCGCTCCTTTGAGCAAATGGGGAATACCACACGCGAAGTCAACGACTTCGAGCCCCCGACCCACTTCCCCGGCAGCATCGGCGAGCACCTTGCCGTGCTCAGCGGAGATGACCGACGCGATCTCGCCAACGCGCGCAGCAAGCAGTTCGCGGAAGCGGAACATGATCCGTGCGCGTTCGGCGAGCGAAACCTCGCGCCACTCAATTGCGGCGTCTTCCGCCGTTGCGATCGCGTGGTTGACCAGGTCCGCGTCTGCGAGACCAACCTCGGCCTGAACCAAACCCGTCGACGGATTGAACACAGGCGACGGACGACCCGACTCGGTAGGGGTGCCCCCAATCCAGTGCAGAATCTGACGCATGCGAGCTCCTTCGTGCGGAACCGCACGGTACACGCGACACTATGGGCATGGCGGCAGATAACGACGGCGGCGGCAACGGCGCAGACATCATTGATTTTACGACAGCACGTCGTATCGAACCCGTAGATCCGGTACCGAGCTCGACGGAAGCAGAGTGGGTGGCACCGCCAACGATGGGTGCGGCGATCGAGGAGCTCGTCCAGCGCGGCGACCGCGTACTCGTCCAGCTTCCCCTCGTGAGCTTCACCGGATCATTCGTAGAAGTGAATGCTGACTTTGCGACCCTCAGGACCGTGAGCGGAACGGAGATTCACGTTCGGATCATGAACCAAGCGGGAACGACCCCGATGCCCTTGATCCTCCGCATTACCGACCGCATTCGCGCGGCTGCTCCTGGCGCGCCGCCCCGCGGCAGCGTCACCCTCCGAGAAGCAATGCGGCATTTCCAAGACACCGAAACTCCGGTCGTCATGGGATCGACGCTGCAGCAAGAACAAATGGGTGGTCACCTCACCGTGGGCGAGGATCACATCGTGCTCGATGTTGATGGACGATCAGCGATGGTGATTCCGTTCGACGCAATCTCGTGGGTGGGCGCCCGAAACGATCGCCCTGCGCTCCGCTAGAGCGTGATGTCATCCATGAACTGGTCAACCGCGAAGTACGTGAGCTTCACCACGTTTCGATCCGATGGCAGCGCTGTTTCAACACCGGTGTGGTTCGCTCCACTCGGGAATGAGTTTGTGTTCTCGACGGATCCGAGTTCGTGGAAGGTCAAGCGCCTCGCAAAGAACGATCGCATCGAGATTCGTCCGTGTTCGGTGCGTGGAACGGTTGCGCCCGACGCACCCGTTGCCTCAGGAACCGCGCGAGTCATTACAGCAGGCAGCGAATATCAGTCGGTCGTCGCAGCGCTCAAGAAGAAGTACGGATTCATGGTCACGCTGATCGAGTGGGGTGGCGCGCTCAAGCAATTCATCAAGCGCAACCCGAGTCCAGATTGCGCCGTGATCGTCAGCATCACCGCCTAATCGAAGTCGTACTCGCTGCACGCCGTGCGATCAACGGTGCTGAGGTCCAAGAACTTCTGCACCGTGCTGAACATGCGGCTGGCATTCCTTGACGTGCTTTCGGCATCGCCAATTGCGTCGTAGAACGCCTGCTCATCCGTGAGCGCCGCGATCGGAAAGTTCTCCTCCACAATCGCATCCCAGGCCGGAGCCTCGGGCGTGATGCGTTCGACGACTTCGTTGCGCACATACCCAAAGGTGGACTGGGTCTCGATCGCGCACGCCTCATGTTCCCCGTACCAAATCTCCCGGAACCCGTCATAGGTGAGATCGGGTCGTTTCGCAAAACAGGTCACCGTGGAGAACCCCGGGGTGCGCGTGCCTGAGGGCACCGGATCGTGCACGAGTGGAGAGGACTCCCTCACGCGATAGGCGGCGATTCGTGCAGACATGGCAGTGATAACGGTGGAGGCGGCTGCGATGGGTGAGGACTCGCACCACATCGAGACCATCCCGCTCTTGGGTGGACTGACGCACGCGATGCGAAGACCTTCTCCCGCAGCGACCTCCTCGTCTTCGACGGAAACGCGAATGCGCTCCGCTCCGAGGGAACGCAGGTCATCAACAACTGAACTTCGGAGCTGCGCGGCAAACTCCGCGGCGGACGCTCCTTGGCGTTTCCAAATGAGGACGACGAACTTCTCCACGGCACACTCCCACCACTCAGCGATGTCTCTGCCGGTCGGAGTGTATTGATCTGGTGGGCAAGGGGGGACTTGAACCCCCACGTCCTTTCGAACACTGGCACCTGAAGCCAGCGCGTCTGCCATTCCGCCACTTGCCCGGGGGACAGCCACAGTAGCAGCGACGGGAATACACTCATTCGGCGTGGGCCTCCAAGGTTTCGAGCACCGACTCGAGCGGCTGGTCGAGGGTGGATTTGCGCGGACATTCCGCAGCGGACTCCAACCCGTCGAAATTGCGCGGCGCATGTGCCGCGAACTTGACGCGCAACGAATGGTGACACCTCGCGGGAATCTCGTGCCGAACCACATCGCCGTGTACATGAGCCCAGTCGATCATGAACGCTTTGAGACCTTTGCCGCAAGCCTCGGGAACGAACTTGCCGAAGTTGCGCGGGAACACGCCCGCGCCGAGGGATATGTCTTCGCGGGCCCGCTCCGAGTCGACCTGGCGCCCGACGATGAACTGAAGAAGGGTGATTTCGACGTTGCATCAGCCGTCCGGGAAGCGCCGGGAGGCCAATTCGCTTCGCTCGTTACGGAGTCAGGAACGCGGCTCACCATTACCGATGGCGCCACCATCGGACGACTTCCAGAATCCACGGTCCACCTGAACAACGCGAAAGTGTCCCGAACACATGCGAATATTCGGTTTGACGCTGATGGGTACGTGCTGATTGACAACGGTTCGACGAATGGCACACGAGTCAATGGCGTGCCGATCGAGCATCACCGACTCCGCGATGGTGATGTCATCGAAATCGGCGAGGTCCCATTGCGTTTTGAGGCGTCATAGTGCGCGATCAACTTCTCGACATCCTGAAATATGCGTTTCTCGCACTCGTGTATCTCTTCCTGCTCAACGTCGTGCTCACGATTCGCCGTGAGCTCCGCGACCCCCCCGCACCTTCACTCGCAGGCGCGTCTGGCGGCGGGCGCCGCGACGCCCGCTCTCCCGCTCCGACTACCCCACAACGTTCCTCGCGAACGAAACACACCGCTCGACTCCGAATTCGCGGCGCCGCGGCCGCGCCGATCGCCCTGGTCGATCAACTCACGATTGGGCGGAGCCCCGGATGCGGCTTCGTCATTTCCGGCGATTCGACCGTCTCGGGAGTTCACGCCCGCGTCTTCCGGAGGGGTGCGGAGATGTGGATCGAGGATTTGAAGTCCACGAACGGGACCTATGTGAATGGAAGCGCGATCACCGCGCCAATGCGCGTCACGCTGCCCTGCTCATTTCGCTGCGGGGACACGGAACTGGAGCTCGTCAAATGACTCGTCTTCGTGTCGCCGCAGCAACACACGTCGGACGCGTCCGGTCGAGTAACGAAGATTCCTATTTGGTTGACGATGAGCTGGGGATCTTCGCCGTCGCGGATGGCATGGGAGGTCATGCGGCCGGCGAAGTTGCGTCCTCGATCGCTCTCGACGCCATTCGCTCCTCGCTGCAGTCGGGTTCCACGATTGACACCGCAGTCAACCTTGCGAACTCCTCAGTCCGCGAACAAGCGGCGAATGATCCAAGCTTGCAAGGAATGGGCACGACGCTGACACTCTTGAGCATCCTCGGCACCCCAACGATCGGTCACGTCGGCGACTCCCGCGCCTACCGTCTCCGCGACGGCGATCTACAGCTGCTCACCGATGACCACTCACTCGTTGCCGAGCTCGTCCGCGCCGGGAGACTCACGCCAGAACAGGCAGCTACGCATCCCAGACGCTCCATCATCACACGAGCCCTCGGTGCCGATGAGAGCGTCACGGTTGATCTTGTCCCAATCGAGATTCGAGAGGGCGATCGTCTGCTGCTCTGCTCCGACGGACTGCCAACAATGGTCTCCGATGAGGCCATCCAGACTGTGCTCAACGATCCCGCCGATGTTCCAGAGGTCGCGCAAGCCCTCATACACCTCGCCAACGCGGCCGGAGGCGATGACAACATCACTGTCATCGTCGCCGACGTCCTCGAAGTCGACCTCGACACGCAGCTGCCATTCGAGTTGATGCCGGTCGAGTCAGCCGACGACGTGCAGGAAGATGTCGCCGAACTACCAGCCGTTGTTGACCGGGACGCGCTGCCGCCGGCGGAGGAGGTCGCATCGGAAACCGTCGACGAATGGGTGCCGCCTCCCGAAACGCTGCCACCCACCCGACGCGGACGACGGTTCCTTGCGAAAGTGCTCGGGTTCGGCCTCCCCCTCGTAATTATTGGCGCCTTCACGGTTGGTGCCGTGAACTGGTGGGCTGCGCGCAGCTGGTTCGTCGAAGACCGGCATGGCATCGTCACACTGAATCAAGGTGTTCGCGGAGGGTTCTTGTGGCACGACCCGATCGCTGTTCCCTCAGAAGAGCTCCGTGTCGCCGACTTGTTGCCTCAAGATGCGATCCGCTTGCGTGACCCCCAGGAGTTCACAAACAAGACGGATGCCCTCGCTTTCATCGCAGAATTGCGCACGGGATCCTCTACACCGCGCATCACCTCGAGTTCGTCGACTGCAGAATCCACTTCAACATCAACACCGACCGCCAGTTCGAGTAGCGAAGTCCTCTCCGGTCCATGACCACACCCATCGCTGCACGCCGACGGGGCGCAGAATGGTGGCTTGGGTTTCTCGCAGTGCTCATGACTGCTGGGGGATTCGTTCTTGTCTTGCTCTCGCGTGAGGCAAAGACCGCTCAAGGTGGGGTTCGCTCTTCACTTCCCCCTGACCTCTGGGTATACCTCGCTGCAATGTGCGGCCTCTTCGTCGGTGCCTCGCTCGCAGTTCGCAAGTTCGCGCCTCAGGCCGATTCGACCCTTCTGCCGCTCGCTCTCGGATTGAACGGCATCGGTTGGGTATTCATCACTCGCCTTGCCCCAGACGTACAGCGCCTGTACGGCGAAGCTCGTGATCTCGGGAGGGTGCAAGCTGCGTGGACTGCAATCGGACTCCTCGCATTTGTCGCGACGCTCGCGCTCGTGCGGCACACCAGGACACTCGAACGCTTCCGCTACACCTTGCTGCTCGTCGGCGTGTTGACGTTGGCGCTCCCGGTCGTACCTGGCATTGGCAGTTCGCAAGGCGGCGCCCGTCTCTGGGTGCAAATTGGCCCCGTGGGGTTTCAGCCAGGTGAAGTCGCAAAAGTCCTGCTCATCTTGTTCCTCGCCGCATACCTCGTCGACAAGCGCGAGCTGCTCGCAACCTCGACGCGCCGACTCGGGCCAATCTCGGTGCCGGATCCGAAACATCTCGGACCTCTCATCTTGATTTGGGTCATCTCGCTCGGTGTCCTGATCTTTGAGAAGGATCTGGGGTCGTCCTTGCTCTTCTTCAGCGTGTTCGTTTCCATGGTGTACGTCGCCACGGGGAGATCTGTATACCCAATCATCGGCTTCCTGCTGTTCGCCATCGGCGCATACGTCTCCTATCGGGCCTTCGGCCACGTGCGGATTCGCGTGGAAACCTGGCTCGACCCGCGGAAAGATCCACAGAATCACGGATATCAACTCTTGCAATCGCTCTTCAGTTTCGGAACCGGTGGGTTTTCAGGCACCGGGCTCGGGCTCGGTACTTCTGCGAAGATCCCCGCTCCGGCATCTGACTTCATCTTCGCTGCGGTCGGCGAGGAGATCGGATTCCTTGGCACAACCGCGCTGATCATGATGTTCATGCTCCTTGTCGGAAGCGCGTTTCGAATCGCAGTTCGAAGCGATCGGCCCTTTTCGCAGCTGCTGGCGTCCGGCCTTGCAGCCGCGCTCGGCATTCAGACATTCCTGATCGTTGGCGGCGTCACTCGCGTCATACCCCTCACGGGAATCACACTGCCATTCGTTTCGTACGGGGGAAGCTCGCTCGTCGCGAATTATGTGATCCTGGCGTTGCTGCTCCGAATGAGCGATGAAACAGCGAAGGCTCAGCCGCGATGACTGGGCGCATCCGTTCGGTGGCATGGGTTGTGCTGGTACTTCTCATGGGCCTCATCGGACAGCTCACCTACCTGCAGCTCATCGATGCTGGCCAGCTCAATAATGATCCGCGCAATATTCGAAGCGCGATCCGTAAGTACACGCGGCCCCGTGGAGAGATCCGTTCTGCCGATGGCGTGGTCCTCGCCCGCTCTATTCCGACCAGCGATCCCGAGATTCGCCGGAAGCGTGTATATGAAGCAGGAGGTGACCCACCCGGCAGCTTGTTCGCGCACGTCACCGGGTACAGCTCCTTTCTTCGCGATCCGACCGGTGTTGAGGCGAAGTACAACGCGGACCTCACGGGCGTGACGCTCGGCCTTGATCCCTCTGCCTTCGGATCATCAAAGGACGCCACAAATAGCGTGGTGCTGAACCTCGACTCGCGACTGCAACAGATTGCGAAAGACGCACTGGGGCCAGACCAAAACGGTGCCGTTGTGCTCCTCGACGCCCGGACGGGAGCGATCAAGGCATTTTGGTCGAATCCCTCCTTTGATCCGAATGCACTCGCGAGCCTCAACGGCACCTCCGTCAACGACGCATGGGATTTCTTGCTGGCCCTCCCCTCAGCCCCTCTGCTCTCTCGGGCGTACCGAGTGCTGTACCCCCCCGGTTCAACCTTCAAGATCGTCACAACCGCAATTGCGCTCGAAGCGGGTGTGACGACATCAACCACGTTCCCGTCGATCAAGGAACTCCCGTTGCCGCTCACAAACTCAACCTTGCGGAACTTCGGCGGTCAGGTCTGCGGCGGAACGCTCGCGGAGAGTTTCCGCAGGTCGTGCAATACGACGTTTGGTCAGATCGGCCTCAACCTCGGAGAAAGTTTTGTCACCGGCATCCACGGTTTCGGATTTGGTACCAGTGAGGCGCCCCCAATCGATCTCGACAATGCGGCCGCAAGCAAGGGCACCGCGGCCGGTACGTTCACGACGCAGGCGCCGACGTTTGCACAAGCGGCAATTGGTCAGGGCGACATTGCAACCACCCCTTTGCACATGGCACTCGTTGCGTCTTCGGTCGTTAACGGGGGCGTCATGATGACCCCTCACGTCGTTGATCAGATCGTGCGTGCGGATGGCGCGGTCGATCGCAGGATTGCGGCCGCACCGTGGAAGACCGTGATGAAGACAGAGACTGCCGCCACACTCACTGATTTGATGCGGTCCGTGGTTGCATCCGGTACCGGAACCGGCGCTGGGATTCCTGGAGCTGACGTGATCGGAAAGACCGGAACTGCCGAAGCAGGCAGTGGAGCCCCGCACGCGTGGTTCGTTGGCGCCGCGACGCCAACCTCATTTGCAGGTGACAACGGTGAACCGCGTTATGCCATCGCTGTGGTGGTCGAACACGGCGGAACAGTTGGCAACGAAGCCACCGGAGGTCGCGTCGCGGCACCGATTGCGCGTCGGGTGCTCGAAGCCGCACTCAAGCCCTGATGGGAGCTCTCACCACGAACTGCGGTGAGAGCGACCTGCTGGCGGGGAACGCTGCCGCACGCTGACTATCGTGGTGGTTTCATGAACTCGCCCTTGAAGGTGTATTCCAATCGTTATGAGATCGTCCGCCCCATTGCCCGCGGTGGCATGGCAGACGTGTATCTCGCTCGTGACCAACTTCTGAACCGCCCGGTCGCGCTCAAGGTGCTCTTCGCTGAGTTTGCGCGCGAAGCCAGTTTTGTCGAGCGATTTCGGCGCGAAGCTCAGGCCGCCGCGAACCTCAACCACCCGAACATCGTCGCGATCTACGACTGGGGCCAAGAACAGGGCACCTACTTCATCGCGATGGAATACGTCGAGGGACGTTCACTTCGGGAGGTGCTGAGTTCCCAAGGTCGGCTCAGTGCAAATCAAGCCGCTGAGATTGGTACTGAGATTGGTGCTGCGCTTTCCTTCGCGCACCGCAACGGCGTGGTCCACCGCGATGTCAAGCCCGGAAACGTGCTGCTCACCACTGAGGGGCAGGTCAAGGTCACCGATTTCGGCATCGCGCGTGCCGGCACTGCGGATGGTCTCACACAGACCGGTTCGGTTATGGGCACTGCGACGTATTTTTCGCCGGAGCAGGCCCAAGGGATCACCGTTGATGGGCGCTCTGACGTCTACTCGCTCGGAATCGTTCTCTATGAAATGGTCGCGGGCAAGCCGCCTTTCGTCGCAGACTCGCCTGTGGCGGTCGCATACAAGCAAGTGCAGGAACAGCATGTTCCCCTTGCACAGATTCGCGATGACCTTCCGCCTGATTTCACCGCCATCGTGGACCGAGCACTGGCAAAACGCTTGAGTGATCGCTACCAGAGCGCCGAGGACCTGCGCAGCGACTTGTCACGCTTCCGGCGTGGTCAAAAAATCTCTCACGCGGCGGTGACCGGAATCGTCGCAGAAATGAATACCGGAGAAATGCAGCGCACGCCGACCGTACGTGACCCGGCTCGCACCGAACTCCAACGATCTGTCACAGCGCCACAACCTGTCCAAGCAGAGTGGGATTACGAAGAAGAACCAAACTCGGGGCTCGGCAAGCGCCTCGGCATGATCGCGGTCGTTCTGGTAGCTCTCGGCCTGATCGCGGCCGTCGTGGCTGTTCTGCTCTCAGGCGGTAATGGCAAAGCACCCGTAACCGACCGGAGCATCGAAGTCCCGAAACTCGTCGGACTGAGCCAAGCCGATGCCTTGCGTGCCCTCGACAGCAAGGGTTTCACAAACGTCCCCGACCCCCGATCAATTGTCTCGGACGAGCCGATCGGCACCGTTGTTGCTCAGGATCCAGCTCAAGCAAGCCTTGTTTCCTCGGACACGAGAATCAATCTCGATGTTTCTGCTGGACCCGAAACGGTCAAGGTTCCGTCCAATCTTGAAGGCGTTTCTTCCTCGGTGGCCGAAGGCAAACTGAAGAACGTCGGCCTCCAGATGGATCCGAAGCTCGAGGCGAGCGATTCGGTCGACGCAGGACTCGTCATCCGCGTTGAACCCCCAAGTGGCACTGCTGTTCCCCTCGAATCGAAGGTAACGGTGGTGTTCTCCGTCGGCAAGAAATCGATCGACATTCCGAAGGTGCAGGGACAAGACCTAGCGTCGGCGACGGCGACATTGAAGGCGAAAGGATTTACCAAGTTCCTCAAAGAGGAACAGCCGTCGGACAGAATCGAAAAGGATCTCGTCATCGACACCGACCCCGCATTCGGTGAGTCGGCCGCCAAGGACGACCAGATAACGATCTACGTCTCCACCGGAGTTCTAACAAAGGACATGGTGGATGTCGTCGGTATGGACGAGGCAACAG
>JBARPG010000031.1:0-17200 GCA_049642885.1 Acidimicrobiia bacterium | reverse complement strand
GGACCACCAGGACCACCGCCGGGCGCGCCGGCGAATCCACCAGGACGAGGTCCACCAAAACCACCGGCTCCCGCTCCGGGACCGCCGCGGCCTGCACCGCCAGGACCACCAGGACCTCCGCTGAATCCACCAGGACGAGGACCACCAAAACCACCGGTGCGAGGACCACCAGGACCACCACGACCTGCACCGCCGGGACCGCCACGACCGGTTGGGGCCACGGCGCGGCCGCCAGGACCAGGGGGCGGAGGAGGAACGCGCCGCGCACCCGGAGGTGGCGGAATCGGACGGCCTTCGCCGCCGGACGCACCAGGGGCCGGAGGTACTGCACGCGCGTGGGGCGCTGGCTTTCCGCCCTGCGCGGAACGGGGAGCTGGCGCATCAGGAGAACGCGGCGCACGTGGCGGTGCAGCACGCGGTGCTTCAAAATCGGGAGCCGAAGACGGTGGCGCCGGTGCGACTGGCGCCGTGCCGCTCGAAACGATGACACGCTTGGCTGCAGGTGCTGCAGGTGCTTCAGCTGCTGGCGGCGCGGCCGCGTCAACGACTGCGGGCGCCGTGGTGTTGACGATCCGCGGCGGAGCCGAAGCTGCCGGGGCGCTCGATGCTTCCGCCTTCGCTTTGGCGGGCGCAACTGCCTTTACGGGTTTGGGCGCTGGCGGCGGCGGTGCCTCTTCCACCACGGGTTCGCGTCGAATCCCGCGGCTGTCCGCGAGGCGTCGCACCCGGTCGGCCGAGGGATCATCGATCGAAGACGAGTGGCTCTTGACGCCAACCCGCAACTCTTCACATAGCTCGAGTACGGCGTGGTTCTCCACACCTAGCTCACGTGCAAGCTCGTATACCCGAATCTTTTTCGTCGCCAAGACGGTTTCCCTTCGCCGGAGAGGACCCGGCAGTTATTTCGCCTCAAAATCGGCGAATAGTGTCGCACGCACGGCCTCAAATGTGTGCGTCGGAACAGATCCGCGTAACGCATGCGCCCATCGGTGCTTCGTTGTCGCAAGATCAAAACAGGTTGGGGAGCACGCCCAGGCGCCGCGCCCCGGCGCAGTTCGCCCTCCCGAGCAGGCACCGCTCGTGTCGCGCGCGACGCGAACCATCCCTGCGGATGGTTGGCGACGGCGACAGCCGAGGCAGGTGCGTACGGGTACGGTCATTCGGCTGCGGGCTCCTCGGCAGTTTCGGCTGGCGCATCCCCAGCAGCATCGGCTGCGGGCGCTTCCTCTGCGGGCTCATCGGCAGTTTCGGCTGGCGCTTCCTCAGCAGCATCTACTGGTGCTTCGGGCTCGGCGACGGTGGTGTCCTCGGCGTATCCCGCTTCGGCAGCGGAGATCATCGTGCCATCGGCGAGCTTGAAGAAGCGCTGTCCATCGACCTCAACCCATTCGCCCTCGGCCCAGTCGGCACCGTCTTCTTCCTCAGCAAGCTGCGTTTCACTCTTGATGTCCACGCGCCATCCGGTCAGACGTGCTGCGAGTCGCGCGTTCTGTCCTT
Source organism: Acidimicrobiia bacterium (assembly GCA_049642885.1). Classification (GTDB taxonomy): domain Bacteria; phylum Actinomycetota; class Acidimicrobiia; order IMCC26256; family JBARPG01; genus JBARPG01. The sequence goes on along the minus strand of JBARPG010000031.1, from coordinate 15,703 downwards.
CCTTACCGATTGCCAAGCTCAACTGGAAATCGGGAACGATCACCTCGGCGATGCCTTCGTCTTCATGAATACGAACTTCACGAACACGCGCGGGTTGCAGCGCTTTCATCACGAACTCAGCGGGGTCCTCGCTGAACGGAACGATGTCGACCTTTTCGCCGCGCAACTCGTTCACGATCATGCGCACACGCGAGCCGCGGGCACCAACACAGGCACCAACTGGGTCAACGTTTGGGTCGTTCGAAGAAACTGCGATCTTCGTGCGGTGACCTGGTTCACGAGCGATTGCCTTCAGCTCGATCACGCCATCAACAAGCTCAGGCACTTCGAGTTCGAACAGGCGCTTTACCAACCCAGGGTGCGTGCGCGATACAACGATGTCGTGGCCCTTGGACTGGCGTCGCACTTCAAGGATGTAGGCCTTGACTCGCCCACCGTGTTCGTACTTCTCAAAGGGCACTTGTTCAGACTGCGGGAGCAACGCTGTTGCTCGGCCGAGCTCGATGAGCGTGTAGCGGGAATCGGTCTGCTGCACGATGCCGTTGACGATGTCGCCTTCCCGGCCCGAGTATTCCTCGAAATTCTTCTCACGCTCGGCATCACGAATTGCGCCCAACATGACGTGCTTTGCTTGCTGTGCGGCGATACGCCCAAAGTCTTTCGGCGTGTCATCCCACTCGCGAGCGACGTTGCCGTCCTCATCGAGTTCCTGGGCGATGACCGAGATATCGCCGGTTTCGACGTCAATCTCCACGCGTGCTTCTTCTGCCGCGTCGGGCTGGCGTTTGTAGGCAGTCACCAGCGCGTTCGCCAGCGCCTCCAAGAGCACGTATCGGTCGATGCCACGATCCCGCTCAATCGTTTCGAGCGCTTCCATCATTTCCTGGTACTTCATCGTGAACCCTTCTGGCGTGGGGAGCTTGGCCACACGAACACAACATGTGCTCCCGTGATGTTCGACATCGGGACGGCGACTTCGCCCGTCTCTGTCGAGATCACGATGGTGGCTGCTTCATCGGAATTGGATTCGACGGCTGTGAGCGTGCCTGCCACGCGTTGCACACCCGTCTCGGTGCGAAATTTGGCGCTGATTGGAGAACCAACGACAGCAACAAAATGTTCGAGGCGACGCAGTGGACGCTCGATTCCTGGAGATGAAACTTCCAATTGATAGGGCCCGGGAGCCTCGTAGGAGTCGAGCACGCCCGAGATGGCCCGAGACGTCTCCGCAACCCTGTCGAGATCGATGCCACCGTCGCGTTCCACGAGCACGCGGAGGGTGCGTGCGTTGCCGGAACCGATCCAGTCAATGTCATAACAACGCATGCCGAGATCTTCGACGACGGAGGTGATCGCAGCATCGAGTTCGCTCGCTCGCATGGCAACACTTCCTTTCGTCATCTCATGCCTCATGTCTCGTGTGCAGGTGCCGAGGCACCTGTGCTCTGGTCCCAATAAAAAACGTGGGCGGTGGCCCACGTTGTTCGGTCTCCGAGTGGTTTCCCACCCATCGACAATCGGACGTGTGCCGGTTTCGCCCTGCGGCGCTACCGGGACAACAAGAATAGCGCACGGACACGATCTTCGGTTAGTCGCCGCGCGTTTCGGTGCAGAAACGTGCTAAGCCACATTGCCGTAGAACGCGCCATTTACAACGCGTTCTTCGAATACGGGAGGAGCCGTTCGTGTCTGTTCCAAAACGCCGCCATGCTTCCAAAGCGCTGGGACGGTTTGCCACCACTTCTGCGATTGCGCTGGCGCTCGGTGCTTGCACGAACTCGATCACCTTTCCCGATCGTGACGGAATGCAGGCGTCTGGCAATGTCGCCGGACCGGGTTCATGCCAGCAGATGTACGGGAGCTGGACCGTCCAGACTTCGTTTCGAGAAGATTCAATCGAATTCCGAGTTCTGGCTTCGTGCGGCTCACTGATCAACCCGCTCGACCCAAATGGGGTTTGGGCCAACGGGAGCAACGCTTCGCTGACTTTCGATATCGACACGTCGCTGCCCAATGACGTTGACTTCCAAGTTCGGATGGTCAGTGCAGTCGGCGGCCCAACGGCGTCACTCATCACGCCTGACGGCGTCGTTCACTGCAATGGGACCGTCGGTTCAGATGGCGCGTTCATCATCCTTTCCGGTTTCGAACCCGTCGCGTGCCTCGGTGGAACTGGACCCGTACGTGTACGTGCAACGCTCCACCTCGAGCGTCCTGTCCTGCTCGACTCGCACGCCCCAGCAGACGGCACATGGTCGCGCTGGTTCGCACCTCCCGAACACGTGGTGCGTTTCGCTGGCGGGCCGGACCCGCGAGGTGACGTCTCCGACTTGTGGGCATCCGGGCACACCGACTTCATCGATATCCTGTCGTGGAATGTCGATTACAGCCCACAACGACTCGTGCTGACGGTGCAGACCCCACGATCACCAGTTGGCACCAAAGACCACCAAAAGTTCGGAGCCTGGGAGGCGAACACGACCGTCATGTGGTCGCTCACCAACGTGCGTGACGGTCTCAAATATTCAGTCAATGTCGATCGCGTCGCTCCCCGGCAACTCGTCGTCACAAGAAACGGTGTCGAAAAATGCCGTACTGGGGATTTCTCTGAAGATGGCGCTGGCCGATTCACAATCAGCATCGACCCCGTCCCTTGCCTGGGCGGGTCGCCCGAACTGCGAGTCGACGTCTTTGTCGGCACGAAGGGTGACCACTTCACTCTCGATGGCTATGACTTCGCAAGCGACAGCGCACAGGGAAACAGCCCCTGGATTGCTGCTGGGAACTAACTACCCCGGTCGCGGACCGCGGGTATCGTCCTCGAGGTGGCTAATGCGGCGAACGCCATCGTCCTGAACATTGATGGCGTGTCGGTGCGCGTGTCGAGTCCGCAACGGGAACTGCGCCCCGGTTGGACGAAGATGCAGGTATTGCAGTGGTTTGACGCTGTCGCGGCGTCGCTGCGCGATCGCATCGCAGAACGACCCCTCTATGTCGTGCGAGCGGCACGAACTGGTGCTGATCCGTTCTTTCAGAAGCATGCTCCAGCGAAGGTGCCCGAGTGGATGGGCACGGTCACAGTCCCGTTCCCCTCGGGGAGAAGCGCAGTCGTGATCTGCCCGCGCCGTGAAACGGCGATCGCGACGTTGGCGTGGCTCGTGAATCTCGGCGGCATCGAATTCCATACGTGGCCGAGCCGGGCTCCGCTGGTCGAACTGGTCGACGAGCTGCGGATCGATCTCGATCCGAGCGAAGGCAGCGCGTGGGAGTGTGTTGTTGAAGCCGCGTTCGAGGCGAAGGCGCTGCTCGATCAACACGGGTTGTCGCCGATGCTGTCGTGGTCTGGGAAACACGGGTTGCATTTGGTTTCGCCGATTTCCCCACGCGCGCCCTTCGAGGATGCTCGTGCGGCGGCGCTCGGGGTGGCGCGCGAATTGGAACGTCGACGGCCCGATCTCGTGACCGCGTCGTGGTGGAAGGAAGAACGTCACGCACCCGTATTTTGCGATTTCAATCAGATGTTGTTGGACCGGACAATGGCGATGCCGTTCTCCCCACGGCTCCCCGCCGACAGCGGGGTCGTCCTTCCGCTCGAATGGCATCAGTGCGAAACATTTCAACCCACCGAGATCTCCGGTGCCGCGGCGATCGACCTGGCAGCACCGGCGATTGCTGCGGGTGCCATCCGACCTGATTCCGCTACGAGTCTGGAATCACTCGTCGCACTCCACGATCAGCAGCGTGCCGCTGGAATGCCCCAAGCCCCGTATCCCCCGCACTATCCAAAGGCGCCGGACGAACCCGACCGCGTGACGCCGTCACGCGGTCGCACACTTCGATAGGTCACCTTTCCGGCCGTCAGCACCGATGTTCAACAGGGCGCGTTGTCATACGCGCGTGGACACCGGACGCGAGGCACAACGCATATTCCCAGTTCACGACGCATATTTGCGGCGGCCGTGTTTTTGCCGTCATACAAAGCGCTCGAGCGAAGTGCAGAACACAGCGGAGAAATGTCCGTTTCCGGCGAGCGCGGCCCCTAGTTGCTTAGCTGCCGAAGGGCGTGACCATGCCGCCGGCGTCAACAACCCATCCGCCGTGCGCGTCGGCACGCAGCGACAATCCACGTGCCACATCCGTTCCGAAGTACGGCGGTGACACCGGCAACGCAGGAACCGAACCGAACGGCCAAACGGCACCGAACATATCGAGCACATATCCGCCGTCGCCGCTTGGGAGCAGGACCGCACCACGAACAGCGTCTTGATTCGGCCAGTAGCCGGAACCGACGAGCTCGGGCGCGCCGCCAAAGCTGTGCACTCCTCCCGATTTGTCAACGACGTATCCGCTCTGCCCGTCACCACGAACGAGCAGGACACGGGCGACGTCTTGGCCAGGCCAATACGCCGAGCTGACCACTTCGGGAGCACCGTCAAATGGATGCAGGCCACCGGCGGAATCCAGCACCCATCCGCTGACCCCATCGAGACGGAGCGCCACGTCACGAGCAAGATCGCCCCTCGTCCACCAATCCACTGACTGCACTTCCGGGGCCCCATTGAACGGGTGCAGGCGGCCGGTGCGGCTGAGGACCCAGCCTTGGTTCGCGGAGTTGAGTGCGACGGCCCGCGCCGTATCGCGGTTCTGCCAATACGCGGCACCCGTCACGGCGGGGGCGTCACCGAAGGGGGCAAGTCCACCCGCAGAATCGAGCACGTATCCACCGGTGCCGTTCCCCGCCAGATCCTTGACCACCGGCGGGTGCGCGACCGAGCAGAGAGATACGAAGCGATATCCAGCGTTTCGGTACCAGTCAATGATGATGGGAAGAGCGGCGACCGTCTGGGACCGGTTGCCGCCACCATCGTGTAGGCCGATCACAGCGCCCGGCGATGCATCTGCGATAGCGCGAGCCGCGATCACTTCGGGGCCGGGGCGTGTGTAATCGGCCGGGTTCGAAGTCCACATAATGGTTGCGAGTCCACGTTCGCCCAGCGCCGCTACCGTCGCAGCGGTGTGCGCTCCGTACGGGGGTCGCAAACACTCCAACGGACGGCCGACAATGCCTCCGAGTTCGGCGAGGTTCTGATCGACTTCAACGCTCCAGCTCGTGGATGCTTTCGTGAGGTCCGCATGTGTAGTGGTGTGCGCTCCTACCCCGTGTCCAGCAGCGATCTGCGCCTGAACCAGATCGGGTCGCCGCACCGCTTCGTACCCAACATCGAAAAACGTTGCTGGCACTCCGTATCGGGAAAGTACCGCCAACACCTGCGGAGTCCACGTTGGGTCAGGTCCATCATCGAAGGTCAGCGCGACGACGCGCTCCCCCGGGGCCGCATCGGTCCCTGGAGCATCCCACGAGCGTGAGACGACACGCCCGGGCGCGGGCGGCGTGACTCCACGTACACCGCATGCTGCAAGACCTCCGAGGGTCACCACGCAGAGAACCGCGAGTGGGATACGTACGAAAGACGATTTCGATGCCATGGGGAATGGTGCTTTCAGTGTGTTGATCGGGTGATGAGTTGAGTGAGTTCGATCGGAACAGCGACGTCGACCTTAGAAGGGTAGGTCCGGCGAACTGACATTGGATTGCAACCAATCGACAAACCATGACCACGCTCCACTGACCTGGAGTACGCCGACCATGATCAGCAGCACCCCGCCGATCACCATTACGACTCTCGCATTTTTCCGCAAGAACGCGAGTGCCCGCGTCGACCGCTCAAATGCGAGGCCGACGAGGAGAAATGGCAAGCCCAGACCGAAGCAATAACAGGCGGACAGGAGTGCTCCACGCCATGCCGAAGCTTGCTCGCTGGAGGCCGCGAGATTGAGAACTGCGGCGAGAGTCGGTCCAATACACGGAGTCCACCCGAACGCGAAAGCGGCACCGAGCATCGGGGCACCCAGCAGTCCCGCACTCGGCAACTTATGGGAACGCACCTCGGCATTGAGCCAGCGGACGTTGCCGAACACGCCGGTGAACATCAACCCCAAGAAGATGGTGATGACACCGAACACTCGCGTGAGGGTGTCGGCGTGTTCGCGAAGCATTTGCCCGAACCCTCCGAAGATCGCCCCAAACGAGATGAACACGAAGGAGAATCCGAGAATGAACAGACTCGCACCGGCGAACACTGTGCTCTTTCGCCATGACACCCGCTTGGCCCCTGAAGCTCGCGCCTGAGCGCCGCTGAGGCCAGTCACAAAGGAGAGGTATCCCGGCACGAGCGGAAGGACACAGGGAGAAAGAAACGAAATCAACCCCGCAGCGAAGGCAATCGGCATTGCGATGAGGAGCGATGCGTCACGTACTCGATCCGCGGCATCGACCGCGAGCACAAAGGTCATGATTGTGACGCCTCGCGGATCGCGGCGTTCACAGCGGCAAGGAACTCCCTATCGCTGGTATCGATCTCACCTTGCCATTTCTTCTTGAGTGTGCCGTCTGCACCGATGAGCACCGTCATGGGAACTCCAAGCCCATCAAAGGTCGTCGTGAACGTGTCATCCGAGTCGCGCCAGATCCGCATACCGAGGTCGAACTTCTTGATCATTGGATCGATCTTGGATTCTGATGGGCCGCTCACGTTGACGTTGACGGCCACAATTTCGAGACCGTCTGGGTGGCGCTGCTCATAGAACTTCTGGAGTTCGGGCAGTTCTCGCTTGCATGGTTCGCACCACGTAGCCCAACTCGACATGAGCACCGGGGAACCTCGCAGGTCCTTGAGACTGGTCGGTTTTCGCGTCTTCCAATCGGTACTCGTGAAGGTAACAGCGGATCCTCCGTCGCTCTGGCAGCCAGTCGTGATGACCGCGGCGATTACGACCAGGACTGCACCCACGCTTCGAAGCGCGCGTGAGGGAAGGTGCGCGATCACAAAGCGATCCTGATCCAGGTCGAGGAGGGAGACTGCGATGCCGACCGGTCACACATAGCGCACATAGGTCCGCTCTCCGAGCCGGGGCCGCGGCCGTGGCTTGCCCGCGAGGCGCCAGACCAGCCACAAACCGATTGCATCGACCACGTGCCGAAGTTCGGCAACCGATGCGACTTTGCCGGCACGAATATCGATGATCGAAAGCATGACGTTCAACGCGGCAAGAGTGCTCACCACGGGGAGCAGTCCCGCTGCGCGCGCTGGCCGCGCTGCGGAAAACAGCAAACCAACGGCAACCGCGATTGCAAGGCTTGCCGCGTGATGGTGCTCATGAATCTCAGCGCCGTGGCCTCGGAGAACGCTCAAGGTTGTGTTGACGATTTCCGCTGCGGCGATTCCGACAAGGAACAGCCGAGCCCCCCGCAGTGTCCATCGATGGGGTGCACGCACTCGACTCAGAATCTCCACCGACAGGTCGGGAACGTCGATTGCGGCTCGAACGCGGACCACGCGTTGCAACCGCGTCATCGCTGCACGGTGCGCATCGCACGCGGCGCACCCTTCCAGATGCTCACCAAGTTGTTGCATTTCCGCCGGACCGATTTCACCGTCGAGTTGTGCCGAGATCAGGTCGTGCGCGTCATCACAATTCATGATCTGATGGTCGCAGAACTGGGATTTCAGTTCCCGCACGCATGAGAATCTTTACATGGACTCCCTCACGCGGCTGGCCTGCGCAGCGCAGGCGGGCGACAAGACTGCCATGGAGCGTTTCGTTGTCGATAGCCAGGCAGAAGTTTGGCGACTGTGCGCTCGACTGGTTGGAGCGGACGCCGCGGACGAGGTCACACAAGACACCTACCTTCGTGCGATTCCCGCTCTTTCAAGATTTCGGCATGAGTCAAGCGCTCGCACATGGCTGCTTTCAATTGCTCGTCGGGCGTGTGCGGATCTCATCCGCCAGCGACAGCGGAGACGGCGGCTTTTGACTCGCATTGTTGCGAACACCACAATCGGCAGCGTCGAACTCGAAAGCAGCGCTTCATCAGAAGAACTGGTTTCGCTCCTCGATCCCGAACGGCGTGAAGCATTCGTTCTGACGCAAGAATTTGGACTCAGCTATGCCGAGGCCGCCGAGATCTGCAATTGCCCGATCGGCACCATTCGCAGCCGAGTGTCCCGGGCACGATCGGACCTCTTGGAGATGCTGCACGTGGTACCGGAGGACCGCCGCCACCTCGGATAGAGCGGCACCTTTTCAGCTTTCGACAATGATTTTGGTCGATTTCGACCCGTTCACGCTGCACGGCCCCGGGAACGTACCGGCCTGGGATAAGTCAACGACGAGCCGCTCGCCAGCGCGCGCTGCGTAGGGTCCGAACTGGTGTGTCACAACGTCCTGATTGTCGATGACGAGTTTGTCGCCCACCGTGGCTCTCAAGGTTTCGGGGAAGAGATCCGTGTACTCCCCGCGATCGACCCGTTGTTGTGTTCCCTCAGGAATCGTGAACGAGTGAACCTCGGATTGTGCCGACACGAACATGATCGCCAGTGCGATCACGAGTGCGACAACGAGCGCAGCTACCCCACCCGTGATCGCGTATCGACGCCACTGCTGCCTGCTCCAGCCTGGGAACGTATCCAGCGGGACGCCAACCTCGCCTGAACCCGTCATGAACTCTTACCGGCGTCGACATCGAGGAGGATCCGCAGGTCGTGCGCAATCGCCTTCGCTTCAGTGCCGAAAGGCCATTCGACCACGACACGGCCCTTGTCGTCGACCGCGTACGTCGTACCTGTGTGTTCGACCACAGGCTCGCCCCTCGTCATCACATGGTCGTGCGATTCAGTGAGCGCGCCCGGTGTGACGGAGGATTTTGCCAAGAACGGGGTCTCCGCACGTTCCAGGGCCGCCGTGTCAGTCGTTCGAAGCGCGTGGTAGTTCTCCTCGAAGAAGTTCTGGAGATAGGTCGTGAGAACCTCGCCAGTATCGCGTTCTGGGTCCACCGTCACCATGGCCGTATCAATTCGACTCGAAGCTGAGTCGATCTCGATGTAGGCACGCCGAAGAGCCGCAAGCGAGGTCGGGCAAATATCGGGACAGTGCGTGTAGCCGAAATACATAATGAGCAAGCCGTCGGATCGTGCGTGCATTGGGAATACGGATCGTTCGTCGCCGACCGTCGCTTCTGGAAGCTGGACGTGACGCACATTCAGGAGCGGAGTTCGAACGAGCCCTCGAAGACGGCGCGAAGTTTTGGTATTCGCCTCACCGCCGCACGCATTCAGCAAAACCACGAACAGACCTGCCATGGCCCAAATCTTGCGCATCGTTCCTCCTGAACGGCCTCGGCGGCCCCAAAACATATTCCTCGCCACCTCGGTAGTCGTCTCCCAAGGGGCTGCAGTTCCAGCGAGGAGACAATCGATGGCCGCACCGCACTGCCCTCGCGGCGGCACTCGCGCGACATCCCCACGCACCGGGAACCAAGTGCCACACACATGCGACTACTCGTAGACACGGCGGAATCAAATACTGCATTTGCTTTTGCCACGACCAGAAAGGGAATCCATGAAGTCACCTGCTCTCTTGCTCGCACTCGCACTCCCCCTCGCGACGGTGGGGTGTGATAGCGACGACTCGTCGAAAGCCGAGACGACGACAACAACAACGACAACAACAACTTCTGAGGTGACCAGCCCCGAAGTGACCGTCACCGGACAGTGGGCGCGAAACAGCCCGATGGTGGCTGGGAACGCCGCCGCATACATGAAGTTGACCTCGAACCAGGCCGATGCACTCGTCGGCGCGAGCGTTGACCCATCAATCGCCGAGAAGGTCGAACTTCACGAGACGAAAGCGGTTACCTCCAGCTCAGCCGCGATGGGCAGTGGCGCCAGTTCGTCGGCGATGTCGTCAAGCTCCTCGTCGATAAGCAGCGACGCTCCTGCGACCTTGACGATGGTTCCGGTCGATTCGATCGCACTCCCCGCCGGAGAAACGGTCGAGTTGAAGCCGGGTGGACTTCACGTGATGATGATCAACCTGCCGACTGCGCTGGTAACAGGGACGACCTTCGATCTCACGCTCGACTTCGAGAATGCACCCGACCAGACCATCAAGGTGGCCGTCAGCACCGACGCTCCGTAGGACACGGCACGCCGCCGTGCGAGCAAGTTCCCGCGCGGCGGCGTGACCGCCTAGCTCTTCGAGCTGGTGTCGTTGATGAATGCCCGCAACTCGACGGGGCTCGCGACTTCAAGTTGGTGCATCGTGCACGATGCTGCCGTGCGATCGGTTCTCCACCGAACCAATTTCGCGTTGTGGCGAAAGCGATTGGATTGCAACTGGTCGAACTCAACTTCGACCACGCGCTCGGGCGGTACCGCAACCCAATCGCGCATCTTCTTCGCATTCCACCGGTTCAGTTCTCCGGGTATGCGGATTCCGTGCGCCGCGGGATTGTCGATCAACCATGGATGTTCCGAATCGTCTACGCCGAGCGCCTCGTCAGCAAGATCTTCGAGCAGGTCTCGGCGTGTAGCAGCACTGAACGCACCGATCGCACCCACATAGTGCAGCCGTTCTGCATCGTCGTGGAGGCCGAGCAAGAGCGCACCCACACCCGCACCGTCCTTGTGCATGCGATACCCGGCGAGCACGCAATCTGCACTGCGATGATGTTTGAGCTTTCCCCAGGTACGCGCCCCGCCAACATATGCACCGTCGATCTGCTTGGCGACAATCCCATCGAGACCCGCTCCTTCGAAACGAGAAAACCAGTCTCGGGCTTCTGCCTGATCACGGGTCGAGGGCGTTCGCAACACCGATCCCACGCTTTCGCTCCGGTCGTTCGCCGCGAGCACCTCATCAAGCAACAGCACTCGCTCCGCCAGCGGTCGGTGTCGTTCATCGCGAGCGTCCACGGCAAGAAGATCGAACGCGACGAACACTGCCGGCGTCTCCGCAGCGAGGCGCGTCACGCGAGATGCAGCGGGATGAATCCGAGCGGTCAACAAATCAAAATCGCATCCGCGTTCGGTGGGAATGATGATTTCTCCGTCGATGACAACGCCCGATGGCAGTGTCTTCTCAAGCGCTTCGGCGACCTCAGGGAAATACCGTTCAAGCGGCCTGCCGCTGCGTGAGTGAATCGTCACCCCATGTCGACGGTCGGCAATGGCTCGAAAGCCATCCCACTTAGGTTCAAATTGCCAATCGGCACCATTCGGCAGCTCGGCGATCGCCTTCGCCAGCATCGGTTGGGGAACCGCCTCAAGAACCATCGATGATCGCTACGCCGTAATCAACTCAAGCACTGCGTCGACCGCAACCTCGCCACGTTCGCCTGATCGACGGTCCTTCGTCTCGATCACGCCACGGGCGAGCCCTTTGGCCCCGACAATGATCTGCGTTGGCATGCCAAGCAGGTCGGCGTCGGCAAATTTCACTCCGGGAGACGCTTCGCGATCGTCGTAGAGCACCTCAACTCCAGCCGCACGCAACTCCTCGTAGAGCGTGTCGGCAGCGGCACGGGTGGCGACTGCCGCTTCCCCTTTTCCAGCCAGCACGAGAAGGTGCACTGCGTACGGAGCGAGCGCCCGCGGCCATGTGATCCCGTGCTCATCGTGGTGTTCTTCTAGGACCGCTGCCAAAACGCGCGAGACCCCAATGCCGTAACACCCCATAACCATGGGATGTGACGCGCCGGCTTCGTCGATGTAGTCGGCGCCCATGGCGACCGAGTATTTCGTCCCGAGCTGGAAGCAATGCCCCACTTCGATTCCGCGATCAATCGCCAGCGGCTGGCCACACTGAGGGCAGGGATCGCCGGCTACGACTGCAGCCAGGTGAGCTCGCATCATCGGGACGAAGTCACGCCCGATCACAAAACTCCGGACGTGTACATCCTTCTCATTCGCTCCAGCGACCCACGCGGTTCCGTCAGCAACGTTGTCATCGAGAACGACATGATCGAGGCCCGCGGAATGGGGGCCAAGGAAGCCCTTCACGATGTCGGGTCGAGCGTCGAAGTCCTCCTCCTCGAACAGCCGCACGCGACCATCCGGAAAACACGCTGCGAGCGCGAGTTCATTCAGCTCACGATCGCCCGGCAATACGGCGAGTCCAACGGTCGATGTGCCGTCGGAGCTGTCGACAACGAAGGCCATCGACTTCAACATTGCGTGTTCGCTCACTTCGAGAAATGCTGCGACCTCGGCGATGCTCGTCAGGCCCGGAGTCGCAATTGTTTCTGCGGGAGGATGCGCAGTTCCAGTGGCGGCGGCGGGGTGGGACGCGGATCCGCGCCGTGCTGCCTCAGTATTGGCGGCGTAGTCGCACGCGGGGCACCAGACGAAGTCGTCTTCGCCAACAGCAGCCACGGCCATGAACTCATGGTTGACCTCGCCGCCGATCTCCCCCGCTTGTGCTTGGACAGGACGGAAGGTCAGCACACAGCGCGTAAAGACGCGCTGGTAGGCGGCGAACATGGTCTCATAGGTGCGCGCAAGACCTGCGGTGTCAAGGTCGAAGGAGTACGCGTCTTTCATCAAGAACTCCCGGCCGCGCAACAGGCCGAACCTGGGCCGCAACTCATCGCGGTACTTCCATTGCATTTGGTAGAGGTTCACGGGCAGGTCGCGGTAACTCGAATACTCCGAGCCAACAAGATCGGTGATGACTTCTTCGGCAGTTGGAGCGAGCGCGAACGCGGTGTCTTTGCGATCCGTCAAACGAAACATGAGCGGCCCGTAGGCAGTGTCACGCCCCGACTTTGCCCACAGGTCAAGCGGTTGAATGATTGGTAACAGCAGTTCTTGTGCGCCAGCGGCGTCCATTTCTTCCCGAACGATCTTCTCGACCTTCGCCAGGACGCGACGTCCGAGCGGCAGCCAGCTGTAGATGCCCGAGGCCAGTTTTCGGACGTACCCGGCACGCACCAGAAGGCGATGGGAATCGACCTCAGCATCGGAGGGGTCGTCTCTCAAGGATCGTTGGAACAGGTTGCTCATTCGCATGGCGCGCAAGCGTACAGAGAGTGGTAAGACTGATGGGATGTCACCGCTTCCCCCACCTGGGCGACGTATCAAACTTTCGGCGGGCGAGACCTTCGTTCGTGAAGTCGCAGGTCCCCCAGGCGCACCGACGCTGTTGCTCCTCCACGGCTGGCTGGCGAGTGCTGGGTTGAACTGGCAGACCGTATTCGAGCCGCTCTCACACCATTTCCACATTGTCGCGCCGGACCTTCGAGGGCATGCGCGCGGCATGCGATCGAAGAAGATCTTCCGACTTTCGGATTGCGCCGATGACTGTGCCGAGCTGTTGTTGCACCTCGACACGGGGCCGGTGATCGCGGTCGGGTACTCGATGGGTGGGCCGGTCAGCCAGTTGCTCTGGCGTCGTCACCGCGATTTGGTCTCTGGTCTCGTCGAATGTGCCACGGCTCCACAATTCCTCGTCGGTACGCGTGAGCGCGTGGTGTTCCTTTCGATGATCGCCTCGATCGCTGGGACGACGCGTTTCGGCGCGTTGCTCGGGAAATGGCCTGCACTCGCTTCGTATCTTCCGACCCCGGTGCCGACTGGTCGCCGCGCTGGAAGCTTGCCTGCCTGGGCCGCGCAAGAGTTCCGTCGGCATGACTGGCGGCAAGTTGTTGAGGCGGGCCACTCCATCGGTACGTACAACGCGACGAAATGGATCGGCGAAGTCGACGTGCCCATGTCAGTGCTCGTCACTCAGAAGGACAAGGCCATTTCCCCGAAGATGCAGCACCGCTTTGCCGAATTGGTCCCCCACGCGATGGAGTTTCCTGCGGACCTTGGCCACGCTGGATGTGCGAGTGATCGGCTGATCGACTTTCTGTTGCCGGCGTGCCAGGCGGTCGTCACCGCCAACCAGCGCCAGGCAGCCCAAGCCTGAGCGAAACCCGCTCCGTCTCGCGCCTATCCAACCGTTTCGTCGGTAACTTCACGGATGCGCGCGACCTTCTCTGAGGACTTGTTCGCGTCTTCGCCACGTTCGGCACGCAACTCCTCGGCGAGTGCAGCAGCAATTTCTGCGGCGTTCGCATCCGCCGCAGCGAGACGAGCGTCAATCCCCTCGGCCACAATCTTTTCGGCCTCGTCAATCAACGCCGCAACCATCTCGGACTCGGGCACCACGCGTACGACTTGACCGCGCACGAAGAGGTGTCCGCGTCCCCGACCGGCAGCGATGCCGAGATCAGCTTCGCGAGCTTCTCCAGGACCATTTACGACACAGCCCATCACCGCAACTTGCAGTGGGATTTTGCGCTCCTCTAGGGCCGCTTGCGCTGCAGTGGCGACGGCGATCACGTCGACCTCGGCACGACCACAACTCGGGCACGCAATGAGATCGAGACCGCGACGTTCGCGAAGACCGAGGGCTTCGAGCAATACGCGACCCGCTTTCGCCTCCTCGACCGGATCGGCCGTCAACGAGAACCGAATCGTGTCGCCAATCCCCTCGGCGAGCAACGTGCCAATACCCGCGGCCGATTTCACGAGGCCGCCGGGCAGCGGACCCGCTTCGGTGACACCGAGGTGTAATGGAAAATCAACCGTCTCGGACAACAGTCGATACGCGTCAATCATCAGCGCGACATTCGAAGCCTTGACCGAGATCTTGACGTCCTCGAATCCGACCTCCGCGAAGTAGGCCAACTCTTGCTGGGCACTCGCCACGAGGGCTTCTGGTGTCGCTCCACCAAAGCGCTCGGCGATATCAGGGTCGAGCGATCCTGCGTTCACACCGATGCGAATGGGGATGCCGCGATCTGCCGCTGCCTGGGCGACCATTTTGATCTTCTTCGGATCGCGGATATTGCCGGGGTTGAGCCGCAGGGCATGCACACCAGCTTCGATCGCTGCTAACGCAAGGGTGTGTTGGAAATGAATATCCGCGACGATCGGCAACGGTGAACGCGGCACGATGTGTGCAAGGCCCTCGGCTGCTTCGACCTCATTGCAGGTACAACGAATGATGTCCGCGCCCGCTGCCGCGACGGCGTAGATCTGAGCGAGGGTGCCTTCCACATCAGCGGTTTTCGTCGTGGTCATCGACTGGATCGAGACCGGGGCATCACCCCCAACCGCAACTTTCCCAACCTGAATTTGACGAGTCTGTCGACGTGGACGCATACGCGCAGGCTATTGGCTCGCCGCTAGCGAACCAGTTCGCGGACGTCTGACGTCGCAGAAGTGATGAAAAGGAAGAGCAGGAACGTGATGAACAATGCAGCAACCGGAGCGAGTTTTCGGTAGTCGGCATAAACCCGACGACGGCGAATCTTCGATGCGATCGCCTCGTAGATGGCAACCGTCGCATGCCCACCATCGAGCGGAACGAGCGGCACCATGTTGAAAATCCCGAGCGCCAAGTTGATCGAGCCAGCGATCGCTACATAGTCCCAGTTACTCGTGGTGCACTGCCCAATTTGCACAATGCCAATCACCGATCGCGGGCGCTCCACATCGTCACCGCTCGGGGCGCACGGATCGCTCTTGACGCGGGACGTGTCCGTTCCCGGAGCGTTCCCCCGGGCTGAGGAGCTGGCTGAGCTGGAACCGTTACCAGTCGCACGATCCACTTGCTTACGTGCGCCATCGGGCGTTACCAGCTTCCCGAGTAGTCCGACCGTCTGGGTTGTCCCGGTCCACATTTGATTCCAAGCCCAACCCGGAGCCTCGGCACCCTTGATCGGGAACGTAGCAATCCCGGGTTGCACGCCGATCAAACCAGCGGTCGTTTTGTGATTGAGCTTGAGCAGGCCGCCGGTTTCGCGATCTTCCTT
>JBARPG010000030.1:0-18433 GCA_049642885.1 Acidimicrobiia bacterium | reverse complement strand
CCTCATCACCCTTCCGACGGATGGCGAGGAGAGCGAATGAGCGGTCTCAGGGTTCGTGGGCTTGCTGCCTCCGTCCAGGTGGATCATGAGCTGCTGCCGATTCTCAAGGGTGTGGATCTTGAGATCGAGCCCGGCTCAGTTCACGCGCTTATGGGACCAAATGGTTCTGGGAAGTCAACGCTTACCCACGTACTGATGGGACGGCCCGGGTACGTGGTCACTGACGGCACCGCCGAACTCGACGGGCACCCGATCCTGGGGCTGCCAACGCATGAACGAGCGCGGGCTGGCATGTTCGCGACGTTCCAGTATCCCGTAGCCGTACCCGGTGTGCTGCTCAGCGACGCCCTCGCTGCGGGAGGACGTGGGGTATCGGAGGATGTGATTTCAGCAGCGCTCGGTGCTGTGGATCTCGAGGATTCCTTTGGGACTCGGGGTTTGAACGTCGAGTTCTCGGGCGGCGAAATGAAGCGTGTCGAGACGGTGCAACTCCAGTTGTCAGGTGCGCGAATTGCCATCTTGGACGAAATCGATTCGGGTCTTGATGTCGACGCGGTGGAGGTCATCTCCGCGCACATAAACGCGCTGGTCGAGAAGGGACTCGGAGTGCTGATCATCACGCACTACCGCCGACTCCTGGATGTCATTACACCTGACGTCGTCCATGTCTTTCGAGACGGGCGGATTGTTGGCACGGGTGGCGTCGAGTTGATCGATGCAATTGAGTCGCTCGGTTACGACGACGTGGTGGCGCAGCTCGAAGCAGCCACGAGCCGCTAACCCTCTTGTGTTTTTGGCGGGGTGGGCGGCGTGTTCTTTGGGATTTCGTCCATCGTGATCTCGAAGGCGCCCGCGCTGGCACTGACCTTTAATGTGCCGCTGCCCGAGGGACAGTTAAATCTGAGGATGGCTGCCCACTCGGCGGTCGCAGCTTCGACCGTCGGAGTGCACCCTCGCGCCGGAAGTTTGTTGGCGTAGTGGTCGCGTACCACCTCTGCATCGATTGGGGAGACGAAATACGCGGTCTTGCGCGTGGCGAGATCGATTCCACACATCTCCGTACGCACGGTGACGCCTGACGCCGTCTTGCTCGGTGCCCCGGGGAACTCGAGTGGCAATGGTGCGGGAAGGTCGAGCGACATGTTCCTGAGGTCGTAATGACCGTCGCCGCAGGTCACCCACAGCCGGGTTGACGAATTCCCCGAGAGGTACTTCGGGTGCGACACGTCGGTTTGGTCGCCAGACAGCCGCGGGATGTCTCCCGAACGAGGCTCATTGGATCTGCAGGCTGATACCCCGCCCGCAAGGAGGAGTGTGCCGACTGCAATTCGACGGCCGTTTCCAAGCCAGGCGTGGCTCATGGAGTTGCTGGCGGGAGCGGCGCCGCGCTGGTGGTCGTGGTCGTGGTCGGTGGTGCCGCCGATGTAGTCGTCGTCGTGGTCGGTGGTGCTGGGACTGGCGTCGTGGGCGTGCTTGGCACCGAAGTCGTAGTCGTGGTCGTCGTGGCCGATGCCGGGAGCGGTGATGACACGCCGGTCGGAGCAAAGTCGGAGCCACCAAAGACGTAGATCGGATCGCCGTTCTTCACGAGTCCCGGGAAGATGTCGGAAGTGTGCATTGGGATCCGCACGCAGCCGTGCGACGCTGGCTTCGTCGGCACCGATTCGTAGCCGTGTACTGCCCAACCGCGTAGCCAGTAGACGGGGTTGTACAACTTCCCGAGGTCTCCTGGTTGCCAACCCGTGAAGCGCGTGTAAAAGGTGTAGCGCCCACTCGGAGTCACCGCCTGGTCGCATACGCGATGATCAGGATGCGTCTTGGGGATGTAGCAGAAATTCTGTCCGGAGCCCGTCGAAACGGTGGTCACGAGAATTGGCTGATAGTTGTCGTAGAGGATCATGTATTGCTTTGTGACGTCGACCTCTACTCGCTTCGCCTCTGGATTGTCGGTCACGAGCGGGACGGGATATTGGAATATTGAGAGCGCGAATGATTCTCCACTGCCAATGCGGCCGTTCGGCGTCGCTCCGTAGATTTTTTGCAGACCCTCGACCGCGTAACGAGTTTGCTGGTCGTACACGCCATCGACCGTGCCGACATCGAACTTCAAGTCCGCGAGGCGTTGCTCGTAGGGCACAAGATCTGGGGACTGGTCTCCCTGTTTCCATCCGCTGGCGGGTGGCGCAGGAAGGGTGGTGACATTTGGCGGCTGAAGAACGGTGGATGGTGGCGGCGCGCTCGTAGTGGTGGTGGTCGTTGTCGTTGTTGTGGTTGTTGTCGACGCGACGGAGGTGGTGGTGGTGGAATGAGCGCTTCGCGATGCCGCCGACCCCGCGGTAGTCCCATCACGCAGCACAAGACCCGCGACGAGAGCGATCCCAAGCACCACTGACGAACTTCCGACGATCAGGAGCAGTTTGGGACGAGCGGAGAGGGCCATAGCCGCGCAATGATAGTGGAGCGAGCCATGGTCACAGGGCTCACGCGGTTGCGGTGTCGAGCCCTTCGGCTAAGACATTCCACGCCAACGTCGCGCACTTGATTCGTACCGGGAACTTCACGACTCCCTGCAGAGCTTCCAGATCGCCAAGCCGAACCGGAGTCTCGCTGGCGAGCTCCGCTCCTTCATCACCCTCGAGGTGTGCCTCGTGGATGGACATGAGGCCTTTGAATGCAGCGATCAACTGACGGGCTTCAGCAACAGGCTTGCCCTTCACGGCGGTCGTCATCATTGAGGATGACGCCTGACTGATTGAACAACCCTGGCCGCTGACTTTGATATCGGTGACAATTCCGTCGTCAACAAGCAAGGTGACAACAATCTCGTCGCCACAGAGCGGATTGAACCCTTCGGTGCGCGTTGCTGGCGGCGCGGGAAGTTCGCCACGGTTCCGTGGGGCACGGTAGTGATCGAGGATGATCTCGCGATAGAGGTCTTCGAGGCCGGACATCGCGAGGATCCTAGAGCTTCGGCGGCTGGAAGAACTTCTCAGCCGCAAGGAGTCCGTCGACGAGCGCGTCGATATCCGATGCCGTTGTGTAGGGGCCAACGCTGGCCCGGGCGGTTGCAGACACGCCGAGTAGGCGCATAAGGGGTTTCGCGCAGTGATGGCCTGCACGGACGCAGACCTCGCGCTCGTCGAGGATTTGCGCGATGTCATGCGGGTGGATGCCCGCAAGCTCGAAGGAAATCAGGCCGCCGCGGTCGGCTCCCGCAGGTGGCCCCAAGATGCGAAGCCGTTCGCCGAATGTGCGGTCGAGAGCGCTGAGGGCATAGGTGGTGAGTTTCTGTTCGTGAGCGGCGACGGCATCCATTCCGAGTGCTTCGAGGTAGTCGAGCGCCGCAGACCACGCGATCGTCTCTGCAACCGGCGGGGTTCCTGCCTCGAATTTCCACGGCACATCATTGGTGGTGAATCCGTCAAGACGAACATCGCGAATCATTTCACCGCCACCGAGGAACGGGCGCATCATCTCGAGGAGTTCGCGTTTCGCGTAGAGCGCACCAACGCCCGGCCCCATCATCTTGTGTGCAGAACCAACCGCGAAGTCCGCGTCCCAGTCGATCAGTGAGGTGGGCATATGCGGCCACCACTGGCACGCGTCAACGAGAGCGAGCGCGCCAGCCGCGTGTGCGGCATCGACAAGTCGACGAATGGGCTGCATCGTCCCGAGGACATTGCTCATAGCACTGAATGCGAGCAACTTCGCACCATCGAGAAACTCCTCGAGGTCGGTGAGGTCGAGTCGGTAGTCGTCGGTGAGCGGGATCCATCGAAGCTCGATCCCGCGTTCGGCCGCGAGCATTTGCCACGGGACGATATTGGCGTGGTGTTCCATCATCGTCAGGACAATCACGTCACCTTCGCGGAGCACATGGCGCCCCCAACCGTGAGCGACGAGATTCACGGCCTCAGTGGCGTTGCGGGTAAAGACGAGCTCTGCCGCCTCGCGTGCACCGAGGAATCGCGCAAGGTGACTTCGGGTGTGTTCAAAGGCGGCGGTGGCTTCTTCCGCGAGGCGGTACACGCCGCGGTGCACATTGGCGTAGTTCGTGCGGTACACATCGCCAAGCGCCTCGATCACGCTCGTCGGTTTTTGCGCGGTAGCTGCGGAATCGAGGTAGATCAGCCTCGACCCATCTGCTCGGGGTTGGAGAATCGGGAAATCCTTCGCGACTACTTGTGGATCGAAGGCGCGGGCTGGCGTCACGACCGGACCGCGGTGCGGAAGGATTCAAATCCGTGGGCAATGACGGCATCGGAGAGCTCGGAGCCGCCCGAGGCGACGATTTCACCATCGAGCAAGATGGACACGCGGTCGGGTTTCACGAAATCGAGAATACGTTGATAGTGAGTGATGACCAAGAGCCCCATTGACGGCTGGCGCTCGCGAATTGTTTGAATGCCTTCGGCCACGAGGCGGAGTGCATCGACGTCGAGACCGGAATCAACTTCATCGAGAATCGCGACTTGCGGCTCAAGCAGCGCCATTTGAAGGAGCTCATTGCGTTTCTTCTCGCCGCCCGAGGAACCGTTGTTGAGCGGGCGCGACCAGAAAGAATCGTCTAAGCCGAGCGTTTCGGCCCAGCGCATGAGTTCGAGACGAACTTCTAAAACAGAAAAATCGTCGATGCCTTTGCGTTTCGACATTGCCTGGCGCAGGAAGTTGAAAACTGACACTCCTGGGATTTCCTCAGGGTGTTGAAACGCGAGGAATAACCCCTCGGCTGCGCGTGCGTCTGGAAGCAGCTTGGTGATGTCGTGTCCTGCGAGTTCGACCGTGCCGCTCGTGACCTCGTACCGACCATCTCCCATGAGCGAGGAGGCCAGCGTTGATTTCCCTGAACCATTCGGCCCCATGATGACGTGTACCTCGCCGGGTTCAACGGTGAGTGTGAGGCCGCGCAGAATTTCGCGCTCCTCAACGCGTACATGGAGGTTGTCGACGCGGAGCATGCTCATGCGGCCATCCTAATTCCACTACCTGTGTAGTGGAAATTCACCCGAGGGAATCTTTCAACACTCGCGTGAACAATTCCGCGAATCTGGGTTCGGGAAGGGTGCTCCGAGGAGGTCGAGCCTTTCGAAACGCGCTGCTCGAGCTCGGCGGGAAGAATCGAAGGATCGCCTTGGCGAGCGCGGATGGATCGTGGGGTGGGACCAGTGTCCCCGAATCCGGCACGGTTTCGTTGAGGATTTCTGGAGGACCACCATGATTCGTCGCAACGACCGGGGTTCCGCTGGCGAGTGCTTCGACGACGACGAGTCCGTAGGGCTCAGGGTCGGTCGAGGGGACGACGACCACATCGGCATCCGCGTAGATCGCAGGCATTGACGTTCGTGATCCGAGGAAATGCACTCCATTGAGGGTCGCAGCCGTGGTTCGTAGTTGCTCCGCGAATGCTTCCTTCCCGGTCACTTCGACTCCAACAATTGCGAGTTGTGCTTCGGATCGCTCGTTGAGAACGTCCGGCCACGCTTCGAGCAGCACCTCGAAACCCTTCCAAGTGTCGAGCCGCCCAACGATCAAGGCAAGGGGCGCTTCATCGCTGATATCGACGTGCTGACGGAAGGTGCCGGCGTGTTCGGGCCCGAAGCGCGCGGGATCGGCCCGCTCGTAGATGACCTCGACGTTTCGTGCATCGAGTTGTGCAGCGATCGCATGGGACATGGCGATCACTCTGGTGGCGAAGCGGCGCATCAGGAATCGCTCGACCCGCAACGCGACGGTGGACTGCGTGACGATTTCGCGTGCGTGCCACACGTGAGGCTTTCGGGCGAGGGCCGCCGCTGCCCATCCATACCATGAATGCATGGAGTTGGTGTGCACGAGATCGATGTTCTGAGAACAAATGAGCGAGCGCAGCCGAAGGACCGATCTGGGCCAACGAAGCGCGAATCTCAACCAGTCGATGAACGAGTGATTGCCAGAGATGCGCATCATCGGCACGATGTGGACGGTTGCTCCACAGGCTTCGAGTTCGCCGCGAAGGGGAGGGTCGGCGGGGCTCGCGACGTGAAGTTCGAAATGCGAAGAAGGCAGCAAACGCAGGAGTTCTAGCTGCGCTTGATCCGACCCTCCTCGCTCAGCGACCGGTTGAATGCTAAGTAGGCGGATCATGCGCGTCGTTCTCAACCTCGAACAGTTGTGCTCACCGGTCCCTGGCGGGATCGCCCGGGTGGCTGCGGAACTCGCAAGGCTACTCCCCGAACGCTTTCCCGAGGACGAGTACATCGGTGTTGTCGCGCGGCACTCTGCTGCAGAGGTGTCGGCGATGCGCGAACGTTTTGGGTTGACCGATCTCCCAATCGACGTGTTGGCATTCCCGCGGCCCGTGCTGTTCGAGGGATGGCACTGGCTCGGGCGACCGGGGTGGGATCGGTTGATCGCCCGCCGTGGGCGGGTCGATGTTGTGCATTCGCCGCACGCCGCGGTGCCCCCGCGCGCCAAGGGCGCTGCGTTGGTCGTCACGATTCACGACGCGGCCACAGAAGTATTTCCGGATGCGTATCCGCTCCACGGTCGGCTGTTTCATCGGCGCGGATTCGTGATGGCCGCTCGTCGAGCTGATCGCGTGATCACGGTCAGCCAGGCTGCGAAAGCGGAGATTCTCGCGCACACGCCGATTGGATCAGATCTCATCGAGGTGGTGCGTAGCGGGGTGGCAGAGCTGAGGAGCAGCGCGGTGGAAACATCGGCGGCCCGCGCTCGATTGGGTCTCGGCGAAAATCCGTTGATCACATGGGTTGGCACCATGGAACCACGGAAGAACCTCGTCACATTGCTTGACGCATTTGCTGGCCTCGTGCGCGAGATCACAAACGCACGGCTCGTGTTGATCGGACCCGACGGGTGGAAAGGTGTGGGCGAGCAGATCAGAGCTCGGTCAGCCGTGCTGGGCGACCGAGTGGTGTTTGCGGGTCGATGCTCTGATGCCGAGCGCAATGCGCTGATTGCCACCTCGGATGTCTTTGCATTTCCGAGTGTGCACGAAGGATTTGGACTGCCGGTCCTCGAAGCGATGCAGCTCGGTACCGCGGTACTTGCGAGTGATATCCCGGCGATCGCAGAAGTATCGAGCGGAGCGGCACAACTGGTTTCTTCAAGGGATGCTGGTGCCTGGACCACCGCGTTGGTCACGTTGCTCAGGAATCCGGATGCGCGGGCGGCCCTCGCCGTGCGCGGTTCGCAGGTTGCGGCTGCCCGCCGGTGGGCGGAGGTGGCCGACGACACGCACGCTGTATACGAGCGGGCTATTGAACGCGCACGATCACGGGCATAGAGCACAAGTTCCAGAGCGGCCCGCTACCAGCCGCGCGCAACCCATTCGTCAAAGTGGGGCTTTTCGGAACCGATGGTCGTGTCGCGCCCGTGCCCGGGAAGCACGAGATAGTCATTCGGGAGTTGGAAGAGTCGTTGTTCAATCGATCGCATGACAGCGTCGAAATCACCTCCAGGAAGCGCCGTGGTTCCCGGGCCGCCAGGGAACAACGTGTCACCGGAGAACATGATCGGGTGTCCTTCGAGGCGAAAGCAGGTACTCCCTGGGGTATGACCCGGGGTGTGCAGTGTGATGAGTTGGAGATCGCCGACCGAGAGGCCAGTGTCGTCGTCGATCGTGAAGTCGTAGGCGGGCAACATCTCCGCGTCTTGTGTGGCGATACCAATCTCGATGCCGGCTTCACGCAGCGGAATGATCGCTTGGATGTGATCCCAGTGTCCGTGCGTGGTGAGAACCTTCTGCACTCCCGTCGCAGCGCACACCTCGGCCAACAGTTCGTGCTCATTTGCAGCATCGAGGAGTACCGAGCTTCCGGTGCGCTTGCACCGAAGAATGAACACATTGTTTTCGAATGGACCGACGACGTAACGATCGATTCGTACATCGGCGGTCTCGTAGTGAGGCATGACGCGTGACGGAACCACGGCGCAACCGTAGTTGGCATTGTTCAGAGGCGGTATTGCGCTTCCAATGGTCATACGCCGGTCGCGTTCGGTAGCGTCAATGGATTCCGTGACCTGGGGGGATGCGTGGACTTCGCGTTTTCAGATGAGCAAGAGCAACTCCGAGATGCCGTACGCAAGTTCTTGGAGGCAAAATCGCCCGAGTCAGAGGTTCGCCGGCTCATGGAAACCGCCGATGGGTATGACCCCGTGGTGTGGCAACAAATGGCCGCGGAACTTGGGCTCCAAAGCCTTGCGATTCCCGAGGAATTCGGCGGCCAGGGCTTTACCTTCATCGAGCTCGGCATTGTGCTTGAGGAGATGGGACGAGCGCTGCTGTGCGCGCCGTTCTACTCGTCAGTCGTGCTCGCAGCGAACGCGATCCTTGAGATTGGCAGCGATGCAGACAAAGCGGAACTGCTGCCCGGCATTGCGAGCGGAGAAACAATTGCGACCGTCGCGTTCACCGAGCCAACCGGGAAATGGGCGCCCGCCGATATCGAGATGATCGCGACCCAAGCTGGCGATGGATTCACGCTTTCTGGAACAAAGTCGTTCGTGTTGGACGGGCACATTGCCAATTCGATCATCGTCATCGCTCGCACCGAAGGGTCGATTGGCGAGGAGGGCCTTACGGCCTTCGTTGTCGACGGAAACGCCGACGGGCTTGCTCGGACCGCGCTCGCGACGATGGACCAGACGCGCAAACAGGCCCGTCTCGACTTTGACGGTGTGGCGGCGCGACCGCTCGGAGCGATTGGTGGCGCGGCCGCGGGATGGAATCGCACCCTGGATCTTGCCGCAGTCGGTCTCACGAACGAAATGGTCGGTGGAGCACAGTTCGTGCTGGACATGGCTGTTGAGTACGCGAAGGTTCGCGTTCAGTTTGGGCGACCCATTGGTTCGTTCCAGGCGATCAAACACAAGTGCGCGGACATGTTGTTGGAGGTCGAAAGCTCGAAGTCCGCCGCATACTTCGGTAGTTGGAGCGCAGCGGAAGACGCGAGCGAGTTGCCCGTGGCTGCGTGCATGGCGAAGGCGTACGTATCCGACGCCTACTTCCATACCACCGCGGAGAACATCCAGATTCACGGCGGAATTGGTTTCACCTGGGAGCACCCCGCGCACTTGTACTTCAAGCGCGCAAAGAGCAGCGAGATCTTCCTTGGTGACGCGACCTATCACCGTGAGCTGCTCGCTCAACGTCTCGGCATCTGAGGGCTGACGTCATGGGGTGGATCGTCGCGATCCTCGTGTTTCTGCTCGTGTGCGGAATTGCCGCGGCGATCATTGCGCGGGAAGCGGTTCGCTCCTCCCGCCAGCCCGAGCCGCCGGTGATCGTGCTCGATGAGGCCTACCAATTCATCGCGGACCGGTTGCCCGACGAGGTTGCCGCCACATTGACCCCTGATGACCTACGAGCGTTGCTGGCGGATGCGACTGACATTCTTGGTGAACACCAGCTCGATGTTTCGCCCGAGGTCGTTCGGGCGGCGGAACGATCTGGGCGAGCACCTGAAGCGGGCGATCCGCTGGTATTGGATGGTGCGTTGTTGAGCAGCGAGCTCATCTCGCGTGCGACCCTTCGCGGTGAGAGGTTGATTCCTGAACAGACCGAGCCGGTCGTTGGGTTGCTCTTCGAATATTTCCGCCGTGTCGGAGTGTCGGGCATTCCCGCCGAACCTTCTTGACCTTTGGCGCCCCGTTTCCCGACTGCTGGCGCGTCGTTTCCCGAGCGTTGGGGATATGAGGTGACGTATAGCGTCACTTTGGTACCCAACGCTGCAGACTCGGACGTCACTTTGGTACCCAACGCTGAGCCGGGTCGGTCGATACGATGGGCCCATGCGGCCACACCAATTCGAAGAGCAACGATTCGTTGGAGACAAGCGAACTCAAGTGGTATACGACCTCGATGATCCATCACTCGATCGTTCGGCGATTGACGAGTTGATGGCCTCGGAACAATTCGCAAGTTTTGGTCCGGACAGCCTCGCGGAGGCACGCAATCGTGGATACCGACCCGCGCGCTAGCCCGTGAGGTCCGTTCGTGGATGACCATTTTCAATCCGATGGACTCCGAATCGCCGCGCACGCGAGTTCCGCAGGCCCGCGCGGTCGTGGTCCCGCGGTGGTGCTGACACATGGATTCCCCAGCGGCGCTGGTGGAGGGTCCACGGCGGGGCTGACCTTCCCTCAACTTGCAGACGAGATCTCGTCGGAAGCCGGTTGTTCGACCTTGACCTTTAGTTTCCGAGGATGTGGCGCGTCGGAAGGTGATTTTTCGATCGGCGGGTGGGTTGCCGATGTACGCGCCGCCATCGCCGAGGCTCGACGGCGTTTTGACCCGACCGCGATCTGGCTTGTCGGGTTTGGTACTGGCGGTGCACTGGCGATTCGTGTCGCCGCGGAGGATGAGAACCTCGCGGGAGTCGCGACGCTTGGCAGTCCGCGGAGCTTGCGTGATTGGGCGCGAGATCCGGGGCGTCTCATTCGGCATTCGCGGTCGTTGGGGCTCATTCGAAGTGAGCAGTTCCCCGCGAACGCAGGCAGTTGGGCCCGAGCGATGAAAGATCTTGACTCAGTTCGCGATGCTGGACGTATTACACCTCGACCGATGCTGATCGTGCACGGCGCTGACGATGACAGCGTTCCAGTGACGGATGCGCGCCGCGTCGCCGAAGCAGCAGGGGATTCGGCCGAGTTGCGGATCATTCCCGCAGCGGGGCACCTGATTCGCTATGACCCGCGTGCAGTCGCGACCTTGCTCGGATGGCTCGAGCGGAAGGTCGCATTATGAACCGCTTTCGTCGGCGCACACGGAGGAAGGTGCTGTGTTCGATCGGCGCTGGGCCACATGCCGATCTCCTCGCGATCTCCGGAGCAAGTTTTGAGATTTTCGCGGAACGACACGATTACGAACTCGAGCTACGGACCGCATTGCTCGATCACACGCGACCCGCCTCGTGGTCGAAAGTGCTGCTTCTTCAGGAACTGCTCGACCGGTATGCCACTGTTTTTTGGGTTGATGCGGACGCTGCAATTGTCGATGTGACACGCGATATCGCGGATGACGCAGCGGGGAAGTACCTCGGGCTCGCAGTACATCACTATGACGGGCAGGCAATCCCGAACTGCGGGGTCATGGTGCTGAATCGTTCGCGCCGCGCGACACAGTTGCTCGCGGAGGTATGGAATGCGACGAAGTGGATTGACCATCCGTGGTGGGAAAATGCCGCAGTGCTCGAATTGATGGGGCACGAGGTTGGCGACGGCCCGGGACCCGTGACTCTGAAGGCGGCCACCGCGTATTACCGCACGGCAGCACTCCTTGGCAACGAATGGAATTCGATCATGGTGGACGAGGCCCAGCACCCACGCGTGCGGCACTACCCGGGGAGGTCCCAGGAGTATCGCTTGGAACACTTGCAGCGCGATCTCGATGAGTTGCGCGCAGCGATTGGCGCGCCGTCATGAAGGCGCTGGTGCTCGCTGGGGGTTCTGGGACACGCCTTCGACCCATCACGTATACGAGCGCGAAACAACTCGTACCGTTAGCGAACAAGCCAATTCTGTTCTACGGATTGGAGGCGATCGCTGCCGCCGGAATCGCTGAAGTGGGCATCGTCGTTGGCGATACCGAGGAGGAGATTCGTGCCGCCGTGGGGGATGGCTCCGCGCTCGGGCTCGCCGTGACCTACCTCCGCCAAGATGCCCCGCTCGGGTTGGCGCACGCGGTTCTGATTGCTCACGACTTCCTCGGGGGCGAACCCTTCGTGATGTACCTCGGTGACAACTTGGTCATTGGCGGAATCTCGGACATGGTGAACCGATTCCAGGGTTCAGATCGGAACGCGATGCTCTTGCTCAAGGAGGTCGAGCATCCTGAGCAGTTTGGTGTCGCGGTGCTCGATGCACGTGGCGCCGTGGAGCGCCTCGTCGAGAAGCCGAGTGAGCCGCCATCGAATCTGGCGCTTGTGGGTGTGTATCTCTTCGATGAGCGCATTCATGACGCGGTACGAGCGATTCAACCTTCGGCCCGTGGCGAACTCGAGATTACCGACGCCATCCAGTGGCTCGTGGACTCTGGCGCAGCAGTCGAAGCTCACATCCTTGAACAACCGTGGGTCGATACCGGCAAGCTGACAGATCTGCTTGACGCGAACGCGGAAGTGCTGTCTCGGGTGGAGCCGCGCCAGGATGGGTCGATCGATGCGACGTCAACGGTGTCAGGTGCTGTCGTCCTCGAAGCCGGGGCCACCGTTACTGGAAGCACACTCGTCGGACCGCTCGCGATCGATGCTGGAGCAAGAATTCTGAATTCCACGATCGGTCCCAACGTTTCGATTGGGGCTGGGGTGCGGGTAGAGAACAGCACTATCACGCAGTCCGTTGTGCTCGCCCGCGCACGCATTACTGACCTGACGGTCGCTGACAGTCTGATTGGACGCGATGCACAGTTGGCGGGAGATGGCCTCACGGTCTGTCGCGTGCATATGGGAGATCACGGTCAGATGCACGTAGGGGCACCGAACCAACGGGCTTCTAGCGCTTCGACTTGAGCTTTCTCTCCAAGCGCTTCAAGGCTCGCTGCGCTGACTTCTCGGACATTGTGCCGATGCGTTCGAGGTCGGGCACAGCGTCGGCATTCGTGTCGCGCTCAAGCCGGAACGGCCAGGGCAGCGTTGGGTAACGCTGCTGGAGCGCAGCAACGACGGACCAAACGTCAAGCAGCGTGGTACTCACCATGGTTGCCGCGGATTGTCGGTACGCAGCGACGACCGATGGAACGAAAGCACCCCGTTCGCCCTGCGCGGCAAATTTGAGCCAAAGCTCGTAGTCCTCGAAGCCGCCATAACGATCGTTCATCTCGGGATCGAAGCCCCTGACCTTTTGGTACGCATCACGCCGGATCATCGTGAGCGACCCGATGTAATTGCCGTGCACGAGACGATCTCGGGACCACGGGTATCGATTTGCGAGTCCTTCGCGCTGACCGAAGAGCCGTAACAGCCCGTACGAGAAGCCGGCATCGGGATCTGCGTCGAGCGCTGAGGTGAGCAGCGCGAGGCCTTCGGGCTCGAGCACGTCGTCTGCGTCGAGAAAGAACAGGAGCGGTGCCCGCGCGAAATCGGCAGCGTGGTTGCGCGCCGCGGCGAGGCCGCGGTTGACGCCGGCATCGACGCACAAAACTGGTATTCCGATGAACTCCGGAGCACCTTCGCTGATCCGATCTTGAACCATGGCGAATGCTTCCGAGTCGCCGTCGGTGTCGACGATGCATTCAATTTGTGCGTCGGTCAGGCGCTTGGACGCGACGAGGATTGAACGCACGCACTCGATCACATATTCGGACTGCTGATACGCAGTGATGACGACGGTGATCGCTGGCTCGGCTCGATCCCACGCAGCGTTGCTGGTCCGTTGTGCCTCGCGCTCGGGAGCCAGCGCACGTAGAAGGGCGATCCGCTCGAGAGACTGGCGCTTTTGACCGCGGTCGCGTTTTCCGTGGCGTGAATCGGACTCGCTCTCGGGTGCAGCGGCCGATTGAGTCGCCGCGGCTTCACCAAAGGTGAGCAGGTCGCCGTGCAGAGCGATTGCAACTTCGCGAATCGCGGTGCTCTGTTCGATGAGACCGCGAAGCGCCTCAGCGGACATCGATTCCAGATCGCTCGGTCCCTCTCGTTCGAGATCGTCTCCAAGTTGTATCACGTCGATTCCCCAGGCCTGTGCGAGGTTGAGGAGAAAGCGCGAGGGGGGAGTGGTTTCGGACCAGTTCGGCGCAAGCAGTTGGCCGGTTGCACTGAGCACCGATTGCACGCCACCCAAAATGTCGGCAGTCGGCTCGGGTGTTAGCCCGGCGATTGCCGTATCTCGAATCGCGAAGACTGGGGGCCGTTCGAACCGCTGCTCCTCAATCGCATGGGCGAGGAGCTCTTCGCTGTGCGCGCTCAGCGGCCCGATAAACACCGTATTGGAGATCGCGTTGCCTCCTTCCGGTCGCGCCACGCTCACCGGAACATGCAGGAACTGTGCGGAGATGCCCGTGTCGTGCCAGCGGCGCGCTTCGAGGCCATCGAGGTGCAGGGCTGCGAGACAGTGTGCGATGCGGTGTTGGGCACGATTCATGATTGGAGTGTCGATGTGGTCGTTGCCGACGATGATCCACGACGGGCGCGTCGGGTGATCCTCCGTGACCGCGGGATCGAGGAGGGGGTGTTCGCCCACGATGATCAGGGCACCGAGGGGACCCGTCGACGCGTCGATGTCGTTCGAGCGCGTGACTCGGATGCCATCGCTTTCGAGCGCCTGTTGCAGCGACACCGCGGCGAGTTGAGCGAGACCGTCTTCATCGCCCGCGATGATCGTCGCGCGAAGATCGCGTGGCTCGCCACGCGAGGACGGCGCGCCCGGGCCAAGAAGCGGATGGTCGATAAATGCCGCCTCAGCGGTCGCGAGAGCACGATGCGACGGAGGAGGCAGCTCGTGCCCCAGCGCCTGCTCCGCACGCCAGACAGCGAAGGCAATTGCGTCATCCAGCGGTAACGCCCCTGGCAGCGGCACGAGCGTCGCGTGTCCGAGCGTGTGAGCCTCGTGCTCGTTGCGCAACGGCACGCTGTCCCCATGGGGAATGTCGGAGAGGTACCCCACAACGCACAGTGCGCGTTCTCCGCCGGGGATCGAATCGGCGCGCCGCAAGGACGTAGCCCGCTCATCTGCAGTCGTGAGCAGAAGCGCGATGCTGTCGTTCGGAACACCTGCGCGCGCGCTGACGCAGTCCGTTGGGGTGTGTGAGCGGATGCACTCCTCGTACAGCGCGCGGTGCGCATCGATCATGGTGTGGAGACTGCCGTCTTGAAGAACACGAGCGCGACCGGCAGCGCCAAGAGCGGCGCGCATTGGCGGGTTGTTCAGCAATTGTTCGATCTCGTTCGCGTAGTCGTCGGCAGTCGCGGCTGGATCGAGGAGCAGCCCATTGCGCTCGTCGACCAGTTCGCCTATTCCGCCCACCGATGGGGCAACGACGGGTCGTTCCATAGCGAAGGCTTCGTAAATGACCCGAGGAATGCCCTCATATCTGCTTGTCAGCAACACGAGGCCCGCGCGTTCGTAATAGGAGATGAGATCGCGAATGTCACCGTGCAACTCGATCAGATCACCGAGTCGCTCCAGGTGGATGCTCGCGGCCAAATCGCCTTCGAGCTCACCGCCACCAGCGATATCGATGCGCGCATTGACCCCCCGATCGCGCAATACGCGGGCGATTTCCAGCACGAGTTCCGGTCGCTTCTGGTACGAGAGTCTCCCGGCCCAAAGAATGCGCGAGTGGGTGTCGGAGCGTGAGAGGGATCGGTAGTGATCGGTGTCGACTCCGAGCAGGATTCGATGAATCTTCTTGGGTGTAACACCGTGCCGCTCTAGCGAGGCGGCCATGTCGCTGCTCACGACCGAATACGCGCTCACCCATTGGTCGTACCGACTTGCAACATGTCGGGGAAACCCACGGCCAGAGCGTTCCTCGTTGTGGAACTGGACAACGGTTGGAACTCGGGCGTGGAGATGTGGCAGCAGGTCAAAACCAACTCTTGAGTTCATGACGTGCACGACTTCGATTCCGTGTTCGTCGACAACGTCCAAGATCGCAGCAGGCATGTCGGCTGGGCGGAGGCGGTTTGGAAGGTGTTCGGCGGTCACGCACTTGGAAGCCGCGTCATCAAATCGGGAGTTGTCTTGCCCGAACTGAGTCGTTAATAGGTACGGGGCAATTCCCGTGCCAGCTGCCGAGGCGCACCAATCAACGACTCCGACGTCAGCTCCGCCCAACCCCACTCCCGGGGCGAGCATGAGTACGCGCATTGGCGGAGTTGAGGCATTTGGCTGCTGAGACGTCATGCGCGCGCGACGGTACACCCAAAATGTGTCGCTCGACGTCCTTCAAAACGCCCCAGCGCCCGCGTGTCCAGCAGTCGTGTGGCCCGTACAGAACCATCTCGCGTCGAGTTTGTTAGCGTCGCGTCATGTCCGAAACTGCACAACAACAGCACACCAATGAAGTCGTCGCAGGTACTCGATTCGAATTCGGGAAGAACTGGAAAGAGTATTCAAAGGGCATCGATCGCGAGCGCGTCGATGTTGCAGTTGCATCCGTACAAGATCTGATCGGTCTAACGAGCCTCAAAGGCAAGACATTTTTGGATATCGGTTCGGGCAGCGGACTCTTCAGCCTCGCCGCCGCACTCTTGGGAGCGCACGTCACCAGCTTCGATTACGACACTGACAGCGTCGCGTGCACCGAATCGCTTCGCTCCGGCGCAGACATCGATTCGAAACAATGGAATGTGATGCAGGGTTCGGTGCTCGATGATGACTTCATGGCGAAGCTCGGAACATACGACATCGTGTATTCGTGGGGCGTGCTGCACCACACGGGCGACATGAATCACGCACTTGAAAATGCCGCTGCGTGCGTCGCCGCAGGAGGTGTATTTGCGATCGCGCTCTATAACGACCAGGGCCGCAAGAGCCGGGGTTGGACTCGCATAAAGCGCCGCTATCAGAAACTCCCGCCTCCGCTGCAGCGTGCATATGCGGTAGCAGTTGCTGCTCCATTTGAGGCCAAGATGCTGCTTCACCACACGCTGAGCGGCCATCCAGGCGAGTACAAGCGCTCCTGGACCGAATACCGAAATCAGCGAGGCATGAGCCGTTGGCACGACTGGATCGATTGGGTCGGCGGATATCCGTTCGAAGTCGCGGCGGCGGACACCGTCATCAATCGGTTCGTCGCTGAAGGGTTCCAGCTTGTGCACGTCACGACCGTCGGCGGCGGGCTTGCGTGTAATGAATTCGTATTCAGGCGGGCGGCGGCCGTCACGACGAGCATGCGACCTGAAGCGACGGAATAGACCTGAGTCGCCGAAATGAATGATGTTGCCGAACATCGTGAGTTTCGAGGAGGACCCTCCACGGTTCCGCCGCGTGTCCGTGCGACGTTTGCCATTTTGATCGTCGCTGCCGGATGCTTCCTGTCGATCTTCATGTACGACCGTGCGTTTCCCGTTGTGAGCCAGGTCGATGAGTTCACGCACTTCGACTACCTGGAACGGGTGAGCCGATTCGACCTTCCTCGACCCGGCGATACGGTACGTCAACTTGCAATGCGTACCGAGGCCTGCCGCGGCCTCGACAGAGGCGACAAGCTTCCACCATGTTCGTCGCCGATTCTGCACCCCAATCAATTTCAGGAGTTCGGAAATTCAGCCGCGTCAGGTGGCTGGCCCGTCTACTACTTCGTGACCGGGGTGCTGGCGCGAGTTCTGCAAAAGGTAACCGGGATCGATGAATTGTTCGTTGCGGCACGGTACGCGCAGACCGTTTGGATGTTTCTCGCGTGGTGGGGGCTCTTCTTCGTTTTGAAACGGATCGGAGTTCCGCGTCTCGTACGCGCTTCAATCGCAACCGCGATCGTGCTGACTCCGCTGGCGCTCGGCTCGTTCGCCACCATCAATCCCGATGCTGCGCAGATTGGTGTCACGTGTGCGCTGGTGATTGCCACGTTTGAATGGATCGATCGTCCGGCGCGTAGCAACATTGCGTTGATCGCCCTGTGTGCGTTCGTCGGACTGCTCATCGATCGATCGAACATCATGGGCGTTGGGCTCGTGGCGCTCTTCTTATGTATCGAAGGCCTTCGCAATTCGCGCAGATCATGCATCGTGCTCGGCGCGGTTCTCGGACTTGCGTCACTGGCGTGGGTCGGTGGCTCGACAATCGTCCACGAGGTGGCGATCAGTCGGTCGACGCAGGTGCTTGATATGCCGACGGAGGCGGAGGTTGCGGCGCAGCATGTTGCTCCCGAGATCCAAAAGGCGCCGCCCACCGCACAGCAATTGTGGACGAACTTCACGCGGTTTTTCACGCCGATTTCGCACCCCTACGTTCCGACCAACATGTCGACGCTCGCGAGCGATATGTCGATAGATGTCCTGAACAACCTCGGGATTGCGTCGGTTGCTGCACTGGCCTTGCTCGGGGTGCGCTCGAGACGGAACCAAACCTTGGCGATCAGCACATGGGCAATGATGATGGCTGGTCCCCTCGTTGCGTGGTCGATCTATCGCGAGACAGGTACCTACTTCCTCGTGACCGCGAGATTTGCTGGCGGGCTTTGCGTTGGCGTTGCCATCGCGGTCGGCGCGCTGACCCTTCAGTCCAAGGCGCTTTCGCGAGTGGTAGTTGGCATCACGATTCTGTCATCCCTCGCAATAGTCTGGACGCTCGCCACCGTGCCGACCTTCGGCACCTAAGGAGCACGAGGCCATGTCGGGGAACTTGATTCGCGGGTACACTGGCGTGTTACGTGGGCATCGCGGGAAGGCGGCAGCATCTGTCGCGACAGCGACGTTTGCCGGAGTTTCGGAGGCGATTGCCCTTGCATCCATGATTCCGCTCATTCAGGGTTCGGGTCTCATCAGTAGTGGCGGCA
>JBARPG010000029.1:0-7733 GCA_049642885.1 Acidimicrobiia bacterium | reverse complement strand
CATGAGTGGATTCCGCATCACCCTCGCTCAGGTCTTCAAGCCGAAGCTGACCGAGAAATATCCGAACGAGAAACGTCCGAAGCCGGAGCGTTTTCATGGGCGGCACGTTCTCAATCGCTACGAAGATGGTATGGAAAAATGCATTGGCTGCGAGCTGTGCGCGGGTGTGTGTCCTGCGAAATGTATTTATGTGCGCGGTGCCGACAACCCGACGGATGCCCCCGTTTCGCCTGGTGAACGGTACGGCTTTGTGTACGAGATCAACTACCTGCGATGCATTCATTGCGACCTCTGTGTCGAGGCGTGCCCGACGCAAGCGATTACTGAATCGAAACTGTTCGAGTTCAGCTTTACGAACCGCAACGATGCGATCTACACGAAATCGGAGCTCGTCGTCGACGATGACGGGCACGCGAAACGACAGCCATGGGAACTGTGGCTTGGAGACGAAGACGTGAACACCTCCGCGTGGATGCGCGCCACGTCATCGTCCGGATCAGCGGACTATGAGAACCGCGTGAACTGGAGCGGGGAACTCGGCGTGGGAGTTCGAGCACCCGAGCGAGGACAGCACTCATGAATGCCGCCGTCTTCAGCGTCAGCGCGATGTTGTTTGTGCTTGGGGCACTTGGTGTCGTGACGCTGCGCCATCCGGTGCACGCGGCACTCAGCCTCGTGACGTCGATGTTCGGTGTTGCGATGCTGTTCATCTTGCTCGGCGCGCACTTGCTCGCGGCCGTGCAAATCATCGTGTACGCATCGGCGATTGTGGTGCTGTTCTTGTTCGTGATCATGCTCATCGGCGTCGATACCGAAGAGGAGACGCCGCACGTCGGTGGTTGGTCTCGCGTAGCGGGAATCGCTGCAGGTCTGTTGGTCGCGGTGCAGCTCATTGTTCTCGGTTGGACGCACTGGGTCACCGGGCCGAAGCAGGTTTCGGGCTCCGCGTTCACCCGCGCCGCCGACGGCAACGTCCGCACGGTCGCTACGGAGATGTTCACCAAATACGTATGGCCGTTTGAGCTCGTCGCGGGCCTTCTCGTGGTCGCCGTTGTGGGCGCAGTCGTCATTGCCCGCGGCCATGGAGCAGGTCCAATCCTCACTGAAGACGAAGCCGTTGCCGCGGAGCTGGAACGAACGTCAGCTCTCGCGGAGGTTGCGCCGGAGACGGTGGCTCCGAACGACGTCGCTGCGAACGAGGCCGAAGGGGTGTCGCAATGATCGCCGTCGCAACCATCACGACCACCTACTACATGGTGCTGAGCGCGATCGTGTTTGGTATCGGCACTGCCGGGGTCCTCACTCGACGCAATGCGCTGATCATGTTCATGTCGGTGGAGCTCATGCTCAACGCCGTCAATGTCGCACTCGTGGCTATCGCAAAATCCCTTGATGATGTGACCGGACAA
The DNA here is from genome assembly GCA_049642885.1 of Acidimicrobiia bacterium. Classification (GTDB taxonomy): domain Bacteria; phylum Actinomycetota; class Acidimicrobiia; order IMCC26256; family JBARPG01; genus JBARPG01. The sequence goes on along the minus strand of JBARPG010000029.1, from coordinate 6,324 downwards.
GTGCTCGTCTTCTTCGTGCTCGTCGTCGCTGCAGCCGAGGTTGCGGTCGGCCTGTCGATCATGGTCGCAATCTTCCGCCGCCGCCGATCGGCTGTTGCCGATGAACTCTCGAGTTTGAGAGGTTGATATGGCTGCAGTGACCTTCCTCGACTTCATGTGGCTCGTCCCCGCGTTTCCATTGCTGGGTGCGGTCGTGCTGCTGCTCGTTGGCAAGCGCATCGGAGAGCCCCGCTCCGGATGGATCGCCACCGGGCTGATGGCGGCAAGCTCGCTTTCGGCGATCGCAATGTTCGCGAAGCTCGCCTCGCTTCCGAAGGCAGAACGCTTGCACGTCGTCCAACTGTTCGAATGGTTTCGCGCAGGAAATTTCCGCGTCACGATGTCGTTCCTGCTCGACCCACTCTCGGCAGCGTTCATCGTGTTCATCACGATCTGCGCGACGCTGATCCACCTGTACTCGGTCGGCTACATGAAAGGCGACCCTCGCTACAGCAGATTCTTCGGGTATCTCAACCTGTTCGCAGCGTCCATGTTGATCCTCATTCTCGGAGCGAACTACATCGTGACCTTCTTGGGATGGGAAGGCGTGGGCTTGTGCTCGTACCTGCTCATCTCGTTCTGGTTCGAGCGCAATAGCGCCGCGGTCGCAGGCAAGAAGGCGTTCGTTACCAACCGGGTCGGCGACTTCGGATTCATGCTGGCTGCGTTCCTCACGATCGATCGGCTTGGGACTGTCAACTACGCGTGGGCGAACCCTGAAGTTGCCAAGCAGATGCAACACGTCATTCCCCAGGGCACCGCAACCGCGATCGCGTTGCTGCTGTTTGTCGGAGCGATGGGGAAGTCGGCGCAACTCCCACTGCACATCTGGTTGCCCGACGCGATGGAAGGCCCGACTCCGGTCTCTGCGTTGATCCACGCCGCGACGATGGTCACTGCCGGCGTGTACCTCGTCGCACGCAACAACGTGTTTTTCAACATCTCCGGGACCGCATCGACCGTCGTGATGTGGGTCGGCGCTGCCACCGCGCTCTATGCGGCCAGCGTGGCGCTCGTGCAAAACGACATCAAACGCATCCTCGCGTATTCCACGGTGTCACAACTTGGGTACATGTTCCTGGCGCTCGGAGCCGGTGCATATGGAGCAGCCATCTTCCACGTGATCACGCATGCGTTTTTCAAAGCGACCTTGTTCCTCGGGGCGGGTTCTGTGATCCACGCGAATCATCACAACCAAGATGTGCGCACGATGGGGAATATGCGCAAGTACATGCCGCTGACTGCCGGTGCGTTCGGAATTGCGTGGTTGGCCATCGCTGGCGTGTTCCCGTTTTCAGGGTTCTGGTCGAAGGATGAAATCCTCGCGAAGACATTTCACGCGGGTCAATACGGCCCGTGGGTGATCGGTCTCATTACGGCCGGACTTACGGCGTTTTACATGTCACGCCAGGTCTTCTTGGTGTTCAAAGGGAATGAGCGATTCCGCGACGAAGGCGTGCATGCCGACACTGACGGCGCTGCGGCTGAGCATCACAACGATTCACCGACCGTGGGCCCGGACGACCCGCCGCATATTCCGCACCTTGAACACGACCCACACGAAGTACCCGGCACGATGGTGATCCCAGTTGTGGTGCTTGCAGCGCTTGCCGCGGTCGCAGGGCTCCTCGCATTGCCATTCCACGGTTTGGAGTTCCTCACTGAGTGGCTCGAACCGGTCTTCGAAACCGGCAAGCACATTGCCGTCGGTGGCTTCTTGCAAAACGCCGGTCTGGCATGCATTTCCCTCGTGATCGCAATTTCGGGAATCCTCGCTGCGCGGGCCATGTATCGAAATGGGATTCCCGACCCGAACAGCGACCCGCTACCGAAGAGGCTTGGAGCGTCCGCACGACGGTTCCTTGCTCACGCGTGGTTCATCGACGAGGGCGTTTCCACCGCTGTGGAACGCGGAGCAGCACCCGCAGCGACAGCATTGGCAGAAGTCATTGACCAACAGGTCATCGACGGCGCTGTTCGCGGCACCGGGGCCGCGGCGCTTCGCTCAGGTTCACTGTTATCGAGACTTCAAAACGGCGCCGTTCGATCAGGTGCCCTTGGAATCGCTGCCGGAACAATTGCGTTCTTGGCCGCGCTGATTGTGTGGTTTGCGCGATGAACACCGGATTCCCTCTTCTCTCGGTTCTGACCTTCATGCCGCTCCTCGGTGCGGTCGCGGTGATGTCCGTATCAAAACGCCGCCCCGAAGCTGTGCGAACGGTCGCGCTCATCAGCTCGCTCGCGACCTTGGGTCTTGCCATCGGAATGCTCGTGCAGTTTTCGGGTCGTAGCGGTGGTTATGAGTTCGTCGAAACACATACGTGGTCCACGCAGCTTGGGTTGAGCTACCACCTCGGCGTGGATGGCATCTCGGTGTTCCTCGTTGTGCTGACCGCGCTGCTCTTCCCCCTGGGATTCATCGCGTCGGCAAGCGTGAACGAACGATTGAAGAGCTATTGCACGTGGATGCTCATCCTCGAGACCGGCATTCTCGGCGTGTTTTCCTCGCTCGATCTCATCATGTTCTTCTTCTTCTTTGAGATCGTGCTCATCCCGATGTACATGATCATCGGCGGATGGGGACATGGCAACCGAACGAAGGCGGCGACGAAGTTCTTCATCTACACCATGGCAGGTTCGGCGTTCTTGCTGACGGCGATCCTCACGATTGCGGTGCTGCACCAGCGCTCGACCGGGACGATGACCTTCGAATTGCAAACGCTGGCCGCATGGGCGCCCCACGGATTGAGCGGCCCGATGGCGACGGTGCTATTCCTTGGATTCTTCATTGCATTCGCGATCAAGATCCCGCTCGTGCCGCTGCACACGTGGCTGCCCGATGCGCACACCGAGGCCCCCACTATGGGTTCGGTGATTTTGGCCGGCGTGTTGTTGAAGATGGGTACGTATGGTCTCATCCGCCTGTCGTTGGGGCTCTTTCCAAAGGCCGCTCATGAACTCGCTCCTCTGCTCTTTGTGCTTGCGGTCGTCGGCATCATTTACGGGGCGATCGTTGCGACGATGCAGAAGGATTTGAAGCGCCTGATCGCGTATAGCTCGGTTGCACATCTCGGTTTCGTGGTGCTCGGTATTGCGGCATTCAACGTTTCGGGAATGTCGGGTGCTGTCTTCACCATGGTGAGCCACGGCCTGACCACTGGTGCGCTGTTCCTTCTCGTTGGGTTCATCTACGACCGTCGACATACCCGCGAGATTGCAGCATTCCGAGGAATCTGGAAAGCAACGCCGGTGCTCGGTGGGCTGTTCCTCATTGCCGTCTTCGCATCGATCGGCCTGCCAGGATTTTCAGGATTCATCGGCGAGTTCATGTCACTGCTCGGAGCGTTTCAGGCGAACCGTATCTACGCGATTATCGGCGCAGTCGGCGTGATTCTCGCCGCCGTGTACCTGTTGTGGGCTTTCCAGCGTGCGTTCACGGGCGAACCGCGTGAGGAAGATATGGCCATGGAAGAGATTCGCCCGTTCGAGTTGCTTGCGGTTCTCCCGCTCCTCGGGTTGAGCTTGTTCATGGGCCTGTATCCGAAGCCGTTTATTGACCGCGTTGAGCCTTCGGTGTGTGCGGTTGTGGCGACCGCGTACGGCCACGTGAGCGATCATTCGGCGCAGCATTCCGCGTCGGATCCCAGGGCGTATTCCTGTAGGAGAACAGAAACCATGGCTGAGAGTGGATCCCACACAGGCGCTACGCAAGTGGTGAAGCCATGATCGCCGTGACGCACCTGCCCACACCGAACGTGGCGTGGACCCCGCTCATGCCATCGCTGATTCTCATCGGTGCGGCACTCATCATCCTGATGGTGAAGTCGGTGACCCGTCAGCGACTCACCGCAGCATGGCCGACCGTACTGATTGCCAGTGCAGCGACCGTGGCAAGCGCATGGTCTTTGATCATTCAGACGAGATCCATCGATCGCAACGCGCCTGCGCAGAGTTTTGGGGGCATGGTGGTCTCCGACCACTTTGCGGTGTTCGCCTCTTTCGTAGTTCTCATCGGACTGGCATTCGCGATCGCGTTCATCCCGGCACTCGCACGGGATCGAGCGCTGCCCCTTCCCGAACTGTTGGTGCTCTTGTTGATGGCTGCTGCTGGCATGCAAGTGATGGTCAGTGCCTATGACCTCATCGTTGTGTTCTTGGCACTCGAGCTCTTCTCGATCGCCCTCTACGTCTTGGTCGCGAGCGACGCGCGTCGGACCTCTTCCCTTGAGGCCGCATTCAAGTACTTCGTACTCGGTGCCTTCAGCTCCGCCATTTTTCTGTATGGCATTGCGATGGTCTACGCGTCCGCGGGATCGACTCGCCTTGGAGCGATCGCGACCTATTTCGATGAGAACGCGCTCACACACTCGGGAACCATGCTCCTCGGCATGACGCTATTGATCGTCGGGTTTGGCTTCAAGATTGCTGCGGTTCCGTTCCACATGTGGGCTCCGGATGCATATGAGGGGGCACCGACGACGGTGACTTCCTTCATGGCGTCAACGGTGAAGGTCGCCGCGTTCGCGTCGTTGATGCGCATCATCGGCGTCGCCTTCGAGTCGCACGTGAAGGACTGGCAGCCGATGTTGTTTGCCCTCGCGGCTGCATCGATGGTGATCGGCGCCGTAATCGGGATCGTGCAAAAAGACGTGAAGCGCATGCTGGCGTATTCCTCGATTTCGCACGCCGGATACATGCTGATCGGGGTGCAGGCGGCGACAGCGCAGGGCCGTGCCGCGACGTTGTACTACCTGCTCGCGTACGCGGTCATCATTTCTGGAACCTTCGGGGTCCTGCAGTGTTTGGAGTCTCCCGACAATGCGTCACACCCTTTTTCTCGCTACGAGGGTTTGAGCAAGCGAAGTCCTGTGCTGGCCGCGCTGCTGGCTTTGTTCCTGATTGCACAGGCGGGCATTCCATTCACGGCCGGGTTTACGGCGAAGCTCGCGGTTTTCCAAGCTGGCGTTGGCGCAAATCAGTATGGGCTGGTCATCGTTGCGGTGCTCGCTGCTGCCATCGCTGCGTTCATGTACTTGCGGGTGATCATGGCGATGTACATGGTGGACGGGGATGCTGCCGAGTCTGCGCCACTCGTTCCGCGCATCGCGCTCGTTCCGCGCATTGCGCTCGGGCTTGCCGCGCTCGGAACGATCGGTCTCGGGATTTCGCCCGATTGGTGGCTGCGTTGGGCAGGGAATTCACATGCGTGCGTAACCGCAACGGCGCAATGTTCGGCGCCGACCGCAACGGCCGCGATCGCCGATAACGTCGTGGCCCCATGAGCGACAACGATCTACGACCACCTCAGGAACTCACTGACGAGCGCACCACACTCATCGCATTTCTCGACTACCTGCGCGAATCAATCATCCGCAAGGCCACGGGTCTTTCCGATGCAGAAGTTCGCAAGCCAATGGTCGCATCGGGCACGTCTCTCATGTGGCTCGTGAAGCACCTCACTGATGTCGAGTCGTATTGGTTTGACGTCGTTTTCGTGGGCGGTGATCTTGGGGAGGCCTTTTCGCCAACTCGCGAGGCCACACAGCCTGATGATGAGATCGAGGAATTGATCGCGCAATACCGAGCCGCAATCGCCCGGGCGAATGCCGTTGCCGTTGCAGCGGGATCACTCGAAGCTCCGGCAACGAAGCTTCATCGGCGTTCCCAACAGGTCACATTGCGCTGGATCCTCGTTCACATGATCGAAGAAACTGCCCGACATGCCGGACATGCCGACATCATCCGGGAATTGCTCGACGGGAATGCCGGCCGATAGCGGCTGAGCATGTTCCATGATATTGAGATGAGTCGTTCCGCGGCATCGAAGAACATGATCTTGGATGCCAACGAAGCTGTTGCGTCCGTTGCATATCGGCTCAGCGAAGTCATCGCCATCTATCCGATCACTCCGGCGTCGGCCATGGGTGAACACGCGGACGAATGGTCGGCCGCGCGCCGCCCCAATCTGTGGGGCACCATTCCCGATGTCGTTGAAATGCAGTCCGAAGGCGGAGCCGCGGGTGCCGTGCATGGAGCGCTGCAAGCGGGCGCGCTGACCACGACCTTCACCGCATCGCAGGGTCTGCTGTTGATGTTGCCAAACCTCTACAAGATCGCGGGGGAACTCAGTCCGTTTTGCTTGCACGTCGCCGCCCGCAGTATTGCGACGCACGCCCTGTCGATCTTCGGCGACCATTCCGACGTCATGGCGGTTCGTCAGTGCGGGTTCGCGCTTTTGGCTTCCGGCTCTCCCCAGGAAGCCCAAGACTTGGCCGCGATCGCGCA
>JBARPG010000028.1:0-5450 GCA_049642885.1 Acidimicrobiia bacterium | reverse complement strand
GAACTGGTTGGTGGTGTTGCGCACCTACGCGACTGTGTGCCGTCAAAGGCGATGATCGCGACGGCCGACGAGTTGCGGCGGTTTTCTCGTGCTCCTGAAATGGGCCTCGACGCGTCGAGTTCCCTCGATATCGGGGCACTCGCTGCTCGTGTTGTGCGCATTGAAGAACACCTCGCTCGGTCGACGCTTGCACTCTTGGAGTCGCAAAATGTTCGAGTCGTTGTCGGCCGCGGTCGCTTACGTGATGCGAACACGATCGAAATTTGCGATGTCAGCTCCTGGGCGGTGACCGAAACCGTCCAGGTCGATGCGGTGCTCCTATCCACGGGCTCACGGCCGCGAATTCCTGATTTCGCAAGCGTCGACGGTGAACGCGTTATGACGACACGGGACGCATACCCGCCGTCGAAAATTCCCGAGCGGCTGGTCATCATCGGCTCAGGCGTGACCGGGGTCGAGTTCACGCACATGTTCTCGGCTTTGGGCTCTGACGTGACCTTGGTCGTCTCGCGCCAACAGGTTCTGCCTGCAAAGGACCCGGAGGTCGCCGCGGTACTTGAAGAAGAGTTCTTGCGGCGCGGCGTGACCTTGTTGAAGGGCGCCCGCGCGAACGCGATTGAGATGACCACCGCGGGTGTCGTGATTGGGTGCGAGGATGGTCGCACGGTCGAGGCGACGAACACGGTGCTTGCGATCGGGTCGATCCCGAACTCTGAAGGCGTCGGGGCCGAGGCAGCGGGAGTGACCGTTGATGCCAACGGCTATCTCACGATCAACCGGCACTGCCAAACCAACGTGGCCCACATATATGCCGCGGGGGACCTTTCAGGGAAACTGCCGTTGAGCTCGGTGGCGGCCATGCAAGGCAGGCGAATTGCCGAGCATTTGATGGGCATGCACTCGATGCCGCACACTCACATTGACTACGACAAGGCCGCGTCGGCGATCTTCACCGACCCCGAAGTCGCTGACGTCGGTTTGGCGGAGGCCGACGCGTTCGCCGTCGGCAGGAAGATTCGTGTGACAAAAGTCCCGTTCGGTGTGAACCCGAAAGCGCTGATCGACGGTGATGCACGCGGTTTCGTGAAGTTGATTTCCGATCCGGCAACGGGAGTGGTGCTGGGCGGCAGCATCGTTGGAGCACACGCGGCGGAATTGATTTCCGTCGTCGCGCTCGCAGTGAACGCCCGGCTGAAAACAGCTCAGCTCGTTGACTCACTGTTCGTGCATCCCTCGCGCTCAGAAGCAATCGTGGAAGCGAGCAGCTGACAATCAACCTGGAACGCAGCGGTCCATGCCAGACTTCCGGGAGGAGGTCACCATGACTGCATATCCGCCCATGCCCAACATTCCATCTTCCGCTGTCCCCAAGAAGCGCGCTGGCGTGAAGATCGGCGCAATGCTCATGATCTTGGGTGTCGTTGCTGGTGGCGCCATGCTGCTGATGGGCGGCAACGACCTCGTGAGCGCCGCCGGGGGAAAGTTCTACGAGATCGCACCTAGCACGCCATTCCCTGCCTATGAGACAGGGCTGCGCGGCATCTATTCCACAGATAAGTACCAGACGGGCCTCAGTTTGACGGCGAACGGCCAGTCCGTTGACGTGGACGATGTGGCCTCAGATTCTGATTCAGGTACGAATTTCAATGCGAAGGTACGCATGCCAAGTGGCAGCACGATCGACGTGTACCAGAAGTTCACATTCCAAGGGAAGAACAAGACCGCATACCTGCTCGAAGGCGCAGATAGTTCGTCTGGTGTCCGCAACTTCGTCGGCCCTGGGGTTTCTGGGAAGTCCTTGGCATTCGTTGGGGGCGGCATTCTCCTCGGTGGACTGTTGTTCTTGGCAGGGTTGATCACCCTGATCGTGTCATTGCGCCGACGCAAGCGCGATCGAATGGCGATGGCCGGGTATGGAGCAATGGCCGCACCGGGGTGGTCACCAGCACCTGGTGCCCCACTGCCCACTGCAGATCCGAGCGCCCCGTGGAATGTGGCTCCGGGCGCGCCTCCAGCGCCGCCATATCCTTCGGCTCCACCACCGCCGCAGGCGTACGCACCGCCACCGCCGTCCGTGCCACCGATGGCGCCGCCGGAAGGCAGCGCTCCCATTTCGGATGATCCCGGCAGCGATGGTTGGGCCTCGCCGGAACCCCCACCGGGTTCGTAGCTCCACGCACCACCGCAGTCATCGCGCAGTAGCCATCGGAATATGTAGCGCTCCCAAGGCGTTGTTCAACTGCATGCCGGATCGCCGGCCACGCGATGTGCGGGATGTGTTGAGCAGGGAGTCGGTGCGTGAAGGTTCGGGATGATGTGCGCCTTGGCGGAGTAATCAGTGGGGTGGCGGTCCTCGCTGTCTACGGTATTACGTTGATGGTTTGGGGCATAACAATGCTCTGCACGTCGCAAAGCCATCTGGATGAGATCTCCCAAGGGCAGCCGTTTTCACCGCTGACCACGCGTTCTGTGGCCATATTCGCCGCGCCCGGTGCAGGCACAGTTGAAGTGCTGGATTCCCAACAGCACGTGGTTGGTTCGACAGACAAACTCAGCTTCTTGGCCAACGTGACAGGGACCAAGACTGCAGTTGGAGGCACACGAGCGGTGGAGGCCAGCCAGATGGCGATCTTCACGCCGAAGGTCGGGGAGCGCTACACCGCTCGAATTCACCACATGCCGAAAACTGTTCGACTCTTTATCGGAGAGAGTGTCGACTCTCCCTGGTGGCTTTGGGTAGCGCTTGGATTTGTCATGGTGACAACGGCACTCCTGGTCGCTCTCCGGCTTAGAAATCGTCGACGTCTGCGCCGCAATAGTGATGCGTGGGCACCGTAGAACGAGTGCAGATCTACTCGATCGTGACGAGTACTTCTCCGGCGGAAACCGTCGTGCCGACCGTTGCGGCAACCGCGACGACCGTGCCAGCTGTTTCCGCGTTGATCGGGTTCTCCATCTTCATGGCTTCCAAGACAACGAGGCCATCGCCGATCGCAACCTCTTGACCAACTTCGACGAGCACCTTGACGATCGTGCCCTGCATCGGTGCCTCGACACTTCCCGATCCGGCGCCACCTCCACCTGAACCGGGCGCCTTCAACCGTGGCGCACTGCGTGTTGGCTTCGCCGACACCGCCGCAACCTCCGGCAGCCACACCTTCACCGAAAAGCGCTTGCCGTCGACCTCAACGGGAACGGTTCGTTCCTGCAGCGGCTCGGATGCTTCGCCGTCGGTGGCAGTCGGCGCGGCAACGACGCCAGTTGCGACGCTGTATTCGCTCGGATCAACTTCTTCTTCCAGCCAGCGTGTGGAATGGGTTCCGTTCTTGAAAGCATCCATCAACAAGATCGCACGCTGCGCGGGCAGAGTCGTATACACGCCCTCGATCACAAACTCATCGATCGCTCGGACCATTCGCGCAATCGCCTCGTCGCGAGTCGGAGCCCACACCACTAGCTTGCCGACCAAGTTGTCGTAGTACTGGGAAATCTCGTCGCCGGTGATGTATCCGCCGTCCCAACGCACGCCGGGACCGCTCGCCGGCCGCAGCGCACGGAGTACGCCTGGCGAGGGCATGAACTTCTTCGAAGGATTTTCGGCATTCACACGGCATTCGATTGAGGCACCGTGTCGCACGATCTCATCTTGTGTGAAACTCAACGGCAGACCGGAGGCCACGCGAATCTGCTCGGCAACGAGGTCGCGTTGGGTAGTCATTTCGGTCACGCAATGTTCGACCTGTAGGCGCGTGTTCATCTCCAAGAAGAAGAACTCGCCATCTTGGTACAGCATCTCGACCGTGCCAGCGTTTGTGTATCCGCAGGCCTTCGCGGCGTCCACGGCGGCCGCGCCCATTGCCTCGCGCTCTGCCTCGGTGACACCGGGCGCTGGCGTTTCTTCGATCAACTTCTGGTGGCGACGCTGCACCGAACAGTCACGTTCACCCAACCACACCGCGTTGCCGTGCGTATCGCACATGATCTGCACTTCAACGTGACGCGGCCGTGTCAGGTATCGCTCCATGTAGCACTCGGCTCGCCCGAAATAGGCGACGGCTTCGCGACTCGCGGCTTCGTACGCGGCGACGGCTTCCTCGGAACTGTTCACGACTTTCATGCCGCGGCCACCGCCACCGAAGGCGGCTTTGATCGCTACGGGCCATCCGTATTTCGTGCCGAAGTCGATGACCTCTTGCGGATCGCTGATTGGTTCGGTCGTGCCCGGCACCGTTGGCACGCCGCCGGCAATCACGGTCTGGCGCGCAGAAATCTTGTCGCCCATTTTCTCGATCGCTTCAGCCGGTGGGCCAATCCATGCGACACCGAGCTCGGTCACCCTGCGCGCAAAATCGGCGTTCTCGCTGTAGAAGCCATATCCAGGGTGCACACCGTCCGCGCCGCTCTTTGTCAACACGTCGATAATCGCGTCGGCATTGAGGTAGCTCTCGGCCGTGGTCTTGCCGCCGAGCGCATACGCCTCATCCGCAAAGTGAACGTGCTGGGCATTGCGATCCAACTCCGAATACACCGCCACAGTTGTGATGCCCATTTCTCGACAGGTACGCATCACGCGAATCGCGATTTCGCCTCGGTTTGCGATGAGAATCTTCTTGAGCACGCCACACTCCTGGCTGGATGAGTCTTTACAAGGAACTCCTTATCCTACGAGGGAGTGTGTGATGCGCTCGAAGTGCGGGAGCGGTCCTTAGCTCCGTAACCAGGAAGGCCCGATATGTGGAACGTGACGTGGCATGACGAGCTTGACTCGACCAATTCGGAAGCCGTGCGACGTATCGTGTCAGGCGATGGCGTTGGCACTGTCATTGCTGCGAAACATCAAATCGAGGGACGAGGTCGTCTTGATCGCCAATGGGAAGATACGGGCGGATCACTGCTCTGTACCGTGGTGCTTCCGCTGGCGGACCCGCCATTCGCGATGCAGGCCACACTCGCGCTGGCTGCACTCGATGCGATTGAAGAGTTGGCTGCGAATCGATTGCGGTTGAAATGGCCGAATGACCTCATCGGCGCGGATGGCAAAGTCGGCGGGATGTTGGCCGAACGCTGCGGGAGCCTCGTTGCCGTCGGCATCGGCATCAACCTGCAGGGTTCTGCGGTGCCCGTTTCCGTCCGACACCTCGCGTCCTCGATCGAAGAGGAATCGGGGCAGGTGCCGCCAACTGCGGAACGCCTCTTGGAAGTGCTGTTGCGACGTCTTTCGCTTGGGCTTCAGCGCAGCGATTGGCATGAGCGTTACGAAGCTGCGCTCGCAACGATTGGGGAACATGTGCGCGTTGAGGGAGTATCGGGATCATTCGAAGGTCGCGCGCTCGGGATCGGTGACGGCGGGGAGCTGCACGTGGAGGTCGACGGGAAGCTACGCGTGGTGGCTGCAGGCGACGTGATTCATTTACGCACGGTGGGGTAGCTCGTTATACGCCGTCAGTAAC
>JBARPG010000027.1:0-4459 GCA_049642885.1 Acidimicrobiia bacterium | reverse complement strand
GCGAGCGCACGCGCCAGCAGATCTTGTCCGATCTCGGGAGCATCAACACGGCGTTCTCGCGAAAACCATTGGCGCACCTTCGAGCGCCCGCGAGGGGTCACCATGAACTCGAGCCACACTTCGTTGGGCCCGGCGCCATCGACTTTCGACGTGAAGATCTCGATCGTGTCACCCGAGGTCAACAGCACCTCACGGGGGACCAAGCGGCCGTTCACCTTCGCACCGATGCAACGATGCCCGATCTCAGTGTGGATGGCGTAGGCAAAATCGACCGGAGTAGCACCAACGGGCAGTTGAACCAGCCGGCCTTTCGGAGTGAAGACGACAATTTCGTCAACCTCAAGATCGCCTTTCAGTTGCTCGAGAAATTGCGTCGGCGTGTCGGCGTCTTCATCATTGTCAACGAGCCGACGCATCCATGGAGCATCCGCCTGATCTTGGTTGGCGTCCTTATATTGCCAATGCGCTGCGATTCCGAATTCGGCGCGACGGTGCATGTCATCAGTACGGATTTGGAGCTCGACAACCCGGCCGGCTCCGTCGAGAACAGTGGTGTGGAGCGACTGATACAAATTGAATTTCGGTGTAGCGATGTAGTCCTTGAAACGACCGGACATCGGCGTCCAGATCGCGTGAATTGCACCGAGGGCTCCGTAACAATCCTTCACGGATTCGACCGTGATGCGCAGCCCGATCAGATCCCAAACCTCATCAAAATCCCGCTCTTTGACGACCATCTTCTCGTAGATCGACCAGTAATGCTTCGGACGACCAATCACCTCGGACTTGATACCCGCCGCAACGAGACACTCACGAACCTCGGCAACAACCGAGGCAATTGTTTCCTCGCGCCGAGGTGTCCTCAGGGCGACCATCGATTCAATCTCCGCGTACCGCTTGGGATACAAGACAGCGAACGAAAGATCCTCGAGCTGCCACTTCAATTCTCCGACGCCCAACCGATGTGCGAGCGGCGCGTACACATCCATCGTCTCTCGAGCGATTCGTTCTTGCCGGTGCGAAGGCAATGACGCCAAGGTCTTCATATTGTGGAGCCGGTCTGCAAGCTTTACGAGCAATACCCGCACGTCACGCGCCATCGCCAACACAAGTTTCCGCACGGTCGCCGCGTGCTGCTCCTCGCGACTTGCAAACAACATTCGATCAAGTTTCGTCACGCCATCCACGAGCTGTGCGACCGCAGGCCCAACTTCTGACTCGATGTCTTCGAGGGTGACGGAGGTGTCTTCGACTGCATCATGCAGCAGCGCCGCGCATATCGCGGTCTCATCAAGCCCGAGTTCGGCCAGAATCGCAGCGACACCCAGTGGATGGCTGAGATACGCCTCGCCGGAACGCCTCACCTGTCCGTCATGCGCCTTGCGCGCGAATTCAAAGGCGGCCTCGATCGCCGAAGTATTCCCCTTCGGGTAGTGCTGGCGGAACGTGGCAAGGAGTGGAGCGATGGCGACGTCGGTCTGCTGGCGACGCCACGGCAGTACGCGACGCCGTGAACTCGCGGCGGGGTTTGGGGTGTCAAGGACCGTCATGGGCTTCGAACCGGCTTCTGCACTGGCTGCAATGCTACCCGTGCAATCCCCCCAAGCGGCTTACGGATTACGCGGTGGCTGCCCGCTCTGCGCGGCGGCGCAACTGCGGCTCACGTTCCTTCATCCACACAAGGGCTGGTGCGGCAACAAAGATGGAGGAATACGCGCCGGTCGCGAGACCACACAGCAATGCGAGGGCAAACTGCCCAAGCGTCTCAGCTCCCATCGCCAGCCACCCAATAAAAACGAGTCCAGCAACTGGAAGCACAGCGACGATGGTCGTACTGATCGACCTCATCAGGGTCTCGTTGAGCGAGCGATTCACAACTTCGCGATAGGTGAGGCTCTTTTTGACCGCGAGCTGGTTTGAGTTCTCTTCGATCTTGTCGAAAACGATCACGGTGTCGTACAAAGAGAACCCGAGAATGGTCAACAACGCGACGATCGTTGCTGGTGCGACCTCAAGCCCGAAGAAGGCATAGACGACGGCTGTCAGAATGAGGTCGTGGGCGACGGCAATCATCGCCGCGAGCGCCATTTTGAATTCGAGGCGAATGGTGAGGTAGAGCATGACCACGATGAAGAACCCAATCAGCGCTTTGATCGCTGACTCTGTCACCGCATCACCCCACGTTCCCGATACCGAGTTGACAGAGACTTGGTCGGGCTTGACCTTCGCATAACTCGCAATTTCCTTGCGAACCTTCGTGCGGTTCGCTTCACCTTTCGCACCGACCTCGGAAAGATGTTTCGTCTGGATACGAATCGATTTGGTGCCGACGATCGCAATCTTCGAATCGCTCGCACCTGCCTGCTGCATGATCGTGCGCACGGGTTCGATACTCGGCACAATCTTGGCCGTCGTTTCGAACGCCGTGCCGCCAGTGAAGTCCAAACCGAAGTTGAATCCCCCCTGGGCGAAAAGCGCAATGAGTCCGATCAGCACCAGCGTGCCCGAAATCAGGGCCCAACGCCACACGCGATCGAGAAACCGGAAATTGGTCCGTTCTGCGAGTACGTCGGCAAGCGTGTGTTTCATGAGTTCCCTCCCAACGGCGCCCCTGCGCCGATCGAAGCGGCGATGCCGAAACGCCTCGCCTCAACGAGACGTTTGCGACGCGAGAGCAATCCGACGAGTGGGTACATGAAGAAATATGCAACTGCCAAGTCCAACAACACCGAGATCGCAAGGAAGTATGCGAAGCCGCGCACCGAGCCAATTGACAGTTGATAAATGACGAGTGCTCCCAAGATCGAGACGAGATCGGCGGCAAGGATGGTCCGAAAGGCCTTTCGGAATCCGCTGTCGAGGGATGACCGCAGGGTTCGCCCCTGCCTCATTTCGTCTTTGAGGCGCTCGAAGAACACGACATATGAGTCGACCGTGACACCAATGGACACGATGATGCCCGTCACGCCCGACAATGTCAGCGTGAGGCCCTGGACACTCCCAAGGAACGACACCATGACGTACAAGGCGATCGCAGAACACGCGATGCCGAACCAGACCACGAGGCCGAGCAATCGATAAATGAGAACCATGTAGATCGCAACGATGCCCAGCCCAACCAGGCCCGCGATGATCCCCGCTCGGAGCTGATCCTTCCCGAGAGTCGGAGATACGTCCTCCACGCGAGACGCTTCAAAGACCACGGGCAAGCGACCCTCGTCGATCAGCTTCGAAACCGTCGTTGCCTCGGTTCGGCCTAGCCCATCGGCGGCGCTGTCGTTACTGATGGTGACATCGTTGCTCGTGAAGGTCTGAGCGTTGAATACCGGAGCGGAAAGGACCTCTGCATCAAGGACAAACGCGCTTCCCGAGTTCTTCTTGGCGTAGTAGTCGGCCGCCATTGCATTGAATGCTGCGAGCCCCTTATCGCTAAAAGTGAGTCTGATGACCCATTTCCCGGCGTTGTCGACTTCGGCGACTGCTGCCGACACCTGCTCGCCAGGAATCGCCACCGGGCCGAGACTGTAAATCGTCTGCTTGTCGGTACTGAGCACCGTGACATTCCCAGTTGTATTCGCTTCCACCTCGCGGGGGGTCGTTATGACGGGACCGGCAGCAGCTCCTGACGTAGCGCTCGTACTCGACGCACTCGACGCACTCGAAGAGCTGGTGTCATCCGCCCGCGGGCGAAATGCTTGTCCTGCTGGCCCGCCTGCGGGAACGCTGACGCTGCTACTCGCGTCGACGTTCGAGGACGACGTACTGGAGGACGACGTGCTGGAGGACGACGTGCTGGAGGACGACGTCCCCGAGTTCGCGCTGCTCGAGGAAGCTGTCACGACACCGGGATTGGGCGCGGCTCCCAGAACCGGACGGATTTGGAGCACCCCGGATCGCTTCGCGAGCGCCAACGCCTGGTCGCGGTTCTTCGCGCCGGGACGATCAACAACGACGGAGTTTCCAAGGCGTTGGATTTCCGGTTCGGCAACGCCCAAGGAGTCGATGCGACTGCGGATACGGTCGACCGCAGTATTCAACTTGCTTTCGCTCGGCTTTCCTTGTGCTGTCAGCACGACTGAAATCCCGCCCTGAAGGTCCAAACCGAGCCCAGGCTTGGTGTCTGTCGTGATCACACCAACCAGCGCAGCGAACAGGACGACAAGGAATCCAAGGAGTCGTCTCCAGTATTTCCGCTTCGTCACTGGACATCCTCTCGACGATCAAGAATTGCGCCTTTTGCAAACGTGACGTTGACGCCAGCCGCAATGGTAACGACGATGGTGTCCTCTTCGATCGAGTGAACGACGCCGAGAATCCCGGACGTTGTAACGACCTTCTCTCCCACCTTGATGCCATCAAGCAAGGTCTGCTGTTCGGCGTACCTTCGACGTTGCGGTCGGATCACGAAAAAGAAGAACGAAATGAGCACGACAGCGAACCACGCCACTGGGGCGAGGAT
>JBARPG010000026.1:0-21402 GCA_049642885.1 Acidimicrobiia bacterium | reverse complement strand
CAACAGAGTCAAGCGCTTGGGGAATCCCTCCGATTTGATCCCGACGGGAAAATCACGTTCGATCGGAGCAACCAGACACCCGCAAAGCCGATACCCGCCGACACCTCAGAAGAGGACGCGTATTGGTGGTGGCTCATCGGTCTCGCGGGCACCTCAGCAGCATCCGTGTTTTTCTTGTACCACCGCCGACGACGCTCGCTGATATCTGACGAAGCACACGAAGCCCTCGCCCGCTCGAAAGAGCTCGAACGCTTCACTCCGAAGTAACTGGAAATTGGATCTCGGCACCATAGGTGTCTGACATAATTCGCCAATGACGGCTCCCGAATCGGTAATCGCGGCCCTGGAGAATCTGCTCTCCGATAACCCAGCGAACCATGAGGTGCGCATGCATCTCGCTGGGCTCTTGCTGGACAATGGTGAACTCAAACGAGCGCAGCCGCATGTGCAGGAATTGCTGGCCCGACTCCCTGCGGACCCGCAAGCCCTGACGTTGGCCCTGCGTATCGCTCACGCTCGGAACGACACCACTGCGGTTGCACAATACGAGACGTTGTTGCGAGCAGTTCAGGGGCCTTCGGCAGAAGAGACCGCGAACGCTCCGCACGTTTCGGGGTCGGCGGCAGTGCGTGACCCGGCCGCGCTCGCTGAGGTCCCCGACACTGCAGACGACCTTCTTGAAGCCTGGGAATCGACGGTAGCTCCCGACGAACCCGAAATCGGAGAGTTGCGTTCTCCCGGCATCAAGCTCTCCGATGTGGCCGGATTGACAGATGTCAAAGCGCGGCTCGAACGCTCGCTCTTCGGCCCGATGCGAAACCCGGAACTCGCCGCACAGTTCGGCAGCTCGTTGCGCGGAGGGCTCCTGCTCTACGGCCCTCCAGGCTGCGGCAAGACCTTTCTCGCGCGAGCAATCGCCTCCGAACTTGGTGCGAAGTTCTATTCCGTCGCTCTGAACGACATCCTCGACATGTGGCTTGGCAACAGCGAGCGAAACCTTCACCAAATTTTCGAAGTTGCGCGTGCACACACTCCCTGCGTCTTGTTTCTCGACGAAGTTGACGCGCTCGGACTTCGTCGGGGCCAACTCGGATCAAACTCAGCGCTCCGAGGTGTCGTCAACCAGTTCCTCACCGAACTTGACGGAGTCGATGCTCGCAACGACGGCATGTTCGTCATTGCCGCGTCGAACCATCCCTGGGACATCGATGAGGCGCTCGTTCGGCCGGGGCGACTCGGAAGGCTCGTCTTCGTCGGCCCTCCCGATGTGGAAGCACGACAGCAGATTCTTCGGAATGGACTGGAGTCGCGCCCAAGCGAAGCCGTTGACTACGCACTCCTCGCATCCAAGTCAGCCGGCCTCTCCGGTGCAGATCTGATGGCCGTGTGCGAGTTCGCGGCAGACCAAGCGTTCGGTGCATCGTTGAAGGCAGGGACCGTCACGCGCATAACGACGCACGACATGTTGCAGAGTCTGCGTACGACGCAGACGAGTATCGGTGCGTGGGTCGAAACGGCTGCGAACGTCGCCACGTATGCCAACTCAGACGGCCGGTACGACGATTTCGTTGAATGGTTGAAGTCGCGCAGATAACTGCTCCCTGCGTACACGGCCGATCACGGCCCTGTACAGCCGTTCCGTGACGCTGCCGTTCACGGCCAGGTTCGGACAATTGGTGCCGCTGTGTACCGGATGTTGCCAAACCTGTTTGTCATACGCGCGTGGACGCCGGACACGGCAGATACTGCGAATGTCCAGGTCAGACCCCAAAATGGGACAACGAGCGACTTGCCGCGTCATACAAAACGGTTTTGAGACCTCCCCAACACAGAAGAGAAATGTCCGATTCCGGGAGATCTGCGCTCAGGCAGCCGTCAGCGCGCCTCCCCCGAAACCGAATCGCGTGCTACCCGGGCAACGCGTCCAGAAGCTGGTCGACACAACCTCGCGGTCCACGCTTCCACCCAACATCAAACGCGACCACTCGTTCGCCAGCAAGGCCATGCGCTTGCGGATCGTCAACTGCTGTCCCACGGTCATCGCCCGACTCGGCTGCGTCGGCCTGGAGCGCTTTCAACGAAGACTCAGCAGCGTGGCGCGCCCACGCACCGGAGAAACAATCGGCCTGCAACTCGGCATCAATCGGCAAACCTTGATCATCCAGGCTGATGTCGAGCTGCGATGCCTCCGCCTGAATCACATGGCCCCACTCATGCGAAAACACGCCCTCAATCCGTGCCTGGCTGACCGTCGCATATTTCGGGTCGTACGCAACGGCAATTCCTTCACGGCAGTCCTGGAGCACCATCGCATTGTTGGACACATCCTTCTTGGAAATGACCTTGCCATCGCACCTCACGCCCTCATCGCCGATGGTGATCCGGTCGGCGCTGACATGGCGATAGACAAACCCCAAATCCGAATCGGCACGATCCCAATAGCGCTCAAGACTTCGGATCACCGAGTGCACGCGATCCTGGGAACTCGGCTCACGACGGAGAACGAGGAACACTCCGGCCGATACTGCGAGCACCGCGACGATTCCCACTGCCATAAGGGTGCGTGCGGTTCGCGAAACGCGAGTACCTGTCACGGAGCGAGGCTAGCGAGATAAACCCCTAACTGCGGACAGCGAGTTTTCCGAGAGCAACCGCCCTCGACTCGAGCACCTTCGAAGGCTCTTGCCCCGCATCACCGGGTTGCAATAGTCGCGCATCAGAAATCGTCACATTGATAAATCGCTCGCCATCGATGATGTAGAGGTTCGCTGAACCTGAGGTCGAAACTACAAATCCCTCGTCTCCCAAGTCGATCGCCCGAGGAGTTCCTCCAAACGCTCCGGAACCCAAGCTCTTGTACATCTCGAACATCTTCTTGCCGGAAGCGACAATCGTTATCGCGCCGAACTGCTTCGTCAGCGAAGACCCGCCGAACCCGCAGTACCGCGCCGCTGTTAGACCCGTGCCGGCGCCGGCACGCGTGCCAACTTCAACATCCTCGCCAACTGCCTTTCGAATGTCGGCAGCGCTGATCGGACACGAACCCTGACCGAGGTCGCCCGACTTTGTATTGGAGCCCGACGACGCATCGCCGGAAACCGGCTTCGAAGCATCCGCGGATGTCGTTTCTTCACCGCACCCAACAAGTGCAAATGCGCTCAGCACCGCTACGCCACACGCGCGCTGCCCGACAACCCGCGAACACCTCTTCATGAGAATCGCACCGTGATGTCGGAGTCCCCATGCAGCTCGGCCACGGCATCGCGAGCCAGAGCATGTCCGTGCCCGAAGTCAACTCCGTTCCCGTCCAAGCGAACAGCGATTCGAGCGAGTTCTCCTGCCACTGACATATGTGCGGCGTTGCCCACATCATCTGCCCAGTTGCGCAAGGCCACATACGCGGGATTCGTGGCGCCGGTGACATCCGCGCCACGGTCAAAGGTCAGCTGGAACTCCACCAACCCTGACGAACCATTCGTGCCATTTGCCGGCCTCGCCGACATATGCGCGGGGAGTGCCAAAGACGACGGCCATGAGACCGTGGCGCCACGTTCGTTCGACGGAGAGACTGCACCGCCCCGCCGCGACCTGCAGCCCGAAACGAGGCCGACGGCACCAACGACCGCTAGAGATACGGCGAAGAGTCGCAGCGACCGTCGACTTCCATTTTGTGCTCTGCAATGTTGCATTGTGAGTCCTTCCGGTTGGCGCACCCCGCATGGTTCCCACGGGGATGCTCGTCAAGGCACAACGGTATGGAAAACCGAACTGCTTGCATATTGGGGAATTCCCTATTCGACCCCTACATCGACAACGACCGCCAAGATGCCTGCCCAATACACTCGAACCGTGGCCGCACACCCAGACGACGCGCTTTCGATCGCCCGGCGCCTCGTCACGTCGACGCCATTCGACGAAATGGCGACACAACTGCGCCAACACGCGGAGACAGATCCCGCGTATGCGCCACTTTTTCTGGCGCTGGGCGCCTGGGCTTGTGTTATCGGAGACGATCTTGACGAAGCCCTGAACCAGATCCAACGGGCCACCGCGAGCGACCGATCACAGCTCGATTCGAGCTTGTCGCGCGGGATTGATTGCCTGGCAATGTTCATCGACGCGTATCGCGGCGCCTCGCCAATCGACCACCCGCTGCTCGCCGAGATTCTGAGTGCCGTAACCGAGCCGTCCGAACCGATGCAGAACCCGCTCGGGCGATTCGCTTGGTTGACCGAAACTGCCAATTGGTTCACCTTCGCGGACCGCTACGAAGACGCAGCAAGCGTGCTCGACCGAAAACTTGGCCTTGAGGATGATGATGACGACGTCGATCCCGCCGAGCTGATCTCCGCTCTGTGCTGCCGCGCCGAACTTGACCTGCGGCGAGGGCGTTGGCGACGAGCGGAGCACGATCTCACGACTGCGATCGAGATTTCCGAAACCCATGAGCACGCAACGGGATATGCCAGAACGCTCGCGGCACGCATCGCAGCAGGACGCGACGACCACGAGACCAGCCAACAGCACCTTCGGCTCGCCCTCGCGGCGGCAATCGACCGGGGAGACCACAGCACACGATGGCGGGTCGACGCTGCGCACGCGTTTGCGGCGACAACGACTGGTGACTATGAAACCGCCCGATCACTTCTCGCCCCGCTGGCGGAAGATGCGGAGCGGAACGCCATTCGAATGGCCTCGGTTCGAATGTGGGACGGCGACTACCTCGAAGCGCTCATCGCCCTCGACGAAAAGGATGAAGCAAAGCGGCATCTGAAATGGATTGCCAGCGAGGCAGAGATCGTCCCAACTCGGTGGTCGCGTGGGATTCTCGCGCGCGGTTCTGCCCAGATCGAAGACGACGCATCCATCGCGCTGGAACTTGCACAACACTCGGTCGCGGCGTTCGACGCGGGGGGAGCACTGTTCGAGGCGGCCCGATCGCGGATCGTTCTTGCCGAAGCGCTCGAACGAAGTGGCCGATCTTGGGAAGCGCAACGAGTGCGGCTCACTGCCGCTCGTACGTTCGACGCGATCGGAGCAACGCCCTGGCGAAATCGAGCGGAAGCTTTTGGGCAAGCGGCGCACGCTGTGTCAAACACGCAGGTGCCGCCACCAACGCCTCGTCTCGAAGGGCTCACACCTCAAGAACGCGAGATTGCGCGGTGCATTGCCTCGGGCGACAGCAACAAGGAAGTCGCTGCGGAGTTGTTCATCTCCGTCAAGACGGTCGAAGCGCACCTCACGCGCATCTACCGAAAACTCGACCTCCGGTCACGAGGGGAGTTGATCGCGGGCTATCTCGGCAACACGCTCGATTGAGGTTGGCGGCGATACCTATGCAACCGTCGCTTCGCAACGTGCTTTGAGCTGGGCCAGCCCCTTCTCGAAGTCGGGCCCCACCATTGCATCCATCGACTTGAAGATGCCCATGACCTTCGTCATCAACGTCTTCTTTCCTGTCATCGACCACGTCACCTGCGTCTCACCTCCAGTCGACACTGGCAGCAACTCGAACTGGGCCATGTTCGTCGCCTTGAACGGTTTGATGAACTCGAGGCGGATGCCCAACGAGTTGGGGACGTCAACCTCGACGACCGTCATGCGGCCCGCCCCGACCTTGCGATTCCCGGTCCATTCATACACAGCACCGACGCCCGATTCGGCTCCGGAATACGTGCGCACCATGTTCGGATCAATGCCTTCCCACGGCGACCATTCCTGCCACTTGCGCAAGTCGACGAGATGTTCGAATACGGCCGCCGCGGATGCCGCGATCGTGACACTCCGTTGCAACATGAACGTGTTCTTCGCATTCTCTGACATAGCGCCTCCGTACGATCGAGCAATCGAAACCTACTGCGTTTCAAATTCAGGCGCCATGCGCGAGGATGCTTGCGTGCAGACACCGTCCCTCTTTGCCTTTGAAGGCGTTTCTGTCGAGAGCATGCACGGCACGATCCTCAACAACATCACACTCGACATCCCTGCGACAGGGATCACTGCGATCGTGGGACCTTCGGGTTCAGGAAAATCGACGCTGTTGCGCGTCTGCAATCGCCTCGTCGCGCCGACGCGTGGCACGGTTCGATTCCGCGGCGAAGACCTCGCCAAACTCGACCCATTGAAACTTCGGCGGCGTGTCGGCATGGTGTTTCAAAAGCCAACACACTTCCCTGGCACTGTGCTTGAGAATCTTCGGGTCGCGGACCCGCGCATCACCGACGACGCAGCAGCCCGCGCTCTCGAAGCTGTGCAACTCGACCCCGCCCTTCTCGACCGCCCGGCGCACGAGCTCTCCGGAGGCGAATCGCAGCGCATGTGTCTCGCCCGCACCCTTGTAACCAACCCCGAGGTGGTGCTCATGGACGAACCCACCTCGGCGCTCGACGCAACCGCACGAACGACGATCGAAGACCTGACCTGCGCCCTCGTCGAAAATGGCACTCCAGTCATTCTTGTGAGCCACGACACCGACCAAGTGCAACGCCTCGCTTCGCGGGTCATCACCCTTGACCGAGGAATGGTCGTGACCCCATGAGAGGCGATATCGGTTGGGTTGGGATGTTCACGAGCCTCGTGCTCGTGGCGATCGCGGTCGGAATCTCGATTGCACGCAATCTCGGCCTCGCACAAGGAATGATCTGGGCCTCGGCCCGAGCAATGGCTCAGCTACTTCTCGTCGGTCTCGTTCTCAAGTTCCTCCTCGCCAAGAACCAACACATCGTTTGGTCGTGGGCGTGGGTATTCGGAATGGTCATCATCGCCGCGATCACCGTCGCACGACGCGCCAGAGAAGTGCCTGCCGTCTTCTGGCTCGCGCTCGCCGCGCTCGGCGCCTCGGCGGCAGTTGCGCTCGGTGTGCTGTTCGCCCTTCGCATCTTCCCGCTCGAACCACGCACCCTCGTGCCCCTCTCTGGAATCATGATCGGTAATGCGATGACCTCCGCGGTGGTCGTGAGCCGGCGCGTCTTTGAAGAACTCCGTGCTAAGCGCGACGAAGTTGAGGCGCGCCTCGCGCTCGGCCTCAGCTCGGCCGACGCGGCCCTCCCCTACGTGCGATCCGCGATGTGCACCGCGCTCATCCCACAGATCGAAACGACCAAGGCCGTCGGACTCGTCGCGCTCCCAGGTGCGATGACGGGTCTCATCCTCGCGGGCTACGACCCGTTCAAGGCAGTACTCGTGCAAGTCGCCGTCATGTATCTGGTACTCGGTTCGGTCGCAGTGACGACCTTCGTTGTGGGATTCGGCGTGCGCCAACGCATGTTTACGAGCGACCATCGCCTCGTGATTGAATCGAAAAAGGTCGGTAGCCTGAAGGCATGATCGATGGTCACTGGGATCCGCTGCTCTTCGCAATCCCGGTCTTCTTCATCCTCCTGTTTTGGGAAACCAAGGCGATCGTGCGGCTGCGAACTGCAGGGCGAGATGTGGTCGGGTTCGAAACCCACGACTCCCGAGCGAGCCTCGGCATGGGAGCGGTGTCGCTCCTCTTGGTGGGGCTCATCAACTTCGGTGTATTCCTGACCGCCGAATGGCTGTGGAAGTGGCGCGTGACCGATCTTGGTACGGGCCTCGCGGGCTGGGCGATTGCGATGCTCGCGTGGGATTTCGCCTATTACTGGAACCACCGCTGGGAACACGAGATCCGTCTGCTGTGGGCCGCGCACGTCAATCATCATTCCTCGGAGCGATACAACTTCACCACGGCACTTCGTCAGCCCTGGACTCCGTTCTCCTCGCTCGTGTTGTACCCGCCGCTCGCCCTCATTGGGGTTCGACCATGGCTCATCATGATCGTCGGCAGTTGCAATTTGATCTACCAATTCTGGGTGCACACCGAGGCCATCGATCGCATGCCCACATGGTTCGAGTTCGTGTTGAACACGCCGAGCCATCATCGAGTGCACCACGGCAGCAATTCCCAGTACCTCGACAAGAACTACGCGGGCATCTTGATTGTTTGGGATCGCATCTTCAGATCATTCGAGCCCGAACGCGAGCGCGTGATCTACGGACTCACGAAGAACATCCACACCTACAACCTGTTCACCATCGCGTTCCATGAGTACACAGCAATGTGGCGTGACTTTCGCCACGCCACATCAATAAGGAATCGATTCCGAGCGGTCTTCGGACCGCCTGGGACTCTCAGCCGTCAATGAAGATTTGGGAGGGTGGCCATGTGCCGCCCGCCAATGGCGCGCGCCAGAATCCAAACGTGACCTTGCCCGAGTCGGACACAGCGAGGGGACTGCTCACGCTGTAGAACTTGAAGTAGTCCGTATTGTTCAATGCCTCTTCGCCCGAAACAATCGTCCTCGTCACCCCGGTGGCAATCTCGGTTCGCACCAAGCTGATCGTTTTGCCGTCAGGTCGAGGCCCCGGGGTCGTTACCAGCTTGACGCCCCATTGAGCGTTGGCGCTGAGGGCCGACTCTGGTTCGATCTCAACGGCTGGTTGGCCGGATTTGAGGAGGGCCGGTTTCGAAACGAGATCGTTGCGGTCTAGGTAGAACGTCGAACCATCCGCGGAAGAGAAGGTGATCCACTCCTGCGCACCAGCGATACCGCGATCGATGAACGCGGGCCACTGCAGCGGGACGATGGATTTCGCACCAGTTGCGGTGCTGAATTTCTCGATTTGACGAAGCTTCCAGTTCTGTTCGAACGCGAACTGGCCATCTGCGGTCAGCCCAACGTACGCGCCATAGAAGCTGCCGGGCGGCCACGTCCAGGGTGCACTGTCGAGTGTTTTGTCGAGGGTCACTTTGCCCAACGAGATTCCGATTTCGGGGGCTTGCCACACCTTGAGATGCTGCAGACACGGGCAGTTGCCACTGTTGTACACGGTGATGTTCCATGCAATGGTCACGTTGCCGCCGCTCTGAGCGATCGCAACTGAGTCTCGTGATGGCGCGTCAGGAAGTTTCACCTCCGTACCGAGCAGCAAATCGCGAACGTACACGTTTACGCCGTAGTAGGTGCCGGGGATGATGACGCTGTGGACCACGAAGCGTCCATTCGGTGAGACCGCCAGAAGATCACCAACATTGTGAGCCACTGTGGTTAGAGGAGAGCCAACCGAGTTTGCGATGAGATCTACAGACACCGCGTATCCACGGTTTTGGTCTGCCTCACGGCGATACAGCACCGTCGTGCCGTCGCTCGAGATGCGAGGTTGGACATACCCGGTGCCATCGGGTGTCGCCACGGAGATCGCCGTGGCTGGCGGAGCCGCGGCCGCTGGCTGTTCCGGAATCGGACATGCTGTTGCTCCCAGAGCAAGAGCGGTCAAAGCTGCCAACTTCATGGCGTTCATGTCGTGACTCCCATCATCGCAATACCAAAATTTACGTGATGCCGAGATTATGCATTCTGTGCACTTGGGCTCGAATTATGCCGCGAAGCGTGGCGGTGGTGGATGGTTCCGATTCACTACGTTGGTTGATGGAATCGACTTCAAAGGAGCATCTCATCCATGAGGATTTCTAAGGCGCTTGCCAGTCTCGCCGCAATTTCGCTGTCGGCGTGCTTTCCCACAACGGATCCAACTCCGCTGCCAACGAATAGCAATTCGGCCTACCCGAACGACGCGACCCTTCGGTTGAACCATATACAGGTGCTCGGTACGCACAACAGCTACCACCTCCGCAGCCCGGATCTCGCCACGTTCTCCGAGCCGGATCGGACCGAGCTTGACTACGCTCATGCGCCGCTCGACGTGCAGCTCGACCTTGGCGTCCGCGCACTGGAGATTGATGTGCACGCCAACGCGGCAGGCCACACGGTCTTTCACGTTCTCGATCGCGATATGGCGACCACGTGCTCCATGTTCACGGCGTGCCTGGAAGTCGTCAAATCCTGGTCGATCGCGCATCCGAACCACGCCCCGATCACAATTCAGATCGAACCCAAGTTTGACGTTGGAGCAACCTCTCCCCAGCTCCTCTGGAACCCGGGCCTTCTCGCTCAGCTTGATCGCGAAACCCGATCGGTGCTCGGCGATCGCCTGATTACGCCAGACAACGTTCGAGTCAAAGGCAAGACGCTCCGCCAGTCGATATCTCAAAACGGTTGGCCAACGCTCGCTCAGACCCGCGGCAGAGTCTTGCTCTACCTGTCGGGCAATGCTCTCGCGCTGGCGCAGTACGAGTTTGGATTCCCTTCTCTTGAAAAGCGAGCGATGTTCACGGCCGGTGAGCCTGGTAGCGAAAACACGGCCATCGTTTTGAAAGACACAGTTGCCGGGAACGAAGCGGCGATCAGCTACTTGACGCAACTCGGGTTCATGGTGCGCACACGTTCTGACGCAGGCACTCGCGAAGCCCGAACGAACGACACTTCGCGCGCGACCGCTTCATTTGCGACCGGGGCACACATCATCAGCACCGACTATCCGACGGCCGATCCGATTATCGGAACGCCATTCGTTGTCAACGTCCCGGGATCATCCGCAGTTCACCCGGCGCGCTGCAACCCGGTTGTTGCTCCGGCGACGTGCGCAGCAAGCGACATCGAATAACGCTGACCGCGCGGTTTGCTTTGGGAACCCCTAAGAGAGCGCGCCTGAAGCACGACGTTGAGCGATCACCTCTTCGGCGATCCCCCAGTCGCGTAACGCCGCGTCCGTGTGTTGACCAGGCCATGGCGGCGGGGACTGAACCTCGCCCTGGCTGCGCGAGAAGCGCGGAGCAGGCCCAGGCTGGAGCACGCCATCAACTTCGACGAATGTTCCACGTTCCCGCATGTGCGGATGATCTGGCGCTTCGTCCATCGTCAACACCGGAGCGAAACACACATCGGTGCCCTCCAAGAGCTCAGTCCATTCCTCGCGAGATTTCGATCGGAATAGCTCGGCGAATCGCGAACGCATAGCTGGCCATTCGGCGCGATCGTTCTGTGTGGCTGGCAGTTCCGCATCGAGGCCGAGCCGGCTCGCGAGCTCCGCGAAAAACTGCGGCTCGAGTGATCCGATTGAAATGAACTCCCCATCGGAGGTTTCATAGGTGTCATAAAAGGGCGCACCGGTGTCGATGAGATTCTCGCCACGATCACCCTCCCACACCCCCATCGCACGCATTCCCCAGATCATCGTCATCAAGGACGCGGCGCCATCGACCATCGCGGCATCGATCACTTGACCACGACCCGAGTTTGCGCGCTCCAACAGCGCAGCGAGCACCCCGACCACGAGCATCATCGACCCACCACCGAAGTCGCCCATCATGTTGATCGGTGGTGTCGGCTTCTCCCCCGCCCGACCGAAGTGAGCGAGCGCCCCCGCGATTGAGATGTAGTTGATGTCGTGTCCCGCGGCGTGAGCAAGCGGCCCAACTTGGCCCCACCCGGTCATGCGCCCATAGATCAGTCGGGGGTTGCGTTCGCAACACACTTCCGGGCCGAAGCCGAGGCGCTCTGCAACACCGGGACGAAACCCCTCGATCAACACGTCGGCATGCTCGACCAAATCGAGCAGCGTCGCGGCCCCATCAGGATGCTTCAAATCGACGCCAATCGACCGACGACCACGATTCGTCAAGTCGAGGTTTTTCCCTCCGTGCGGAATCGGACGAACTGACCCCGCCCTATCAACGCGGATCACTTCGGCACCCAAGTCGCTCAAGATCATCGTCGCAAACGGTGCTGGGCCGATCCCGGCAATCTCGATGATCCGAATACCAACAAGCGGTCCTGGCATGAGGCCTCCTTGATACTGGACGAACGTTTCGATCCAAGCGAGCGCCATCGTAGGAGACACTTCACGAATGCAGTCGCTATCGTCTCGGACAACACAAGGAGATGGACCGTGCGCATGAAACTCACCTCGTATCTCGTCGGTGGCCTTTGTGCTGCTCTCGTTGCCCTACCGGCTGCGGGTGCATCGAACAATCAGGCAACGGGCTCCGGTTCACAGGGGCGCTATCAAGAGTTTGGCGATGCGGGCGGATTCATGAATATCTTCGCGCCGGGCCAAAACGCGACGATGACCGCGGCGCAGTTGCAGGCGAACCTTGCTGACCCCACTCAGGGCCCAGCACATGCATTTGATCAAATCAAACTGTACGACGCGCTCGCGCATACCGACCCAGCAACGCTCACCGATGCTCCACTGTCGAGCTATTTCAAAGACGCGAGTTTCGGCGTCGCCGATAGCGACATCGAGCGCAGCTACCACCCTGCGAACAACGCTGACGTCACCGTCATTCGCGACAAGACAGCGGGAGTCCCCCACATCTTTGGAACAACCCGATACGCGACCATGTTCGCTCAGGGATATACGGCTGCCGAGGATCGTCTTCTGATCATGGATGTACTTCGCCGAGTCGGGCGCGGCACGCTCAGCGAACTCGTCGGGAAATCACTCGGTGAGCAGAACGACCGCAGCACGATCGCCTCAAGCCCCTATCAGCCCGATGAGTTCACAGAACAAGTCGACGCATTCGCAAAGCAAGGCCCTGAGGGACAAGCCATCAAAGCCGACATGGACTCCTACGCCGATGGCGTGAATGCATATATCAAAGAGGCTGCCACTGACCCGACGAAACTCCCCGCCGAGTATTCGCTGTTGGGTTCGACGCCTGCACCTTGGTCCTCTGCTGATTCGGTCGCGATTGCTGCGAACATCGGTGGCATCTTCGGAAAAGGTGGCGGAGGCGAGCTGAACCTGGCCTGCGCGCTCGGCTCACCTGGCACGTCCGCGATGCGAGCCACGCTCAACGACGTAATTTTCCCGAACGACCCTGAAGCCCCAGTAACAACGACCCGGTCGGCTCCGTACGGGCCGAAAGGGCCGCTCGATCCCGCAGCGAACCCCACGATTGACTGTGCCTCGCTGAAAGAAATCACTCCCAATGGGAGTTCTGCGACCGGTGGTCTCGGTGGCGGCGACTGGGTGCAGCAGCTCCTCGGCGGCCTGACGCTCGATGACCATATGTCGAATGCAATTCTCATCTCCGGCGATCACACCAAATCCGGGAAGCCCATCGCGGTGTTTGGTCCACAGGTTGGATACAGCGCTCCGGGTTTGCTCATTGAAAAGGACGTGCACGGCCCTGGTATCGATGCTCGCGGCGCGTCTTTTGTCGGCACCGACTTCTATGTCGAACTCGGACGTGGGTCTGACTACGCATGGTCGGCGACCTCATCTGGTGCAGACAACATTGACCAAGTGATTCTCGAGTTGTGCGACCCAACGGGTGTGGCGGCCACGGTTGACTCAATGGGATACAAGGTCGGCTCCGCATGCAAGCCGATTGAGGCCTTTGATCACACGGAAACACTGAAAGGCGACGATCCCGCAAATCCAAGCGTTCGTTGGCAGGTGCAACGCAGCCCCGAGTACGGCCCGATCACCCACCGCGGCACGCTCGTCGACGGCCGCCCGATCGCCGTTGCAACGCGGCGCAGTACGTACGGCAACGAGTTGCGATCGGCCGTTGGCTTCAAGCGACTCAACGATCCCGCGTACATGAAAAATGGATATGAGTCGTTCCGCACTGCCGTTGGTGAAGGCATCGATTTCACGTTCAACTGGTTCTACATCGACGACACCACGATCGGATACCAGCATTCGTGCAAATGCCCGATCCGTTCGAACGGTGTCGACACGGCACTGCCGGTTCTCGCGAATGGCGCGCATGATTGGAACGGATATGCGAGCTACAAGGACCAGCCGTGGGATTCGAACCCGAAACAGGGATACCTCGCATCATGGAACAACCGTCCGGCACCTGACTTCCAACCAGCAGAGACTGAGCAATGGGGATCGGTCCAGCGAGTTCAGGCGCTGACTTCCCGCGCCGAGACGGCGATCGCGAGCGGAAAGAAGCTCGAACGCGCCGACGTGGTCGGAATCATGGCGGATGCCGCGACAGTCGATACCACGGGTGCGAATGCACTGCCGTGGCTGTTGAAGGTGCTCGGCACCGAAGCGCCAGCGGGTATGGATCCGCGGGTGCTCGATGCGCGCGAACGACTTGAAATCTGGGCTGACGCAGGTGCGCATCGCCGTGCGCTAACCGATCCGAAGGTGTACGACGATGCCGTTGGGCCCGCGATCATGGATGCCTGGTGGGACACCCTCAGGACGACCGCATACAACCCAGTGCTCGGCGATCTGTATAAGAACGGCCACATCGATACAAGCGATACGCCGCGAGCTCACGGTGGGAGCTCCTTCCTGTCGCCTTCATTCATGAGCCTGGTGAACAAGGACCTGCGCTCAGTGCTCGGCGAACATGTTGAGGGCCCGCTTTCGAAGGGGTACTGCGGGGAGGGTGACCTCACTGCCTGTCGTGCAGCGCTCTGGGATTCCTTGGCGGCCACGATGAAGGTGCTCGAGTCACCGAAGCCAACGACACCTGCGGACGATTCAGCGAAGGTTGAAGCGACAAACCACTTCGGGACACCCGAGGTTGCGAGCTGGCAGCGCTCCGTCGCCGACGATGAGATCCAATTCCAAGGATTGCTGTCCAAAGCAGTGCCAATGGCATGGCAGAACCGCCCGACGTTCCAACAGGTGGTTGAGCTCGAACGCTCCGGCCGTTCCTCAAAGGCCGAGCGCGCGCCATCCACTCCGAAGACTTCCCCTTCGAGCGCACCCACGTCCTCGAAATCGAAAGATGGCTCGACTCCAACGTGGCAGCTCGCAGTCGCAGCGCTCGCAGCCGTTGCGGTGATCGGAGCGACGCTCCGGTCACTCCGTCGCCGCCGAAAGCAGACACCCACACCCTCATGATCATCACGACCTGGAATGTCAATTCTCTGAAGGCTCGACAACATCGCGTCGAGGAGTTTCTCCAAGACGTGGCGCCCGACGTTCTCTGCCTGCAGGAAACGAAAATGGCTGATGACGCGTGGCCGGCCATGACCTTCCAAACACTTGGCTACGACAGCGCACATTTCGGGAACGGGCGCTGGAACGGCGTGGCAATTCTTTCCAAGGTTGGAATCAGCGA
The DNA here is from genome assembly GCA_049642885.1 of Acidimicrobiia bacterium. Taxonomy (GTDB): domain Bacteria; phylum Actinomycetota; class Acidimicrobiia; order IMCC26256; family JBARPG01; genus JBARPG01. The sequence continues at coordinate 6,443 of JBARPG010000026.1, read as the reverse complement.
TGTCACAGTTGGGTTCGGCGACGGCATCGAGGATCCCTATCCCGATGACTGCCGTCTCATATCGGCCACATGTGACGGCATTCGGGTGAGCAGTGTGTACGTGCCAAATGGACGCGATATCTCGACCGAGTTCTACGAGCGAAAACTCGCGTGGTTCGACTCGATGCAACAGTGGCTGGAACGATCGGCGGCCCCCAGCGATGCGCTCGCGATTCTTGGAGACTGGAACGTCGCGCCCGAGGATCGTGACGTGTGGAATCCGGCCCGGATGATCGGATCGACGCATGTCACCGAAGCCGAACGCTCTCGCCTCGCGGACCTCCGTACGTGGGGTCTCAAAGACGCGTTTCGACGCGTCAATGACGACGATGGACAGTTCACCTGGTGGGACTACCGCGGCGGCTCGTTCCACAAGGGCGAAGGACTCCGCATCGACCTCGCGTATGTCACCGAATCGGTAGCAAACCGGGTGAAAGACGTGAAGATGCACCGCGACTACCGCAAAGGCGACAAGCCCTCGGATCACGCTCCGGTGTCTGTTATTCTCACCTAACTCGTAAGCGGGCGTGCTTGCACTGGAGACCTAGCTCGGCATGTTTGAACGCGTCGCTCAATTCACGATTCGCTTTCGAAAACTCATCTTGGTTGTGTTCCCCCTCATGGCGATTCTCGCGGGCCTCTACGGGAGCAGCGTTAGTGATCACTTGAGCCAGGGTGGCTTCAACAATAAGTCCAGCGAAAGCGACCGAGCCGCGGCCATCCTTCACAAGCATTTCGGATCGCAACAACCCGCGATCGTGCTCCTCATCACAGCGCGCCACGGCACCGTCGACGAGGCCCCAGTCGCCCGGCGAGCCGACCAGCTCGCAGCGCGGCTCAAAGACATTCCTGGTGTCAATCAGGTCATCTCATACTGGCAAGCAAAAGCGGTTGGTTGGGGCGATCTTGCCTCGCTGAAGAGTCGGGACTCCACCATGGCGTTGATCGTGGGAACCGCAGGCACCGGAGCGATCAACGACACGTTCGTCGAACTCGGCAAGTCGGCATTGAAGCTCCAAGGCTCTGATTCGCTTGTGAACGTGCACGTCGGCGGACTCGCAACCACATTCCAAGAGATCAACGTGCAGACCGAAAGCGATCTCGTCAAGGCGGAAGTCATTGCGATTCCACTCACGCTCATTTTGTTGGTCTTCGTGTTCGGCGGCGCGATTGCTGCCCTGCTGCCCCTCGGTGTCGCAGGACTATCGATCCTCATCACATCAGGATTCCTGCGCTTCGTGGCAGAACGCACCGAGGTCTCGATCTTCGCGCTCAACCTCACGACGATGATGGGCCTCGGGCTCGCCATCGACTACTGCCTATTCATCGTGGGGCGCTACCGGGAGGAATTACGAGCGTGTGGCGACCCGCTCGAGGCTGGCCATCGCACGATTCTCACTGCGGGACGGACCGTGGCCTTTTCCTCGTTGATCATCGGCGCGAGTCTTTCCGCGTCGTTGGTATTCCCCATCGCCTTTCTTCGATCCTTCGCGTGGGTCGGCATGGGCATTGCAATCACCTGTGCGGTTGCAGGAACGGTCTTCCTGCCAGCGCTCCTCAGCGTTCTTGGTGAGCGTGTGAACGCGATGTCGTTCAGAAAGAAGGCCCCAAAAGCGGTCGGCGCAGGGGTGTGGCATCGCCAAGCAGAGTTCGTAATGAAACGTCCAATTCCGGTGATCATCTCTGTGGTCGCTCTGCTCGTATTTCTCGGCAGCCCGTTCTTGGGCGTGCGTTTTGGGGCGCCGGATGACCGTGTGCTTCCGCCGCAGTCGAACGTGCGGGTCGCGCAAGACCAGATTCGAGCACATTTCAATGCGGACGAGACGAGCGCATACCAGGTGGTGATTCCGGCGACCTCCGATCGCAACAGCGAGCAACGAGTGCGTGACCTCGCACGCTATGGATCCGAACTCTCTCGAGTTCGCGACGCAGCGCGAGTCGATGGGCCGTTTGGCATCTACCGAGATGGCATACGGGTACGGGCACCCGACGGCATCACGCTCGCGCGGTTCGGAGACGGAACAACGGGCGTCACGTGGATTTCTGTCACGCCAGCGATCGAAGTGATCTCGGAGCGAGGAACACAATTGACCGAGGCGCTGCGCTCCGCGGAGAGCCCGTTCAGGGACCACCCCATCACTGGAATCGGGGCGACGTTTGCTGATGGACGCTCTGGTGTCCTTGAGAAGATCCCACTTGCCCTGGGACTCATCGCGCTATCGACGTTCATCCTGTTGTTCTTGATGTTTGGTTCGGTACTGATCCCGATCAAAGCCCTCTTCATCAACGTGTTGAGTTTGTCTGCCACCTTTGGCTCGGTGGTCTTCATTTTCCAGGATGGCCACTTTTCGGATTTCTTCAACTTCACGCCGACGGGGAGCTTGCCCACCACTGTGCCAGTGCTCATGTTCTGTATCGCGTTTGGATTATCGATGGACTATGAGGTCTTCCTGATCAGTCGCATTAAAGAACAGCACGACGCTGGTGCCGACAACGTCACGTCTGTCGCTGTCGGACTCGAACAGAGCGGGCGCATTGTGACCGCCGCAGCAATCCTGATTTCGGTTGTGTTCATAGCCTTTGCGACGGCTGGCGTTTCCTTTGTTAAGGCGTTCGGCGTCGGCCTCGCGCTGGCGGTTTTGCTCGATGCATTTGTGATCCGCGGGACATTGGTTCCCGCGTTTATGCGTCTCGCTGGAAGTGCGAACTGGTGGGCGCCGAAGTGGATGACGTGGATCTACAAACGCGCGGGCATGAGTCACTGAGCAACCTTCACCAGCGATTTCTCTTTCACCCGCTACAAGGCATTCCGCCGAAACGGACATATCTCCTCCGCGCATCGGACCCCGCGAACGCGTTTTGTATGACGTGCCGAAGTGATCGCTACATGAATCTGGGGTGTGACCTGCCGAAACACGAAGACCGAGGTGTCCGGCGTCCACGCGCGTCATACAAATGACTCTTTCGATGCGCTGAACGGAGCGGAACCAATTGTCGGCAGTCGAGCGGGAGCGGGATCCGGAGCTGGAGCGGGAGCTGGAGCGGGCGCAGCGAACTGCGCCGCCGTCCCTACAGTCCTAGCTGCGAGCTTGGAGCGCAGCGATGAGCTGCGGGACAACCTTGTTCACATCGCCAACAATGCCGAGGTCCGCGATCGAGAAAATCGGCGCCTCACCATCTTTGTTGATCGCGATGATGTTGTCTGAGCCCTTCATGCCCACCATGTGCTGGGTCGCACCGGAGATACCAAGCGCAACGTAGAGCTTGGGCTTCACGGTCTTCCCGGTCTGGCCCACCTGCTTGGAATACGGCACCCAGCCTGCATCGACGATCGCACGCGATGCACCCGAAGCTCCGTTGAGCAGCTTCGCTAGGGCATCGACAAGGGTCTCAAACGATTCGGCAGCACCGATCCCACGACCACCCGACACCACAACAGTGGCATCTTCGAGCTTCGGACCAATGCGCTCTTCAACGTGGCGCTCGAGCACCTTCGCTTCGGCCGCACGACCAAGGTCTCCACCCGCGAGCGAGGCAACAGCTGCTGCTCCGCCACCGCTTGATTCTGCGACAAAGCTCTTCGGACGGATGCCGGCAAGGTATGGCTTCGCACCCGAGAAGGCCGTGTCAACGAGGGTGTTGCCACCGAAGATCGCGGTTCCAACCTTGACCGTATCTCCGTCGACCGTCAGCGCAGTCCCGTTGGTGAGGACTGTTGCGCCAAGGCGTGCGGACAAGGCGGCCAGTGCGTCGCGTCCGTCATAGGACTGCGATGCAATCACGAGGTCGGGCTGATGCGCTTCGACGGCAGCAGCAATCGCAGCACCGAGTGCAGGCCCCGGCAGTACGTCGCCAACATCGACAACGTGCAGGGTCGTTGCCCCGTGTGCGCCGAGGTCAGCGGCGAGCGCGTCGCCGTCTTTTCCGGCGTAGACACATTCGACGGTTGTGGCGAGTTCGCGAGCCTTGGTGACGAGTTCGAGCGTGTGGCCAGCGGCTTTGCCCTCTTCGCTTTCGGCAATGATCCAGATCTTGTTGAGTGTCATGTTCGTTCGTGCTCCCTGACTCAGATGACTTTGAGCTGTTCGAGGAACGCAATGATGCGCTCGTGAGCGGTGCCGTCGTCTTCGATCTTTTCTCCGGCCTGGCGTGCTTCGGCGGCAGCCACATTGGTGATCTGCTGTCCCGCGCCTGCCCAGCCCACTGGGTCGACGCCAAGGTCGGCTGCGGTGACCTGATCAACCGGCTTCGATTTCGCTGCCATGATCCCTTTGAAGGATGGGTAGCGGGGTTCAACCACGCCTGCAGTGACCGACACGACTGCGGGAAGTGAGGCCTCGACCACGTCGTAGCCGGCTTCGGTCTGGCGGTCGATGTGCACAGTCGTCCCATTGATCGTGACCTTCTTTGCGAAGGTCAGCGCCGGCCATCCGAGGAGCTGTGCAACCTGACCGGGCACCGTTCCTGTATATCCATCAGTGGATTCCGTCGCAGCGAGCACGAGGTCGATACCACCGGCACGCTCGACGCATTTCGCCAGGATCTTCGCCGTGGTCAGCGCGTCGGAGCCCGCGAGCGCAGGGTCGGAGACGACAATGGCCTTGTGAGCTCCCATGGCGAGCGCTTGGCGCACGCCTCCAACTTCACCGTTCGGCGCCATTGACACCAGGGTGACTTCCCCGCCGCCAGCAGTGTCGACAAGCTGCAATGCCATTTCGACGCCGTAGCTGTCGGACTCATCGAGGATGAGTTTTCCTTCTCGCTTCAGTGTGTTCGTTGCAGCATCCAGTTCGCCTGGGACGGCGGGGTCTGGAATCTGCTTGACGCAGACAAGAACATTCATGCAGTGCTCCGTGGGTACGGGCCGGGGAGTCCGGCGGGAACCCCTCGATTCTTATCCGCGGGACTGCGTGGCGGCGAAACGAGCACCCGGGTCTGCTCCGCAGGTCACCGGTCCCGGACCACGATGGTGCGCGCCATCTTGTCGTTGAGCGTCTGATTCTTGTCATCCGAGAACAACATCACCAGGCTGATCACGAGAATCACAAGCAGAATGATCCCTACAATGCCGCCGCTGCCTGTCGCTGCCGCGGTTCGAGTTGTCGAATCCAAATTCGAGAGTCCAATGAGCCCAGCTGGTCCGCCTGCATACTTCAGCAGCCAACGGATCGTTGCCGCGCCAAAGTCCACCCGATCCCCGTCAGTCTTGATGACCCTCAAACCCGTGATCTTCTTCCCGATTGATCCACCCACTGCGTAGGTCAGGACAACAGCGTTCATAAACCCGTATGAGACAGGCAAGATCGCAGCAAAGATCTGGAAGTTGCGCCATTGACCAGCCGAGGCCGTTTGGAATTGAGTGAACGAGCCGATAGTCGAAAACATCATGACGAAGAAGACCACAATGAGCAACACCCCATCTATGAGGGACGCACCGATGCGGGCCCCCGGGGCGGCTAGGACTCTCCCCGCGACGGTCGGAACTCCGTAGTAGTACTGCGGCGCCTCACCCTGAGTATGGGCACCCCAGTTCGGTGGTGGTGGTGGCAGCGGGGCACCTGGCGGCAGCGTTGGCGCACCCCATGCATTCGCCCCATCTGTTGGGTCTTGAGGTTGCATTGTTCTCCTTGCCATCGTGGTCACACGAACGAACGCACACCGCCTATGGCGGTGTGCGTTCATCTTTCACGAGTAGCGCACGAGCGCCTATTTATTCGTTACGACGACCGTGTTCGAAATCTTGTCATTCAGGGTTTGGTTGCGATCATCGGAAAACAGCAGTACCAGGTTGATGATCGCGAGCACCACCAAACCAATGACGAAGATGAAGAATGCTCCAAGGCCGACCTCCGACGCTCTGAGCAGGAAGACCGCTGGCACCCCGATGAGATCGAGCAACAACCGCTTGAATGCCACGCCCGAATTCACTGGCGAACCGTCGGCGGCGTTGACGATTCTCATTCCAACAATGCGCTTGCCGATGCTCGCGCCCGTTGCGGCAACCAACACCACATCGTTGAGAAGTGCAATGACAACTCCCAGGATCACGGAAGCCGCGACGTATTTCCCGAATCCGTCATATGCGTAGTCGATGTTCCCGTTCACAAAATCTGGCTGGCCGATCTTGGTGATCTTGAAAGGAGTCAGCAGCAGCGTTCCAATGAATCCGGTGATCATGCTGTCCAGAAGCGCCCCACCAATCCGGCGCCCTGGCGTCGCGATTCTCGTGACCGCGGCTTGTGGAGCACCTGCGCCCCAGTTCGGTGGTGGTGGTGGAAGCGGCGTTCCCGGTGGTGGCGGCGCGCCCCAATTGGTTGCTCCATTTGTCGGGTCTTGAGGTTGCATCTGTCTCCCTACGTTGCGGTCGTACCGATCAACGCTAACCCCGCTCGAACGATTCCCGG
>JBARPG010000025.1:0-8517 GCA_049642885.1 Acidimicrobiia bacterium | reverse complement strand
CCCCAAAGTGGATCAAGCAACGGAAATCGAAGTCGAAACAGACCACATCGCTGATCGAGGAGTTCAACTATCCGAAATACGGCCCGGGCCAAATGTGGGAAAAGGCCGCGGAGATTGTCACCGGCGCCGGGTCGACGCTCACCTTCGGTGCATCGGTGACCGGCATCCGCCATGCCGATGGAGCGGCCAACACGATCATCGCGAGCGTCAACGGAGACGCGATGGAGTTTCCGTGCGATGAGGTCGTCTCGTCCATGCCGTTTGGCCAATTGGTGAAGGCCATGGATCCGCCGGCTCCTGCCGCGGTGATCGCAGCTGCGGATGGCCTCCGCTATCGAGATTTCATAACGGTTGCTCTGGTCGTGCCCGAGTCGGCCGGATTCGCTGACAACTGGATCTACATCCATGATCCAAAAGTCGCGGTCGGTCGTATCCAGAACTTTGGTTCGTGGTCGCCCTATCTCATCAAAGAGGGGAAGACCTGCCTTGGTCTCGAGTTCTTCGTAACCGAAGGTGATGACGTGTGGAACATGACCGACGAGGACCTCATCGCGCAGGGAACTACTGAGCTCGAAATCCTCAATCTGGTAGAGCCTGGGAGTGTTGAGGCGGGGTATGTCGTACGCATGCCGAAGGCGTATCCGATCTACGACGGCGCATACAAGGAGAATGTCGAAGTCTTGAGGTCATGGATCGCCGAGCATGTGCCCAACGTTCGACCGGTCGGACGCAACGGAATGCACCGCTATAACAACCAAGACCATTCAATGGTTACCGCGATGTTGACCGCCGACAACATCGCCCACGGAACCACACACGACGTGTGGACAGTCAATGTCGAGCAGGAATACCACGAAGAGAGCTGACCTATTCGTGGGGCAGCGGCCCCGGGTCAGGCTGCTGCGACGGATCGGGAATGACCACCGGCTGGTCGTTGGCCACGGCGACGAGGGCAGGTCCGAGCCACTGGGCGACGGCGTACGACATTTCATCGCGTAGGTGCAGTCCATCGGCAAGGTACGTTTCCGATTTCTCTCCCTTCGGGAGTCCAGAAATCCAGTGCTGAAGGTCGATGACGGTCGCAAAACCAGAGCGCCCAGCTGCGACTGCTTTGTACATCTCGTTTAGGCGATCGACGCGAGCGGGGTTCGATTCGGGGAGGTTTCGGAAGCCAAGGTTTCGCCCGATATCGACGTGATGATGTGTGAGGATGACGACTCGCGCGCCGCGCGCTCCGAGCATGTCGACCAATGCGGTCATCTCTCGAATGAAGTAGTTGTCGAAGACTGGGTCTCCAGGACCGCGCCATTTTGTATCTCCAGGCAGCAACCGATCGGTGAGGTCCCACGCTCCACTCATGATCGCGACGACATGGGGATCGCTCGCACGTACGTTTCCGGGGAGGATCGGCGCCCAATCGCAGCCCTCCTCAAAGGTCTCTTCGGCAGCTTCGAAACGGATTCGTCCGCCACGCGCAATAGGACAGTGAAATCTGCCCCAGTTGTTGAGGATTGCCGCTTCAGCGGTGGCGTTCCACAGCTGAAGGCCGTATGCCATGCCGTATGCCACCGAATCTCCGAATATGGCGATTCGAACCGGCCCACTGACGGGGATGCGTGCAATGTCTGGGGCTCCAGGTATCGCCGACGGATCAACTGGAGTGCCAGCTTCGACCGTGATGCGCGGTGCGGTGTCACCGGCGGCGCGCCGAATCGCCGCTGCGGCGTTGAGTTTCGCGGCGACGACATCACCGCTACGTGCAACGGTGCTGAGCACTGAATTGTACTCAACCGCAGAGGGATCGGAATCTGGCTCGGCAGAAACCCAAACAATTCTGGAACCGAACGAAGCGAGCAACTGTTGGTCTGTGTCGAGTTCGGCCTGAAGCCATTGTTTGAGAACTGGGTCTTGCATGCTGAGAAGCGGCCCATCTCGCACGAGGGTCCGAGGCCGCCGATCCCGTTCATATGGGGCCGCGAGAATGATGTCGGGGCGATCGCGTTTCAGTGTTGCCGCCAGATTGCTCCACCATTCTTCACAGGCATTGGCGCGAGCACGGCTGCTTTTCGGATCGGTGCTCTCGCCTTCAAGTGCCCCAAATCGCGCGTACCCGCATGGGCTTGTGTCGGCGGTTGCGACTGACAGATTGCGTTCCGACTTCAGCGACGGAATAGATGATCTGTCTCCGAGGGCCAGCACGGTTGTCGGGCGCGGCCGCGATCCGGTCGCCAATTGGGTCGTGCCGGTTTCGAAGGACTGAGCGCGAGTGGGATTGACCGCAGTCGTCATGATTGCGAGGATCACAATGAGCGATGCGCTGCAGGCTGGCACGAATCCTCGAGACAGCCGTGTGCGGAGGAGCTCTCCTCTTCGAATGGGCAGCTCCAGAACGCGAGCAGAAATCGCCGCCAGGAGAATCGTCGCGCCAAGCTGAATTCCAAGGCGTGGTGCTGCATCAAAGGGCAGGACCTTTCGGTCGAGCATCTGGATGACTGGCACGTGAAAGAGATACATGCCGTAACTGATCGTCCCGATGTACACCAAGGGTCGGCGCGCCAGGAGCCAACGAATGGGTCCAGGATTGAGCGAGCCAAGAATCGCAAGCACGCTGAACGCGTGGTAGAGGAAGAATCCTCCGCTGTGCTGCACCTCTTTCGCCAGTGGCCAAAAGCGCCAGGCCCACAACATTCCGAGCACGCCAACGATTCCTCCGCACGCGGCGAGCCATTGGGCCCAGCGGTGCGGAAGGGCGCGGGGGGTTCGCATCCACACCGCGAGGAGGGCTCCAATGAGGATCTCGGCCGCTCGCGTATCGGTACCGAAATATGCGCGATCGCCACCGAGTACGACGACTCCAAGGACTGCGGAACCGATTGCAAGGACGAGCAGCACGCCAGCCAATGTTCGTCGTCGGTGTCGGCCGCGGTATACGAGCACGACGAGGAGAGGAAACAGAATGTAGAACTGTTCCTCGATCGCAAGTGTCCAGAAGTGGTGCAGCGGACTTGGACGTCCCGTGGCTTCGAAATAGGCGCGCCCGTCAAGAATGAACCGCCAATTCACGACTTGAAAGAGCGAGGCCACAACATCGCCGCGGATCTTTGTGAGCTGTGCCCCGGTCGCGAACCACCAGGAATACGGCCCTGCGACGAACAACAGCGTCAACCAACTCACTGGCAAGAGTCGACGAAAGCGACGACTCCAAAACGTTCGGAGCTGAATGCGATACGCGGAGTCGTATTCAGAGGTCAACAATGATGTGATGAGAAAACCCGACAGGGTGAAAAACGTTGCAACCGAGAGGTAGCCACTCGGAAGGTAATTGGAGCCTTCACCGTGAAATGCGAAGACCGCCAAGATAGTGAACGCGCGAATTCCGTCGAGGGCCGGAAAGTATCCGATTCTGCGGCCCGGAGTGCTGCCGGTGAGATGAGCGGCCATCAGTAGGCGTCGGAGTCCAACAGCTCAAGGGTTTGGTGTCGAAGCGCTCGTCGTATTGCCCGACGACGCTGAGCGACAGGTTCCGTGGGCGCTTCGGTTTCAAGTCCGCATTCGTAGTACCGCGAGACCGAATGGCGCTGAGGTCGCAACACGCGTATGCCTGCGACACGCACCTGGGCATTGTGTCCACGGTACCCAACCAGCGGCGTGCCATGAAAACGAGCGATCGCTCCCATCAACCCAGATGAGGAAATCCGTCGACGCGCACGGGCTGAACCAGAGTTGCGCGTCCAACATTTCAGGATCAGGCCCATAGGGACAACGCCGGTTCTGCGTATCGAGACCATGACCAAATTGTCGCTCCAACTCAATAAATATCTTCCGTAAGGAGCAGCCAGCCGCCATGTGATCGTTTCGGGGTCCCAAACGAAATCACGGGCTCCGATCGGTGTGCAATCGATCGATACGATCAGCTCACGGAAGATCTCAGACTCCAGAAATTCAGGATTCACCCGTGCGTGTTGAAACTTCTCGGATTGCCGCGGTCGAGGAAACGCAATTCGCGTTGCAAGGCGAGATGCCCGAATCCATCCGAGGGCTGCATCGAACATCGGAGCATCGGTTCGTGCCGCAAGGGCGTACACGCGATCAAAGGATTGCGACCGTGCCTGCTCAACAATTGACGCGATGGCGGCGCGAGTCTCCTCGGTCGGTGGCAACGGGAACGCGTGACTTAACAGGGCGGTGGGGCGGTCGGAGGCTGTCCGGCGGGGTGTGCCGACGGCATGACCTAAGAGGCCAACTCGTTTCTCAGATGCGTCTAGCCGGGGAGGTGTTGAGTCTCGACGTGTCGCACACAGGGGACCGATCGTTCCCGGAGCGCGTGCGAGCCACCGAAGGTGTTCAGCAGATTGAAATTTTGGCGCGGGCGCTGAACGATCCAGCACCTCAACCATCGAAACGAGTTCTGTTTCGCTCAGCCCGAGCACGTCCCCGGACTGGGGGTGGCTGTTCACGCTTGTTTGCGTGGACGGCTGGCGATGGCGAAAAGTCCGGGAGTCGAAGCAGTAATTGTGGGTGTGAGAAAGAACTCGTCCTCGGTGATACCCGAACCGATACCGCTCTTTTCTGAGCCGAGGAAACCGTAGACCTTCGGCAATACGGTCTCATACGCCCAGATGTATGCGCGCCGAGGGATCTTGTGCCGAAGATCGAAGCGATCGAGCTTCAGCAGCCGTTCGCCCGAGGCTCGACGTCCGCGAAAATCCTCATGCAGGCGCTCAGTGCCTTCCAGACCAAATACCTCAACCTCATCGAAGAACAACCGCAGCAACGACTCAAGCTCACGCGCTTCGAAGAGCGTGAGATGAAAGGGATTCTCGAAGTCCGCCGGGCGGTTGGGGGTGATCACCAAAGCCCGACCGTCTGGCGCGCACACGCGGGCGAGTTCCGCCACATGGCTCTCGGGGTCCACGAAATGCTCGATGATGTGGCTTGAACAGATGCTCTGGAAGCTGCTGTCCGCGAAGCCGATGCGAGCGCCGTCCATCGCAACAAAAGCGGTTCGTTCGTCGCCGTGAGTTTGCGCGGCGTACGCCGCGGTGCGGGCGTGGTAGTCGACCCCAACCACTTCGCGGTCGGCGGACCTGAGGCGAATCGTCTGCGCGCCGACCCCACACCCGACATCCAGGACCCGGCCGGGCAGGCACCGAGTTGTCATCTCGCGGTAGCCCGCGTCATGAAATGCAATCAGCGAATCGGGCGTGTGCCCTTCCATCGGACGTTCCCCGGTGAGGGATTCAAGTGAAATCTGGTTTGTGGTCACGTTTGATTATCGCAGTGTCGAAGAACTCAACAGAAGACCAAGCCACGACATACGCTCTCGGGACCGTGGAATCAACAGATCAGACCCTCCAGGACCAGGTTCGAGCCTCTCGGATTCGTAAGGTCGGCGTCCTCGCATGGCGTGACCTCGACGACCCTGAAGCGGGCGGTTCGGAAGTCCATGCTCACGAGATTCTTCGGAGGTGGGCCGCGGCGGGCCTCGAGATCACGATGCGCACTTCGTTTGCTGCCGGACACCCGCAGGTCGCGCACCGAGATGGATACCGAGTCATTCGTAAGGCCGGGCGATATATGGTTTTCCCGCGTGCCGCAGTTTCGGAATGGGCGGGCTGGCACGGTCGGCATGATGTCGTGCTCGAGATCTGGAACGGCATGCCCTTCTTTTCGCCCGTGTGGTCGCGTGTACCCGTCGTCACCTGGCTGCATCACGTCCACGCAGATATGTGGGACATGACCTTGCCTCCACGGCTCGCAAAACTCGGACGCACGATCGAATCGAGGATCGCTCCGGCGAGATATCGCAAGACTCCAATCGTGACGCTCTCAGAATCATCCCGAGATGAACTGATTCACGACCTCGCGTTTTCTCCGGAACAGGTCACCGTCGTGCCGCCTGGAATCCATCCCAGTTTCTCTCCAGGAGGGCAACGGTCGAAAACGCCACTGATCGTTGCCGTGGGTCGTCTCGTCCCCGTGAAACGATTCGATCGTCTGATCCGGATTCTTGCGCCCCTACGTGAGCACCATCCCAGCTTCCGATTGCGGATCGTTGGCGAGGGGTACGAGCGCGAGGCGCTCGAAGCACTGTGCGAGGAGCTTGGTGCCTCTGATTGGGTGGAGCTTCCCGGGAGAATTTCCGACGAGGCGTTGATCGATGCTTACCGCTCGGCGTGGCTCGTTGTCGCCAGCTCCGCCCGCGAAGGATGGGGCATGAGCCTCACGGAGGCGGCGGCGTGTGGCACGCCGTGTGTCGCAACAGACATTGCAGGACATCGCGATGCTGCGGCTGGAGGGAAGGCGGGTGTCCTTGTCAGCTCCGACGAGGAATTCCGAGCGGCTGTCGAATATCTCATCAATGATGATGCGGCGCGGGCGGCACTCGGTGCTGGAGCGCTGGAACACGCTGCGCAACTGACATGGGAGAATGCGGCCCGCGACACCTTCGCGACGCTTGCGGCCACCGCAGAACTCCACCGGAAGCCGTGAACACACTCCGCAAACACGCGAACCGTTGGAGCATCGCACTGACCGCGGCGCTTGCGTACGTTCCGTTGCTATTGACCGAGCCCGGCCGCGTCGCTGCCGACACCAAGCAGTACTTGTACCTCGATCCGTCTCGCCTACTGAGTCGCGCTGCAACCATGTGGGACAGTCATATCGGTCTTGGCACAGTGACCCACCAGAACATCGGATACCTCTTTCCGATGGGCCCGTACTACTGGTTGATGGAGCGATTGGGAGTGCCAGATTGGGTCGCCCAACGGCTCTGGCTCGGGTCAATCATGTTCCTCGCTGCACTCGGCGTCCGCTACCTCATGCGAACGCTCGGAGCCTCGCAGTTCGCCGCGGGGATCGCAGGGCTCGTCTACATGTTGAGTCCGTACAGCCTCGACTACGCCGCGCGAATCTCGGTCATTCTCTTGCCGTGGGCGGCCCTAGGTTGGATGCTTGGACTGACGATCCGTGCCGCTCACTTGAATCGGTGGCGGGAGGCGGCGGCATTCGCCCTTGTGGTTCAGGTCGTTGGGGGAGTCAATGCGACTGCGTTGATCTTCGCTGGACTCGCGCCGCTGCTGTGGCTCGGAATTGCTGTGTTGACAAAATCGTTGCCGTGGCGCCGCGTGTTCAGCACGACGGCGCGCATCGGCGTGATGAGTCTGCTGACCTCGCTGTGGTGGATGGCCGGACTGTCCATGCAAGGAGCGTACGGCATCGACATTTTGCGATTCACCGAAACAGTGAAGGCCGTTTCGGGAGCTTCGATGAGCGGTGAGGTGCTCCGCGGACTTGGATATTGGTTCTTCTACGGCACCGACAAGGTCGGTCCGTGGATTGAAGCATCGGGGAACTACACCCAGTCGACGTGGCTGATTGCAATCGGATATCTCGTTCCTGCGGCCGCGCTCGCCGCGGCAGTCCTCGTCAGGTGGAGACATCGGCGATTCTTCATTTCACTCATGGTGCTTGGAATGGCCATCGCGGTCGGTACTCATCCATATGCGAACCCTGCTCCATTCGGCGCGCTGTTGAAGGCCTTCGCAAGAGCGTCTTCGGCCGGGCTGGCCCTGCGTTCCACGGGACGTGCTGTTCCGATCGTGAGCCTCGGGATCGCTGCGTTCTGTGGCGTAGGAGCGCACGCTTTGCGGGCGTGGCTCAAAGTGCAATCGCAGCGTTCGGTGCGACTTCTTGGCACCGCAACGGGTGCCATCGTCACGGTGATCGCCGTTGCCGGGTTTACTCCGATCTGGAATCACGAGTATTACGCGAGCTCTTTGCTGCGAAACGAAACAATTCCGAAGTACTGGACCCAAGCGATTGCGGACGCAGACAAGGGTGATCATAAAACTCGGATCTTTGAAGTTCCGGGATCAGATTTTGCGACATACCGTTGGGGTGGGCTCGTCGACCCGGTGACTCCGGGACTCACCGACCGGCCATATCTCGCCCGGGAACTCATCCCGTGGGGATCTCCCGCGAGCGCTGATCTCGTCAATGCATTCGATCGCCAACTCCAAGAGGGGGCGCTCGAACCGACCGCGGTGCAGCCGATGGCGCGGCTGTTCGCTGCGGGAACCGTTCTGGCGCGGAACGACTTGCAGATCGACCGTTACAACCTCGTGCGTCCGAACGAGGTTGCGACGGTCTTGGAACAGGGGGGATTGCAAGTCGCGAAGCGTTACGGATTCGAGCCACTGTCGCCACTGAAGTTTCCGCTCTTGGATGAGCGAACACTCGGCGCCTCTGGGCTGACCCAACCGCAGATTCCATCGGTCGTGCGCTATGAAGTGCCAGGCGTCCCGAAGATCCTGGCTGTTGTCTCCGCAAACCAACCCGTCATTATCGAAGGTGATGGTGAAGGCGTGGTCAATGCGGCAGCCTCAGGGTTTGTGCCGAGCGACCGCGTGGTCATTCAGGCGGCGAGTCTCGCAACCGAACCCGAGAGCTTGCTGCGTGAAGCCGCTCGACCAGGGGCACAACTGGTGGTCACGGACACGAACCGCAATCGTGCTC
>JBARPG010000024.1:0-4852 GCA_049642885.1 Acidimicrobiia bacterium | reverse complement strand
CTGCAAGCGCGCCAGTCGATCCCGCACCGACCACCGCTCCGGCTCCCGCACCGACCACGGCCGCTCCGGTGGTTGTGACACCACCGCCCCCACCACCACCGCCGCCGCCATGCAGCCCGAGCCTGTGCTGAATTGGCAGCGCCTGCACTTCTCCTCGATGGGGAGTGGCGGGGAGCTGCTAATCGCGTCAACCGTCGACGACGACCTCGCCTGGGTACTCGCGGAGCTCGAATCTCTCGAGGCATGTTGGAGTCGTTTTCGATCTGAGAGTGAACTCACTGCGCTCAATGAGTCGACACGCGCTCGAATCGCTGTCACTCCCATGTTGATGCAGGCGCTGCATCACGCAGTGCAAGCCTGGCGGCTTACTGACGGATGGTTTGATCCAACCCTCTTGCCGGCACTTCGCGCTGCGGGTTACACCAAGTCGATCCAAGGCACGCTCGAGACCGACCGGATCATGCAGGCCCTAGCGAATGGTGACGACGACGCGTTCACACCAGACGAAGTGCGGACCTGCGACCGAGTGACGCTCGATCTCTGTCATGGCATCGTCGAGCGACCGCCCGGTACCGCCTTTGACCTCGGGGGCATCGGCAAAGGACTCGCTGCAGATCTGCTCACTGAAACTCTGCTCAGCCGCGGGGCACATAGCACCTTTGTCTCAATGGGCGGAGACGTCCGCGTTGGCGGTCCTCCGCCTGAAAACGGATGGGATGTTCCAGTACAAGACGATGATGGATCTGTGCTCTTCACCGCACGCATTCGCGAGGGCGCACTTGCGGCCTCGAGTGTCGGGACGCGGCGCTGGCGCTCCGGCGACGCCTGGCAACATCACCTCATCAACCCGCGAACGCTTCAACCATCAGAAAGCGATGTTCGGCTCGCAGTCGTATGCGCGGCGGAGACATGGTGGGCGGAAACCTTGGCCAAAGTATGCGTGCTTGCTGGAAGCGAGGTCGCGAACGAACTGCTCTCCCGCCACGGCATTGAAGGTTGGGTCGTTGCCTACGAGAGCTGCGAAGTTATTCCAATTGGAGTCGCAACGCGAACGGCGACGAGACGCACCGCGTAACTGCTACTCGGCGACGGCTTTTGAGGGACGCAACCCAGGCAGCACTTCGTCAGCGAACTTCTCGAGGTTCTTCCAGGCGATGTCAATTGGCATACCTCCACACAAGGGATTCAGTGTGAGGGCACCAAATGCGCCGACGCTCGCTGCTCGTTCGAGAATGGTGTCGGCAGGCCCCACGCAATAGTTCGAGGATGCTTTGAGGTCATCAACCGAGCTGGCATACACCGAGGGGGCCGAAGCGAGACCTTTCGGTTGCATCGCAGCGTAGGTGCCCGCCTCCTCAAGGAGGTACGGACCAATTTCATTCCACGTCGTTTCAGGATCGTCGGTCACGTGAACGTAGGTAGGGCCCGCTGGCATACCCACGAACCCACCCGTGAGTCCAAGCTTTGCTTGCTCGTCGCGGTACCAACCGTCAAGACGCGGGTCGGCGTTCTGTGGAACGAGCGGTAACCCGAGGCGTGCTGCGCGACGTGCTGCCGCTTCAGTTCCTCCGCCGATGTACAGCGGCGGGTGAGGCTTGGAAAACGGACGGGGTGTGACGCGAATTGTGCGGCCCTGCCATTCGAAGGGTTCGCCGATCCATGCCTTCATCATGACTTCGCAATGTTCTTCCATCAGGCGCCCTCGACGAGAAAACTCCACACCCGCCATCTCGAACTCCTCGGGTCGATATCCGGCCCCGAGTGTGGTGATGAGTCGGCCTTTGGCCGCCAGATCGAGCACAGCGATCTGTTCCGCCATCCGAACCGGATCGGTCAGCGCTGGCAAGGTCGCAGAAATCAGGATTCGAATGCGTTCGGTCGATCCGAGCAACACTCCCGCCATCACGAGTGGGGCCGGAATCCACCCATCCTCACGGCCGTGATGTTCTGAGATCACCGCCATGTCGAAGCCATGACGATCAGCAAATTTGGTCATCTCAATTGCAGCGGCATAAATCTCATGATGCGGAGTGCCACTTACCAAGGGCGCTCGGAAATCGTGGCGCATCATGATGAGAGTCATAGGAGATTCGCTTTCTTCAGGTCAATCCGAGTGCGGTGCATCACATCACGAAACCGTGGCGCTCACGAGCGGAGCGACTTCGTTTCCCCATCGTTCGATTTGTTCGTTCAGTTCCGATGACGATCTCGCCCGTAACCGCACTTGGAAATGCGTCACGCCGACATCAACGAGTGGCTGGAGTTGTTCGGCAATTTGTTCAGCGGAACCCGATTTGGTGTATCCCGGAAAGTCCCACACGTCATCGCCAATCCAGGCATACCAGGTGATCCAACCGAATTCCGGGTCACCAACTCCCGGCCGCACCGCGTCACGAGCCGATCGAATGGCATCGATTGAGGCTTGCATCTCGGAGCGTGGCGTGCCTTGGGGGATCCATCCGTCGCCGCGTTCACCAACGCGCCGCAAAGCAGGCGCGGTCGATCCCCCGACCCAGATCGGCGGGCGCGGATTACGAATCGGTTGTGGGCGCTGACCAATACCCGAGGCGTATTCACCGCTCCACGCGACCTTCACCTCGTCGATCGCTTGGTTGAGCAGGGCGCCTCGATGGTGGAAATCAACACCGAGCATTTCGAATTCTTCAGCGACATGTCCAGCGCCTACCCCCAGAATGACTCGACCACCCGAGAGCCAGTCGAGCGTCGCGAAGGCCTTGGCGGTTTCAAGCGGCGGTCGGAGTGGCGCGATGTAGATATTCGTAAGCAGGTTCACGCGGTCGGTTCGTGCGGCAAGAAATCCAAGTGTCGCAACCGGATTCACCCACGAGGTTGACATCGCTTCGGCGCGAGAGGTCGGAATACCCACGTGATCGCATACCGCGACATACGACCATCCCGAACGATCGGCAGCGACGGCCGCGCTCACTAACTCGTTGACGCCAGCGGTGTGTTCCCAATCTGCGGCGATGAGCGACGAGAGTGCCTGCACCGGCAGCTGGATTCCAAACCCAATTGTGCCCTCAGGAATCACTCGCACGATCTCGGTCAGCACGCTCACAGGAGCGAACTTAACCGGGCCATACGACTGACTGCAGCTCCGTATATGCATGCAGCCCAAAACTCCCGCCGTCACGCCCGACGCCCGAGTATTTCGTGCCGCCAAATGGCGTTTCGTGATTGCGTTGCACCGTGTTGATGCCGATATTGCCAGCCCGCATTCTCCGTGAGACTCGCATCGCCCGAGCCGAATCCTTCGAGAAGACGTAGTCGTACAGACCGAAGATCGTTCCGTTTGCGATGGCGATGCCTTCGTCTTCATCGTCAAAGGGAATTGCGACGACCACGGGACCGAAGATCTCTTCCTGCGCAACGGTCATTTCCGGCGACACGTTTGCGATCAGCGTCGGCTCCACATACCAACCGCGCTCCATATGCCCCGGGCGGCCGCCACCACATGCGATCTCCGCTCCCTGATCGCGTGCACCCTTGATGTACCGCTCGATGCGATCCCTGTGCGTGTTCGTGATCACAGGGCCGACCACGGTCTCGCGTTCGAGCGGATCGCCGATCTTGAGCACTGAGGCCATCTTCGACATGCGCTCGACGAATTGGTCGTAGATGCTGCGATGCACAATCGCCCTAGTGGGAGACGTACAGATTTGGCCGGAGTGGAAGCTCCAGGTCGATCCAATCATGCCAACCGCCGACCCAAGGTCTGCATCTTCGAGCACGAGCGCGCCGCCTTTGCCGCCGAGCTCGAGCAACAAACGCTTCATTCCGCGACCCGCGACCTCAGCGATGCGCGTACCGACTGCCGTGGAGCCCGTGAACGAAATCATGTCCACATCGGGACTCGCAACCAGTGCCTCGCCGGTGTCAGGCGTTGATCCAGTCACGACGTTGATCACGCCTGGAGGGAACCCCGCTTCATTCATGATTTCAACGAGACGCACGACCGCCAACGGATCTTGACTGGCGGGACGCAACACGACCGTGTTGCCCGTGGCAAGAGCTGGCCCCAGCTTTCCGGCCATGTTCACGAGCGGGAAGTTGTACGAGGTGATACACGCCACGACGCCCACTGGCATGCGCCGAGCGAGAGCGCCCATAAGGCCACCGGGAGCGAGCGCCGTTGCCGGCATTTCTTGGGGAGCGAGCGGGATCACGGTGGGTTCAAGCGCCCCGGCGGCGTAGCGTTCGAGGCGGATCGCAACCATCGGCACCTGCATGGTCTTAGCGACATTTGCTGTGGCGCCCGTCTCAGCTATGACGAGCGGCACGAGTTCTTTCGCGTGTTCACGAATGAGTTTCGCGGCGGCGCGCATCAGTGCTGCGCGCTCCTCGGGTGCGGTTTGAGACCAGGCCGGGAACGCTGCCTTCGCTGCCGCCGCTGCTTCAGCTGCCTGATCGACGCTTGCCTCGGGGGCCAGACCAACGAGTTCCTCGGTAGCCGGGTTGATGACCTCATACCCACCATTGGCGCCAGTGACCTGGCGTCCGGCGATCTGCAATTGGTAGGTCGATTCGCCCACGCATCCTCCTCGTTCGGAGGCGTTTTTATAACACGTTCCACTTTTTCAGTCCAGTTTCACGCTGTGATGTTCAGCGGCAGCGCCCGCCCTTCCCCTCAAACAGCCGATGAATGTGACGCGTTTCTGTCATCTCCTAGCCTGGCCATATGCGCACATCTCGTTTCTTCTCCGCCACCCTTGTGACCGCGCTTGTTGTTTCGTCCAGTTGTGTGGAGCATCTGCCGCCTGGGAGTTGGCATTTCGCATCAGTCGACGGGAGCGCCGGCATTTCGGTCGACGCAGATCCTACGCATCAATGG
>JBARPG010000023.1:0-1737 GCA_049642885.1 Acidimicrobiia bacterium | reverse complement strand
ACGACGTGTCGACTGAGTCGCGACTTGTCCCGGTCGCGGTCCTTGATGACGACCCGCGCAAGCGACGGTGGCGCTTGCAGGGTATCCGAGTGCGCGGTGGGCTCAATGATCTGGTGTCCGTCGTTGAAGAAACCGGCGCCAAGACGTTGGCGGTCGCGATTCCCTCGATCGAGCAGGAGGCGCTGCGCCGAATTCAAGAAAAAGCGAACGAACTCGATCTTGACGTGCTCATTCTCCCCACGGCTGCCCAACTCTTGGGTTCACCCAAGGGCGCTGATCTGCGAAAACTCAATTTGGAAGACCTTCTTGGGCGCCGACGTATCACGTTGGACTCGAGGGCCATCGCCAACTCACTGAACGGCAAGACTGTCCTGGTGACTGGAGCTGGCGGCTCCATCGGGTCCGAACTTTGTCGCCAAATTGCACGCTTCGGTCCGGCGAAGCTCACTCTCCTCGATCGAGATGAGTCTGCCCTGTTCGCCGCGCAGATGAGCCTGACCGGCCGGGCGCTCTTGGACGATGGCACTCTCGCTCTCGGCGACATCCGCGACCTCGACGCGATTCGCGAAATCATGGATCACGTCCGCCCGGACATTGTTTTTCACGCAGCCGCACTCAAGCATTTGACACTGCTCGAGCAATACCCTCTCGAGGCGTGGAAGACGAATGTCCTGGGTACTCGCAATGTCCTTGAAGCGGCGCGTTCGGCTGGCGTGAAGACCTTTGTCAACGTGTCAACTGACAAGGCGGCCGACCCCACCTGCGTGCTTGGGTACAGCAAGAGGGTGGCTGAGCGACTCACTGCCGACTACGCAAGCAACTACGACTCGACGTACGTCTCTGTTCGCTTCGGGAACGTCCTCGGCAGCCGCGGATCCGTCCTGACGGCCTTCACGGAGCAGATCGAGCGGGGCGGGCCAGTCACCGTCACACACCCCGACGTCGAGCGCTACTTCATGCTCATCCCCGAGGCGTGCCAACTCGTGCTCCAAGCGGCATCGATCGGGAGTGACGGCGAGGTCATGGTGCTCGACATGGGTGAGCCGGTGAAAATCCTTGATGTCGCCAAGCAGATGATCCGCATGTCTGGGAAACGGGACATCAACATCGACTTCACCGGATTACGTCCCGGCGAGAAATTGTCGGAAGTCCTGTTTTCAAGCGGTGACCGCATTCAACAATCCGGCCATCAACTCGTCCACCACGTGGCTGTTCCGCGCATAGATGCTGCAATGGTAAGCGGTATTTCATTTCGTACTCCAGCCGAAGCGCGCGAGTGGATGGTTGACGAGGGCTCATCGCTTCAGGGTGCGGCACTGTGACAGACCGAATATTCCTCTCCAAAGCCCATGTGACCGAGGTAGAGGAAGACTTAGTACTCCAGGCCATCCGCTCAGGTTGGGTCGCCCCACTAGGTCCGTTTGTCGACCGCTTTGAGAAGGAGATGGCTGAACGTGTGGGCGTAGCGGGGAGCCTCGCGCTGTCGTCTGGTACGGCGGCGCTCCACCTGGCGCTCGTAGACGTCGGGGCTCGTGCGGGGCGAGTGGTGGTTCTTCCTGCGATGACCTTTGTCGCCACAGCGAATGCCGTTGCCTACACGGGGGCAGAACTCGCCTTCGTCGATTGTCGTGCCGACGATGCTAACGTCGACGTGCCGCTCCTGTTGGAGGCCGTTCGGACTCTTCAGTCCGAGGGCAAGGACGTGGCCGCGGTCGTCACGGTCGATCTCTTCGGGCG
>JBARPG010000022.1:0-2098 GCA_049642885.1 Acidimicrobiia bacterium | reverse complement strand
GTAAAGCAGGAGGAAGCGAACCTTGAGCGCGTCACCAAGGCGCACGCACTTGCCACAGGAGCAAACGCTGACGCTGTTGCACGCATCGAGCGGATCAATGAAGAGCTTCTGAACGCTCGCACAGAGGAACAGCACGCGTTTGAAATCCGCATGGTCTGGGAAGAGGTCATGGCCCTTCGCTCGACCGCAGATCTCGCGGACCCAGTTGCGCATGCACTTGCAACCGAGTGGTTGGAATGGCTTCGCATACGTGACGCACTCGACGACGAACGTGCAGAGCTCGACGAACGTGCAGACGCGTTGGCCGATGAACTTCGCGGCAATAGCCCCGAAGCCTTGCACGACGAAATACGCCGGCTGCACGCGAAAGCAGATGCGCTTTCGTTCGAACTGAGCAATCGACGCTCAAAAGACCGGGCTCGCCTCAAGCAGGTACAAGAAGAAGAACGAGTGGCACTCGAAGCGGCTGGGTTTTCGAGCTATCTCGACTTCGCTCTCGAATCCTCGACCCACAAGCCGCTGGATGCAAATGCCCTGCAGGCGGCGGCAGATGAGCGAATGCTTCGCGAGGCCGAGATTGGTGATGCCCGGCAGGACGCCGCTGAGCGTTCTGGGAACCATGCCGGCCGACGAGTTCAACTCGAACAGAGGACCACTGATCTGCTCGGGGAGTTCCCAGACTCAGCTGAGAATGCTGTCGAGGCGCTTTGGGCATTCCACGCCGATCCCCCAGAATTGCCGCTTCGTCGGAATGAGCTCGCTGCCGCCCTTGAACATGCGGGCATCGACTCAGGCGAACGTCCTGAAGACGTTGCGTCAGCCTGGTTGGCCGAGGCCAGGCCCACGTCGGTCGAGGATCTTCTCGCCGAAGTCGCTGAGGCCTCAGGCATCGCTGAAGAGTCCGGCAGCCGAATGGAAGGGCTCGAACAGGAAATCGCGGCGCACCGAGTGGAGCTGGAACAGCGTCGCTCGTGGGTGTCTCAGGCGCAGCGGACCGCCGACGATCTTTCGGGCAAGCATCGAGGATTTGAAGCGACGTTTGTAGCTCGTCCTTATGCGATGTGGAATGAGGAGGATTTGCGGCTCGCGTTGCAACGTCTTCGAGGACGGCCCGAGCATTCGGAGCGTCCGTGCATTCTGACTCAAGATGCCTTTGAGCAGAATCCTGCGGTGTTCGACGTCGCGTGTTCCATCGTCGGTCGGAGCGGAGTTGCCGTGGTGGGCAATTTCACCGACGTGCCTCGATTCGCGTCGACAATGGAATCGGTGCGCGTGATTCATCTGGAGCAGCCAGTCGTTGTTGAAGCGACAGTCGTCCCGGAACCCGAACCGGTGCTCGAAGTGGTTCCAGAGCCAGAGCCAGAGCCAGAGCCCGAGCCGGTGCTCGAAGTGGTTCCAGAGCCGGAACCGGTGCTCGAAGTCACGCCCGAGCCCGAGCCCGAGACGGAACAAACGCATCGCAGCCCATGGGCCGACCTTAAGGAACGGTTTGTGCCGATGAGCCCGCCGATCCCACGAGAGGTGCGCGAGTACATCGACTCGGCGAGCACTGAAACACGTTCAGCACCTGAAGAGTCGGCTGATGAAGAAGCCGCACGAGCGGCGCCCGTGGCCGATGACGCAACGATGCTGCACTCCAATGAGGACGAATACCCACACCACACGGCGGATTGGTCATCGGTTCCGTATGACAAGCCTGAAGAGTTCGACCCGTATTCTGGCCAGGACGCCCCGCCGATCGTGCCGGGAGCTGGTCTCAAAGGTTTCTGCGTCGAGTGCGGCGCTTCTGGAAAGCACGTGCGTCTGGTCGAACTTCCGCGACGCGGACGCCCGAAAGTCTGCGTGAACTGCGCGCTCAAGGTTTCTGGCGTGCGATCCCGTCACAGGCGTTTCTGATCACTTGCTGCCCCGTCTTGTTCGGATTCCTCAATGTCTGCGGTCATGATCATGCTGCCGCCCCGCGCTGCGGTATCGATACGGAGTACTGCGCGACAGCTTTCATTACCAAAGAGGTTGAGACAATTTTCCTTCGGGGTGGGAA
Source organism: Acidimicrobiia bacterium (assembly GCA_049642885.1). Taxonomy (GTDB): domain Bacteria; phylum Actinomycetota; class Acidimicrobiia; order IMCC26256; family JBARPG01; genus JBARPG01. The sequence goes on along the minus strand of JBARPG010000022.1, from coordinate 57 downwards.
ATCGGCAAGAATGGTTGTCTCATGGTGTCGATCGAATCTCGTGACTCGGTATCGCTC
>JBARPG010000021.1:0-26706 GCA_049642885.1 Acidimicrobiia bacterium | reverse complement strand
TCGAATGGCTGTCACGATCAATGCGATCCATGCTGCGACGACGATTGCCCCAAGAGTCGGATAAAACTGCGCCGCGTCCCAAGTGAAGATCGCGATCCAAAGGAAGACGCTCACAAAGAGCAGAACGCACATTGCGGATACGACCCGGGTCCGGTGTCGATCGCTTTGGGTGACGTCCATCCGTCGATGCTAATCGGAAAAAGGGGATCAATTTTTCGGGATTGTGATAAGTAGTTGCTCAGTAGTAACGGCACCAATACCACGGGCCGGCGATATGACTGCAGGTATCGCGGGTGTACCAGAAAGTCTGTGCGGAACTGTCGTGCGGGTGGGCATGAGCAATGAGTCCATCTGGCGCGTAGACCAACGCATGCGTATCCAAAATATTCTTCTGTTCCTTCCAGGCAACGATTCCTCGGTGCCGACTGTCCCTCGGAGCAATTACCTCAGGTCTGCCGTCACTGGCGTGATAACTCGGTGTTTGCGTTTGCCGTTTTCCCAAAGCTGTTCGGGCCTGGGTTTCGTACGTGTCGCCGAGGACGGCAATTCGGGCATGCAGGCCCCACGAACTGAAATCCGGAAACGTGATGTAGATGCCCGCACCGGTGCCGAGCAGTACCGATAGGCCAAAGAGCACGTCCAACCTGTGCTTGCGCACGCGGACGATTCCAAATGCAAGGACGAACGGGAGGCTGAGAAACCCGATGCACGCTGGAACTATGAACACTCCAAACATGTCAATTTCGTGGGAGTCGATGACAAAGAACCCGACGAGCCAAACCAGCGCCAGCGCGGCAATGGTGCTGAACCAGTAGCAGGCGATTGCTCCGAACGTGCAGTGTCGCCGCATCGCGATCGCGGCTCCGGCCGCGAGGGCGACTGCCGCCCACATTCCGACGGTCCACGCGCCGCCACCGGCCCATCGAATTCCGACCAACCAAAACAGCGAGGCCGCAAACAGCGATAGAGAGAACGCAATGAACCAGAAGAGTCCCAGGCGAGACGGGGGTGCAGGAGCGTGGCTCGACCGCCGGGCATCGGCCTCCAGCGCTTCCCAGTCGCGAGGTGCTTCCTGCGGTGCCGGAAGGGGCGTCGCATCCGTCATCATTTCAACCTACCGGTGACGGCGGCAGTTTGTGGTGTGGAAAATGTGAATGAAATGTGCAGATCGCGTGCCGCGCTTGTGTTGCCGTAGATTGAAGGCCCTCATGAGCGAAGGCATTGTTGCGAGCACAAGCGGCGGGGTGGTGTTCGCATTCATCATCCTTGTTGTTCCAGCGGCGATCTATTTCGGTGCCCTCGCAGCGAAGAAGCGGCGCGAGCGGTACGCGCAGCTTGCCGCTCACCTCGGGATGCAGCTGGATTTCGAAGACGTTGTCGGCATTCGCGAGAGCGGGTTCGGGTTGTTCGACGACGGACATTCCCGCAAGGTCGTCGCATTGCTGCGGGGCGACGACGATGGACCAGGGGCTGGCCAGTTGCGCTGCGCGTTCGAGTACCGGTATACGACCGGCAGCGGAGACAGTGAACAAGTGCACCGTTTCCTCGGTGCAATGCTGAACGTTTCCGCACGTGTTCCGCGAATGAACATCGGACGCGAAGTGCTTGGCGGCAAACTGCTTGGCGCGATCGGCATGCGAGATATCGAGGTTGAAAGCGGCGAATTCAACGCCGCCTTTCGCGTCAAGGGCGAGGACGAGAAACTCGCATTCGCTGTGCTCGATGGCGCCTTGCAGGAATGGTTGCTCGCTCAACAAATCGTGGATTGGAGGAACATTGAGTTGCTCGGCGAGCATCTGCTCGTGGTGCGAAGCGGAAACGACATCGAGATGATTCCGAAGGTGCTCGACTTCGCGAAACAATTCCGCGATCGAATCCCCGACGTGGTCAGCTCGATGTACCCTGCGGCCCACGCGGTGACTCCGCCGCAACCTCCGCTACCGCCAACCCAGAACCCAGGAGCGAACTGATGCCAAGCGCAGCAATCATCCTCGGAGCGTTGTTCGTCCTCCTCCTGATTTGCTTTGGCATGTACAACGGACTTGTCCGTCGCCGCAACGATGTCGCCAACGGCTGGGCGTATATCGAAGTCGAGCTGAAGCGTCGACACGACCTCATCCCGAACCTCGTCGAGACCGTGAAGGGCTACGCCGCGCATGAGCAGCAAACGCTTGAGCACATCGTCGAGGCACGCAATGCCGCGATGCACGCGGCAGGCGGCCCGGCGGCGCGGAGCGGTCCCGAAAACATGCTCGGCGCCGCTCTCCAAGGGTTGTTTGCACTCAAAGAGTCGTATCCCGACCTCAAGGCGAGTGATCAGTTCCTGAATCTTCAGCAGGAACTCGCCGAAACCGAGGACCGCATCGCCGTGGCGCGGCGGGTATACAACGCCAACGTCCGTGACTATCGCAATGCACTCGAGACGGTTCCACAAATGTGGTTCGCTCGCTTTGGCACGTTTCCCGCGGCGGAATTCTTTCAAGCCACCGAAGGTGACCGCGAACAGCCGCGCGTTGGCGACCTGCTTCCCGGCGCGACCCCGGCCACAACCGAGATCCCAGCCACAACCGACATGCCAGCACCCACGCCAGCCACAACCGAGATTCCCCCGACGCCGTAGCTCCCACGTAGCCTGGGTCCCGAATCTCAGGAGGAGACGACATGGCTCAGGCTGGCCCGAACACCCCGATTGATCTTGTTGAGGGCGTGTATGCCCGCTTCGTTGACCGAGTGCCAGCGTTGCGACAGCGTCTCGGACGGCCCGTCACGTTTGCCGAGAAGATTCTCATCGCGCACGCTGACGACCCAGCCACAGTCGGCCTCAACCGCGGAGTCGATTATTCCGACTACCGCCCCGACCGTGTCGCGATGCAAGATGCCACCGCGCAAATGGCACTCCTGCAGTTCATGACTGCGGGCCTTCCACAGGCGGCGGTGCCGTCGACCGTTCACTGCGATCATCTCATTCAGGCACGAATCGGAGCCGAGATCGACTTGAAAGTCGCCGAGGACGTGAACTCCGAGGTGTACACGTTCCTCGAAACCGTTTCGAAGAAGTACGGGCTCGGGTTTTGGAAACCGGGCTCAGGAATCATTCACCAGGTCGTGTTGGAGCACTACGCGTTTCCCGGGGCCATGATGATCGGGACCGACAGTCACACTCCGAACGCTGGAGGGCTCGGAACGGCAGCGATTGGTGTCGGCGGAGCCGACGCGGTCGATGTGATGGCTGGTTGGCCGTTCAACACTCGCGTGCCGAAGCTCATCGGCGTGAAACTCACCGGATCGCTTTCCGGTTTTGCCGCAGCGAAAGACGTGATCCTGAAAGTTGCTGGCATCCTCACCGTCAAGGGCGGCACCGGTGCGATCGTCGAATACTTCGGCCCGGGTACAGCAACCATTTCCGCTACGGGCAAGGCGACGATTTGCAATATGGGCGCAGAGATCGGTGCGACCTGTTCGATCTTCCCGTATGACGACAAGATGAAGGAGTACCTCGTTGCAACGGAGCGAGCCAATATCGCTCACGCGGCCGATCGTGTGGCTGACATGTTGCGCAGCGACCCGGAGGTCGAGGTCGATCCGGAGAAGTATTACGACCAGGTGATCACGGTGGATCTCTCCGCGCTCGAACCGCACGTCGTCGGACCGCACACCCCCGACCTTGACCGCCCGCTCTCTGAAATTCGTGCCGACGCGCAAGCACAGGGCTACCCGCTCGAGATTTCTTCTGCGCTGGTCGGTTCATGCACTAACTCCTCATACGAGGACATTGGGCGAGCCGCGCATATCGCTCGCCAAGCCAAAGCCGCGGGGCTCATGGTGAAGGCGCCGCTCCTGATCACACCTGGCTCGGAGCAAGTGCGTGCAACCATCGAACGCGACGGACTCCTTGCGGACCTCGAAGCAATCGGCGCCACGGTGCTCGCCAATGCGTGCGGGCCATGCATCGGCCAATGGCAACGCGAGGACCTCCCCGCGGGCATCCCGAACTCGATCGTGTCGAGCTTCAACCGCAACTTCCCCAAGCGCAACGATGGACGCGCTGAAACGCTTAGTTTCATTGCATCTCCAGAGACGGTCGTGGGCATGGCGCTGACGGGCCGCCTCGATGTCGACTTCGTGAACGAGGGGATCGCCTTGCCAGACGGAGGCACACTCACCTTGCAGGCACCAGTCGCGGCAGAACTGCCCTCGAAGGGATTCACGGGCGGCGACCACGGTTTCATTGCTCCGGCGCTCGACCCGACGGGAGTTGAGGTCGTGGTCGCGCCGGGCTCCGATCGGCTGCAATTGCTCGAACCATTTCCGGCGTGGGATGGCAATGACATTTCCGGGTTGCGTGTGCTGTTGAAGGCAGCGGGGAAGTGCACGACTGATCACATCTCACAAGCCGGACCATGGCTCAAGTATCGAGGGCACCTCGAGAACATTTCGGGGAACTTGTTCCTTGGTGCGAACAATGCGTTCACTCCGGGCGAGTCAGGTCAAGGCATCGATGTGCGGGACGGCACAACGGTCGCGTTGCCTGATCTCGCCAAGCGGTACAAGTCGGCTGGGATCGACTGGATCGCGATCGGTGACGAGAACTATGGCGAAGGCTCCTCACGCGAGCACGCCGCCATGGAGCCGAGATTCATGGGCGGCCGCGCCATCCTGTGTCGTTCCTTTGCGCGCATTCACGAAGCGAACCTGAAGAAGCAAGGCGTGTTGGCGTTGACCTTCGCGAACCCTTCGGACTACGACAAGGTGCGGGCCGATGACTCCGTTGACATCGTTGGTCTCGATCGCTTGGCCCCTGGAGTTCCCGTGACGGTCGTACTTCACCATGCAGATGGCAGCGAGGAACGGATCGAGACCTCTCACACGATGAGCGAAGAGCACATCGCCTGGTTCCAGGCAGGCTCGGCACTCAACGTGTTGCGCTCCCGCTAAAGGCATCGCAGTTCCACCCGCCACCAGGTCCCGAGGTTTGTTTTTGCGGCATATGGAATTAGTTCAAAAGTATTGAACTAATTCCATACGGGTCGATCGCGGCCCACGGGGAACGGACAACCTGCCGTCCTCACGGAATGTGCGACTACCGCCGGAGCGAGCGCAACTGCGCGACCGCCGCATTGAGCGCGTCGAGGAACAGGGTTGCGTCCGCGGCCCGAGACGACCAGCCGAGCGAGGCGCACAGCGCATGCTGACTCGAAGCTCCCATCGCGGCGAGCACCGAAGACGGTTCGAGCATCTCAGAGGAACACGAGGAACCCGAATGGATGGCGACTCCGCGCTGATCGAGTGCAAGCAAAATCGGTTCGGCTTCGATCCCATCGATGGCGAAACTCGTGATGTTCGGAAGTCGTCGCTGGGCGTCCGCTGCGAAGAGCACTGCGTCTCCCCGCGAACGCAACCCGTTCTCGAGCGCGGATTGCAGCGCGCCAAGGCGCTGGCTGAGCCCGGAGCGACCCTCTGCGAGGCATGCTTGGGCGGCGGCACCGAATCCCGCGATGCCGACAAGGTTCTCGAGCCCAGCACGCCGGGCTCTCTCTTGAGCGGCTCCGACGAAGAGCGGCGAAACGCGAACCCCGCGACCCACGATGAGCGCTCCCACGCCCGCAGGTCCGCCGATTGCTGAACTGGAGAGGCTGACAAAGTCAGCGGCAGGTGGTTCCAGAAACGCCGAACTCGCAGCCGCATCGACAAGCAAGGGCACCCCCGCGGTCCTGCACGCGGCGAGAACCGAATCGACCTGTTGGACCGTTCCGACCTCGTGATTCGCGTGCTGCAGCACGGCGACCGCAGTCTCGGGAGTCAATGCGGCGCAAAACGCGAGCGCATCGATCTCCCCGTCGGCATCGCACGAGATCATCTCCACCTCGCTGCCGAGCTGGTCAAGCGTGCGAACGACCGATGAATGTTCGACAGCTCCGAGGACAGCCCGTGCCCCGGGGGCCACACACGACGTTCGAATCGCAGTCGCATTTGCCTCGGTTGCAGAACTCGTGAAGATCACCTGCCTCGGGCGAACTCCAGCGAACGCTGCCACCTGCTCGCGAGCAGCTTCGATGAGGGCTCGAGGTGCCTGCGCTTCCTGATGCAATCGTCCCGGATCGCCAGCCTGCACAGAAATTGCAGCACGCATAGCTTCGGCAGCTTCCGGCCGCAACGTCGAACACGACGCATGGTCGAGGTAGACGCGCCTCACCCTATGGACGCCTCACGCACACACCGCTTCACACTCGGGCGACACAATGTGCATCGCCAAGAGGTCGACGCTGTTCGAAGGTCGATTCACGCTCCCCGCACAGCCCCGCCAACATTCCACGAATCAACCCGCGATCGATTGCACACACGACATGCGGATATCGCTCTGCCGCCTCGCCGAATGGGCAGTGCTCATTCACGATGCTCAGCATTGTGCCTTTGCCTTCGGAGTGCGCAGCAAATCCATGTGCGGTCAGCGCATCAACGACGGTCGCCACCGCAGCTTGAACGGACCGATGCCCTTCAGAGGGCTCGATCGCCGCGGCCAAATCTTTCCCGTATCGATGCCCAACTTCTTCGGCGAGGCGCTCCGCAGTCGCGGGCTCAAGATGTTCCAAGGCACGAACCAAGAGTTCTGCCAACAGGTCATCGCGCCGCCCGAGCGCGGGCAGTTGCGGAGTGTGATCGGTTGACCGATATCGCTTCGACGGCCGACCGGCATTGAGCTGACCCTTCGTCAATGCAACGGAGAGATACCCGCCGCCGGTCAACTTCTCGAGGTGATGACGCGCAACATTTGGGTGTAGCGCAAACTTGTCTGCCACCTCAGTGGCGGTAGCCCCCTCATCGTGATCGCGGACGAAGAGGTAGATCTCGCGGCGTGTCGGGTCGCCAAATGCGCTCGTCAGTGCCGTCACCGCACCGTGGAATTGGTCCGCCGTCATCTCAGCAACCTCGTTTTTTTCAGCAGTTTCAGTGGCCACGATGCGATTCTACCTATCTGAATAGTGGAAATTGTTCAGATGCTTTCTGTAGAACACGTAATTGAAGCTCTGCGCCCCGTCGAAGACCCCGAGCTGCATCGCTCGATCGTCGAGCTCAACATGGTCCGCGATGTGCAGGTCGATGGTGACCACGTATCGCTGACCATTGCGCTGACCGTCCCGGGGTGTCCGCTGAAGGCGGAAATCGACAACCGCGTGAAGACCGCGCTCACCGCCGCTGGCGCCACCGAAGTCACACTGACCTTCGGAGTCATGACCGATGAGGAACGCGGCGAAGTCTCGCGTTCCTTGCAGTCGCCACAAGAGGGCGAAACGCGCCCGAACCCATTCACCAACAACCGAACGAGAATCATCGCGGTGTCCTCGGGCAAAGGTGGCGTCGGGAAATCCTCCGTCACCACAAACCTTGCCGTGGCGCTTGCACAACGTGGTTTCAAAGTGGCCGCAATCGACGCAGACGTATGGGGATTCTCAATGCCGCGCATGCTCGGCGTTGAACATCCGCCGACCGTGCTCGACGGGGTCATCCTCCCGCCAGAAGCACACGGTGTGCGTCTCATCTCCATGGGGTTCTTCGCTCGTGAAGACCAGCCCGTCATGTGGCGTGGCCCGATGTTGCACAAAGCGATCGAGCAGTTCCTCACCGATGTCCACTGGGATGACCCCGACTACCTCATCATCGACATGCCGCCCGGCACCGGCGATGTTTCTCTCTCCATGGCGCAGTTCTTGCCCCGCTCAGAGGTATTGGTCGTGACCACCCCGCAACTCGCAGCGCAACGAGTCGCACAGCGGGCCGCCTTGATGGCACAGAAGGTCAACATGGAAGTCATCGGCGTCATCGAGAACATGTCATGGTTCCGTGGCGATGACGGTACGGCCTATGAAATCTTCGGGTCAGGTGGGGGACAAGACCTCGCCGATCAACTCGAAGTTCCATTGTTGGGCAAGATTCCGCTTGTGCCGGCACTGCGTGAAGGCGGCGATGATGGTCATCCGATTGTCGTCTCCGAACCGAACAGCGAAGCTGCCGAGACTTTTCGAGCAATTGCCGATCAGATCATCGCAACGAAACCCCGAAAGGTGTTCCACCCCGAACTGAAGATCAGCTAGTCGGTTTCCTCGGCGGTTGCGAGTTCTCCGTAGAGCTCAGGCCGACGGGTTTTCAGGAATGGAAACAGCGCGAGCCAATCCTTCCCGGCATCCAGATCAAGATCCGCGATCAGAACACACGGCCGATCGCGCGGGGCCTTCGCCAGAATGCGCCCGTAGGGATCGGCAATGAAACTCGACCCGTAGAAGGAGACGGTCGTGCCTGCACGCGTTTCAGAACCAACACGATTCGAAGCGATCACGTGCACACCATTCGCGATCGCGTGCGCCACGATCGTGTGTTGCCACATCGGTTCGGTGTCGAAATCAGGAAAATCTGGCTCCGAGCCAATCGCCGACGGATACAGCAGCACCTCGGCGCCGCGTAAGCGGTAGGCCCGTGCCAGCTCTGGGAACCACTCATCCCAACAAACCGGTTGGGCAATCTTGGCCCCGCACACCTCAACTGGGTCGGCGAGGGCCTCGCCCGCACGAAACCATTGATCCTCGTAGTAGCCGGCCGTCACGGGAAGATGCAGTTTTGGGGTCGCCCAAATCGTGTCGCCTGAAGCATCGACGATGACCGACATGTTGTAACCGAGCCCGCCCTGTGCGGCAGCAGTGTGGATCGTGCCAGCAATCACCCGGCGTGTGTGCCGGGCAAGGTCGACCAAGAACTCATGCGATGGTCCGTTCGGAAACACTTCGCCCGGCACCATCTGCGACCAACTATCTGGGTCGATTGCGATATAGGGGTCCATAAAGAGTTCCGGCAGGCAAATGAGATCGGCGCCTTCGTTGGCCGCGTGCTCGACGTACTCGGCGAGCTGTGTGCGCAATGCCGCGACATCAGGGTCGTGCGCGTGCTGCACGACGCCGACCCGAAGAAGCCTTCGATCCGACGTTGGGTTCACGGCTGCGAGCGAAGGAAGCACGCCGCCGCTTCGAACCGTGATGACCTCTGAAGTTCTCAGCTCGCCAGGGAGTGATGCCTCGGAACGATTCGCTGCCGCGGCGGGCGCGAGCCCATCTGACGTCGGAACCTGTTGGGTGATGCAATGCACCCCGCCCCCGCCGTATGCAAGCACCGCCCCAGGCACACCCACCACCTGTCGCCCTGGATACGCCTCGCCAATCGTCTCCAGGGCCGCAGCGTCAGCCCCCTTGTCGAAGCCGGTAACGGGCACGATCACCGCGCCGTTACACACGTAATAATTCAGGTATGGAACCGGCGACACCTTGCCGCCAAGTTCGGAATAGGGGAGGTGGTCCACTGCCAGCGTGTGATATCCGAACTTTTCGAGGAGTTTCTTGTTCTCCTGCAAGGCACCGAAGTTGGGGTTTCGCTCATTGAGCACCGACTGCACGACGACGGTCTTGAGCGGAGCAAACGCGGCAATGTTGTCGACGTGCCCGTCAGTGTCAAGATCTTCAACCAGCCCGCGCGGCAACCACAGCACACGCTCGGATCCCATCCACTGTTTCAAGCGCGCTTCAACTGCAGCGGCTGTGACTTCGTCATTCCGATTCGGGTTGAGATTGCACTGAGCGGTTGTGACGACCGTTCCTTCGCCGTCACCCGAGAGGGAACCGTTTTCCAAGACGAACGGCGCCAACATCCGAGGAATACTGAGACGATCCAAGAGAAGCTCGGCCACCGCGGCATCGGCCATATACGGGTGGTACTTGTTGCCCCATCCGTTGAACCGGAAATGCACCCCGACCCGTGTGCCGTCGTCATGGCGCATGATGACGGGCCCGTTATCTCGCAGCCACGAATCGTCGATTGGCAATTCAACAACCTCGACTCGGCCTCCAAGACGCCGCGATGCATCCTCGCCAGAACCCGGACGAGCCACCATCGTGACGGGCTCGAACTGGGCAATGGTATTGGCGATTTCGGCGACGTCACGTCGGGCCCAGTCGAGAAATTCGCCCCAGAGATCGGGGCGAGCGGGCCACGCCATCAGTGTGCGTTCATGCGGCTCCCACTCCGCCGGCCAACGGAGTCCAAGGGGGACTGCTTCGGCATCGTCCATCGGCTCATCGTGCATTCCGGCATTGTTCCACCCCTGGGGCCGCCTGACGTACACACATCTGCACCGCAGGCCACCAGGGGGACACTCATCGAGTCGCTACGATCAGTCCCAGCAAAGGAGTCCACCAGTGACTGAAGTGAAGATCGGGGTCATTCACACCCCACGAGAAATCTCTGTTGAGGTCGATGAAGCGATCGACGCGTTGAGAACCTCAATTGGCAAAGCAATCGCGAATGAAGACGAGACCTTGTGGTTGACCGACACGAAAGGTCGCACCGTCGGAATCCCCTCGAAGCGGATTGCCTACGTGGAGATCGCCGAGGATCGCGGTAATGGCGGCGTCGGCTTCTCTCGCGGCTGACACTCGTTCGCTGCTCGATCACCGTCTCCTCGTCGTAACGGGCAAGGGCGGTGTCGGTAAGACGACGATTACAGCGGGGCTCGCACGGGCCGCGGCATCGCTCGGCAAACGCGTGCTCCTGGTCGAGGTCGACGCGAAAGGTGACCTTCCCGCGCTCTTCGATCGACCTGCGAGTGGGTTCTCTCCGAAACCCTTCGCCGAATCGATCGATGGACTCGCGATGGACACCGAAGCGGCTCTGCGGGAGTACCTCAAGATCTACGCCAAGGTGCCGTTCGTCGGCAAGCTCGGTCCGCTGCCGAAGATGCTCGACTTCGTGGCCCAAGCTGCACCTGGTGTCAAAGAGATTCTCGTCATCGGCAAGATTTGCTACGAGGTCAAGCAAGCCCAAGAGGGGAAAGCCCCGTGGGATCTCGTCATTGTCGACGCTTCTTCAACGGGCCATGTGATCGCGCAGCTCGGGGCGGCACGGTCGCTGCAGAATCTGATCCATGTCGGAGGTATTAGCAAGCAATTGGAATGGATGGAAGCGATCCTCGGAGACGCGGAGCAATCCGGCCTCGTGGTCGTATGCACTCCTGAGGAAATGCCGATTCGCGAGACAACAGAGCTGCTGTCCCGTGCCGCCACCGAGCTATCAATCGCTCCGGTGGCTGTCGTGATGAACCGACGCATTCCCGATGTCTTCTCGGCGGACGACCGCATCGTTTTCGAGCGTTTTCGTACCGGCGCGGTGCAAGACAGCGTGAGCGCCATGGTGGGACCTGAAGGGCGCACGGTCATTGAGGGCGTCGCCCTGTTGGATGACATTTGCAGCGAGCAGGCAGGGTACGAAGCGGAATTGCGTGCCGCAGTCGCGGTGCCGGTCTCGGTCGTGCCAGCGTTTTTCGTTCGCGATCAGGGCACGCGAATTTTGCGTCATGTCAGCAACGCGTTGTTGCGAGAAGTACATCCGATCGCGGGCGCCTCATGACAGGCAGTTTCGAAGGTTTGCTAACGAGCCGAGAGATTCTCGTGTGCTGCGGGTCTGGCGGAGTGGGGAAAACTTCGGTCGCTGCCGCCGCGGGCATTGCTGCCGCGGGCACCTTTGGCGGTCGGGTACTCGTCGTGACGGTCGATCCCGCACGGCGCCTTGCGACTGCCCTCGGTCTCGGTGAGCTTGGAAATGAAGTCACGCGCATTCCGGACTCTGCATTTGACACGCCACCTCGGGGCGAGTTGTACATGGCGATGCTCGATACGAAAAAGAGTTGGGATGATCTGGTGCACCGCCACGCGCCGGACGCCGAGACCCGCGATCGCATTCTGCACAACCGGCTGTATGAAGAGCTGACGACGCGTTTCGTACAGAGTCACGACTACGTCGCAATGGAGCGTCTGTATGAATTGCATCGTGGTGGCGAATACGACCTCATCATCATCGATACACCCCCGTCACGAAATGCGATTGATTTCCTCGATGCTCCGGAGCGCATGGCGGACTTCTTCGGTGGCCGTCTCTTGCGCGTTCTCACCGCTCCGTATCGAGCGGGCCGAGGACGCGCGGCGAAGGTTCTCGACGTCGCGTCGCGTCCGTTTCTTTCCCTCGCGGACCGCGTACTCGGTGCAGCATTCCTGTCGGACATTGCGGAGTTCTTCCTGAACTTCCAAACCATGTACAACGGATTTGTGGAGCGCGCAAAAGCGGTCGAAGCCCTGCTGCACGACCCCCGGTGTGGATTCATCGTCGTCACCACTCTCGACCCCGCGCCAGCGAGAGAGGCAACGCGATTCATCGGCGAACTGAAGCAACGCGATTTTGACCTCTGTGCGGTCGTGCTGAACAAGGTGCTCCCGCGGCGTTTCTCGTCACGCGAGGCGCGTGCGACTGCGGCTGAGATTCGCGATCGCGCCGCAGAAATCGCGGAGAAACTCTCCGGAGAGAATCGACGTGGGTTGGGCGATCTCGAACGCAGCACAGAGGTGTTGGTCGACGTTGGTACCGCGTTCGAACAGCTCCACCTTGCCGCAGTTCGTGAATCGGAGCGCGCGTCCGCGACCGCACTCGGCGCGCCGGTTCGCGTTGAGGTGCCGTTGATGTCACACGATGTGCGAGATGTTTCGACCCTTTCGTTGATCGCCGCCGCACTGCTGAGTGGGTAGCGTCGAGTCGTGGCTGAGCTTCCTGAACTTGTGACCGGGCGGAGTGCGCTCGATGACGATGAGACCTTGTACCTCGAGGCACTAGTTGCTTCCTGGCAGCTCCTGTCCGACCTGTGCTACGGCGACCTCACCTTGCTCATTCCCGTCGCGAACGACACGGAAGCTCGCTTGGTTGTTCTCGCCCAAGTTCGGCCCCATACCGGGCAGACCCTGTACCCCGAGGACCTTCTCGGGCGAATCATCGCTCCGGGGCCCAACGCGCGACGCGCGCTGAGCGAAGGTGTCGTCGTTCGTGGTGAGACTCGGGCGCTCGGCGCGTCAGACCTTGTCGCAAGTCTCGCGATCCCGGTTCGTTACAAGGACCGCGTCATTGCGCTGGTCATTCGTGAGAACCGTCTTTCCTCTGGCCGTCGCGAAGGGGAGATGGAGCGCATCTACGTCGAGACAGCGATGCGCCTTGCGCACATGATCGCGGCTGGCCAGTTCCCATTCAAAGGCGGTGCAGTCAGCACCGGTGACGCGCGAGTCGGCGACGGGACATTGCTGCTCGACCACACCGGAACGGTGCGCTTCGCGTCACCGAACGGTGTCTCGGCCTTGCATCGTCTGGGAATCCACGCCTACGTGCGCGGCACCCGTCTGAAGGACCTTGGGATTGGTGGCGACGCGGTGGCGCAGGCGTTCACCTCGCACGAACCCGCTGGCTCTGAAGTCGAACGTGGAACAACGGTGGTGACCTTGCGCGTGTTGCCGCTGCTCGAAGGGGCCGCGGTTGTTGGCGCCATCATTCTGCTGCGCGATGACTCCGACTTGCGCCGCCGTGACTTGATGCTTCTGTCGAAGGACGCAACGATTCGCGAGATCCATCATCGGGTCAAGAACAACCTCCAGACCATTGCCGCGCTCTTGCGACTGCAACGACGCCGACTGCAGAGCCAGGAGGCGCGGGATGCGCTCCTTGAATCGGAACGGCGTATTCGTTCAATTGCCATCGTTCACGAGACGCTCTCTCGTGACGCTGTCGACGACGTGAGTTTTGACGACATCATTGGACCCCTCGTGCGGCTGGTCGAGGAAACCTCGCAATCCGAGGATCGCAAAATTGCGTTCCATGTCGATGGCCATGCCGGTGAATTATCTGGCGACGTTGCGACGCCACTCGCGGTCGCGTTGAATGAGGTCATGCAAAATGCGCTGGACCATGCATTCACGGGAGACGGACCGATCAACGGGAACGTCTGGGTTCATCTTGAACGACACGGTGATGACCTCGAGATCGTGGTTCGCGACGACGGGGTAGGTCTCCCTGCCGATTTCGCGCTCGAGAACGCCACTGGCTTAGGGCTTTCGATCGTGAGGTCGCTCATCACGACCGAGCTCGGAGGGTCGATCTCCATGCGCACTCATCATGGAACAGTCGTGGACATTCGCATCCCGTCGCGACGATCAACCGTCGACGTATGAGTGCACCTGCCCAGCTGGGGCCGTTACTGTTCGGACATCGTGGTGCGAGTGCGGAGTGCCCTGAGAACACGCTCGAAGCGTTCGCTCGAGCGCTCGTTGTCGGTGCCGACGGTGTCGAGCTCGATATCCATGCCACCGCCGACGATTACCTCATCGTTGATCATGATGGCGTGATTGACGGCGTGCCGATGATGCGGATGACCCGTGACGAGATTTCCGAAGCGAAGCCCTACGTTCCCGACCTGAGTGCGGTTCTGAGCACGATCGGATCGATGATCTGCAATATCGAGATCAAGAATTGGCCGTTTCCGGAATCGCCAATCCATGATCCCACCCAGCGCGCAGCGTCCCTTCTCGCTGACTTGATGCATACGCACGACACCTCGACGATCATCGTTTCGAGTTTCGATGTTGGTGCGATCGGCGTATTTCGTGAACTGTCACCTCATGTGGAGACGGGTTGGCTTACGAGTGGCGTTGCTTTCCCGGAAGCACTTTCCATGGCGGTGGCTCTTGGACATCCGTGGATGCATTGCTATGATCATCAACTCGGCTCCGATCCGGGCATCGCGATCGCTGCCGCGCACGACGCGGAGTTGCGAGTGAATGTTTGGACCGTTGATGACGCGGCGCGGTGGGGTGAGCTCGCCGACGGTCACGCCGACGCGCTGATTACCAACGATCCGCGTCGTTTTCGGGAGTGGCAGGCACAACGATCGTAAGCGCATCTGACTGGCGCGAAAACGTGAATGTGGTGTCGGTGCCGAGGAAGTCCCCATCCGCCTGCCACGGGATCGGAGCGGGCGACGTGATCACAAAGTTGTCTCCGTGATGTTCGTGAATCGCGGGACTCTTGCGGAGCAAGGCACCGGATCCGAGCGCCGATGCTGAAGTCAACAACATCGGGCCAACGCGCATGTCCTTCCAGACGGTGCTCACCAAGGGCTGGTCAAATCCAGCGCTCGGGGCAACCGCAAAACGTCGCGGACCAAAGAAGGTCCAGGGATGCGTCTTGGAAATGATGGCGAAACTGCCATCGGTGACATGCGCACCCGCCTCGTCGTGCAATGCAAACAATGGATTACCGCGTTCGTACGAGGCAAAGGTGGCGAGAGCCACCCCAGCGAAGTACGCGTGGTTCAGACGCCGCTTCCATTTTGGGTGACGTTCAACTCGCTCCAACACGGCAGCGTCAAAGCCGACGCCGGCATTGAAGAGAAACTGCCGCCCGTTCACACGGCCCACATCAACGCGGCGGAAGGTCTTCTCACTCAATGATGCCAGCAGCCCATGTGCAGCCTGTTCCGCGTTGTTGATGATCCCGAGCGTTCTCGCATACACGTTTGTGGATCCGCCAGGAAGTGCTGCCAACGGGAGGTCAGAACCGATAAGCCCACCGCTCGCCTCGTTGAGAGTGCCGTCGCCAGCCAGGACTGCAACCAGATCAAATCCGTCTTCTACGGCCTCGCGAGCGAGGAGGGTGGCATGACCGCGGCGGAGGGTTGCCGCGACTTTCACTTCGTGTTCGCGATGAAGGATTCGTTCGACGAGAAACTGTGTTCGCGGGGTCACCGACGAGGCAGTTGCGTTGACGATGAGCTTCACCCTCATTGATTGAGGCTACCCCAGCCACCCAACGAGTTCTTTGGTCGCCAACGCGATCGCGACAGCAATCAAGAACATGCTCACGGCAATGCGCAGACCACGGTCGCCTGATCGAAGTGCCAGCGCGGAACCGATACGCGAACCGGGCACCACGCCAATCGCGAGGGGAAGCGCGTACTTCCAATCGATGCCACCGAAATAGGCGTGTGTGAGCGTCGCTGGAATTGCGAAGAAGCCCGCGCTCACGAGTGAGGTGCCGAGCGCACGCTTGATCGGGAAACCGATGCGGTTGACCAGCACCGGGACCATCACGACACCGCCGCCGATGCCGAGGAGCCCCGATAGGCCACCGGCGCACAAGCCGACCCACATTGGAACGGTCGCTTGGACTGGTGCCGGGTCACCAGCTTCTTCGTGGAGGATTTCTGGTGGGGTGCGCCGAAACATTCGGTACCCCGTGATGGTCACGAGTGCGGCGGTCAACAGCATGAGCACGTGCCCGTTGCCAGGGATGACGTGCGCGAGTGCGGCGCAACATGCGGCCGCGGGCATTCCGATGGAGATCAGGCGTTTGACCGCTGGCCATTCGATGAGTCGTTGTTTGTGATAGCGGAGACCACCGGCGATGGCCGAGGGGAAGATCGGTGGCAGGGTCGAGCCCACCGCGCTGAACGCGCTGGCGCCCAAGAATCGGATCGCTGGCGTAGAAACGACACCGCCGCCCGCACCGAACGCGCCGGACAGCATTCCGGTCAGAACCCCCGCGAGCAGCGTCAACACGAAACGCAGGAGATCGGACATTGCTGCGAGGGTACAGCCTCGGAGGATTCGGCCCGGGAACGCCGAACGGAAACCACTATCCTGCGGCCCATGTCCGAGCTTCGCCTGCAAGGCGTTTATGTCCCGCTCATCACGCCGTTCGCTGTCGACGGGTCAGTCGATATCAAAGCCCTCGTCGGGTTGAGCAACCGCTATCTCGACGCGGGTGTCGCGGGACTTGTGCCGCTTGGCACCACCGGTGAGTCGGCTGGGCTCGACGTCGATGAGAAGCGCGCAGTCGTCGAAGCCGTCGGTCAGGTCTGTAGCGAGCGCAAGGTCCCGATGATCGTGGGGGCGGGGACAAACAGCACGCACACGACGGTGGCTGCGGTCCAAGCGCTCAAAGATGCTCCTGGTCTCGCCGCCGTGTTGATTGTCGTCCCCTATTACGTCCGCCCGTCCGAACTCGGGATCGTCAAGCACTTCGAGACGGTCGCCTCGGCGTCGCCAGTTCCGGTTGTGATGTACAACATCGCAACGCGCACAGGAAAACATCTTCCTGCCTCGCACGTGCTCGCCGCCGCAGAACATCCGAACATCAAAGGGATCAAACAAGCATCGACCGGTCTCGATGTCGACACCTTGCAGCTTCTTGCGGGCGCGCCCGAGGAGTTCGCCGTGCTTGGTGGCGAAGATCCGTTCCTGTTCCCGCTCACACTCATGGGTGGCCGCGGAGCAATCGCAGCAACTGCGCATGTCTGCACCGCTCGTTTCGTGTCCATGATCGAACATGGGCTTGCGGGCCGTGTCGAACAGGGACGCGCTGACGCGGAGGCATTGCTCCCTGTCGTGCAGGCCTGCTTCGCCGAACCGAACCCTGCGGTGTTCAAGGGTGTGTTGCATGCGCAAGGGCTCATCGCGTCCGCGGATGTTCGCGCGCCATTGATGAACGCGTCACACGGGGCGATTTCCGCGGCGCTCAGCGCGATTGACGCTGCCACGCCGTAGACGTTCGCTTAAAGGTCGGCGAAGGCTGCCGTCAAAAGATCGGCCTGCTCCCGGTCGTGGATGGTTTGGCTCCCCGAAGCGGGAGACGCCGACGCGGCGCGCGAGATGTGGTGCAAGTGCCCCGCGCGCGTGCGGATCACCCGGTGCAAGCGTTCGTGGACGAAGGTCCACGCGCCCATGTTCTCGGGCTCTTCCTGAACCCACACGACGTGTTCGACGTTCGGGTACCGATCGAGAATCGCCTCGAGTTGCTGGAGCGGCCACGGCGCGATTTGTTCGACGCGCACGACAGCGACGGGGGCGCCGAGTTCATCGCGTTTGTCCATCAGCTCATGGGCAATCTTGCCCGTGCACAACAGCACCCGCTTCACGGCGCCGCGGTCAGCGTCCATCGCATTGCGATCGTCAAGTACGAGTTCGAATTGCCCGTCCGAGAATGCGGACACAGGCGACTTCGTATGAGGCATCCGCAAATACTTCTTTGGCGTGATGCAGACCAACGGACGGCGAACCTCTGAACGCACCTGCCGTCGCAGCGCGTGAAAATACTGCGCGCTGGTTGATGGGTAGACAACTCGGATGTTGTCCTCTGCGGCCAGCGTCAAGAACCGTTCGATCCGTGCGCTGGAATGCTCTGGTCCCTGTCCTTCGAAACCGTGTGGCAACAGCAGCGCTAAGCGCGAATCCTGATCCCATTTGTCGAGCGCGGCCACGACGAATTGATCGAGAATGATTTGGGCACCGTTCACAAAATCACCGAACTGCGCTTCCCACGCCACGAAGGCATCGGGGTTTGCCACTGAATATCCGTATTCGAATCCGAGTGCGGCGTATTCCGACAGCACAGAATCGAAAATCATGAACGGGGCTTGCCCTTCCCGCACATGAGAGAGCGGGGTGTACTCAGCCTCAGACTCGTGATCAATGAGCACCGAATGGCGTTGCGAAAACGTTCCGCGGCGCGTGTCCTGACCGGCGATGCGCACCATCGTGTCCTCGTCGACCAGTGAACCGAGGGCCAGCGCTTCCGCTGTTGCCCAGTCAATCGTACCCGCATCGAAATCGGTCTTGCGCGCCGTGATGATGCGCTCCAATTTCGGGTGGATACGGAAGTCCTCGGGCCACGTCGTGATCGTTGTGATGAGGCGGTCCAAGGTCGTCGTCGAGATGGCGGTACTCACGTCTTCACCGATCGAGATCGGAATCGCCCGATGCTCACCCGTCGGTGCGTGCGATTGTTTCGTTTCCTCAAACGCAACTTCGAGGCGAGCCTTGAAGTCATCGAGTGCGGCTTCGGCTTCTGCCAACGTGAGGTCGCCGCGGTTCACCAGCGTTTCGGTGTAGAGCTTGCGTACCGATCGGCGACCGTTGATCGCGGCGTACATCTTTGGTTGGGTGAAACCGGGTTCGTCACCTTCGTTGTGTCCGTAGCGCCGGTAACAGACCATGTCGACGACGACGTCTTTGTGGAACGCTTGTCGAAACGCAAAGGCCAACTGAATCACGCGCACGCACGCTTCGGGATCATCGCCGTTCACGTGGAAGATCGGTGCTTGCACCATCTTCGCCACGTCGGTGCAGTACACGCCAGAGCGGCCAGCACTCGGTGAGGTTGTGAAGCCGAGTTGATTGTTCACGACGATGTGAACGGTCCCGCCGACGCCATACCCAGAGACTTCGGCGAGGTTGAACGTCTCCGCGACGACGCCTTGCCCAGCGAACGCAGCATCGCCGTGAATCAAGATCGGGATGACACTGTCATGTCGTGGGTCGCCAATGAGGTCGTCTTTCGCCCGCGCCATGCCGGCAACGACGGGGTCGACGGCTTCGAGGTGCGACGGGTTCGAAGACAGGGTCAGCTCCAGCGCGGCGCCGCTCGGTGCAGTGTGGTTCCCGTGGGCACCGAGGTGATAGCGAACATCGCCCGAACCTTGGGTGGAACGCGGGTCAAGCTCTCCCTCGAATTCCCGGAAGATCGTCGAATAGCTCTTACTCAACACATTTGCGAGCACATTGAGCCGACCACGGTGCGCCATTCCGAGCACTGCCTCTGTCGCGCCAGCATTCGCGGCATCCGAGAGCAACGAGTCCAACATCGGAATCAAACTCTCGGCGCCCTCCAAGCTGAAGCGCTTGTGCCCGAGGTATTTCGTGTGAAGGAAACGCTCGAAGGCCTCGGCCGCGTTGAGACGTTCGAGGATTCGGCGCTTCGTCTCGACATCCGTTTCGTGGTGCACGCCCTCGACGCGTTCTTGAATCCACTGCTTCTGCTCAGGGTCTTGGATGTGCATGTATTCGATTCCGATGGTCCGCGCATACGCGTCACGCAGCAGGCCGAGGATGTCGCGCAGGCGCATGGAGCGATGCTCGCCGAGCCCACCGGTCGGAAAGGTGCGGTCGAGATCCCAAATGCTGAGCCCGTGGGCGTTGATATCGAGTTCGGTGTGCGTGTGGGGATCATCTTGACCGAGCGGGTCGAGGTTGGCCATGAGATGCCCGCGCACGCGATACAGGTTGATGAGCTGATGCACCTGAACCACTTTTTCGTGGTGTTCAAGGCTCCCAGCTTCGCTATTGAACGAATCAACGCTCCACCGCGCGGGTTCATATGGCACCGCAAACGCTGCAAAGAGTTCATCGTAGAAACCGTCGGCGCCAAGGAGTAGCTGGTGAATCTGGCGCAAGAACTCGCCGCTCTCGGCTCCGCCGATGATCCGGTGGTCATAGGTCGAAGTGAGCGTCGTCACTTTCGAGACGCCAACCTGTGCCAACACGCTCGGATCGGCGCCTTGGTATTCAGCCGGGAAGTCGATCGCACCGACACCGATGATCACGCCTTGCCCAGGCATGAGCCTCGGGACCGAATGAACCGTCCCGATCATGCCCGGATTCGTAATCGTGACCGTTGTCTCCGCGAAATCGGCGGGCGTGATTTTGTTCGCGCGCACGCGGCGGATCAGATCCTCGTAGGCCGCGTGAAAGGCAGCGAAGTTGAGGGTGTCTGCCCCCTTGATGTTCGGTACCAGGAGCGAACGGGTGCCGTCAGCTTTCTTCACGTCGATTGCGAGGCCGAGATTGACATGCTGGTGGCGGGCCAGCGATGGAGTTCCATCAACCACGCCGAAGCTTGCGTTCATCGCGGGCACGCTCCGCAGGGCGCGCAAAACGGCAAACGCGATCATGTGGGTGAACGAGACCTTGCCACCGCCGATGCGACTGAGGTGGTTGTTCAGGATTTGCCGGTTGACTTCCAACAATTTCGCGGGCACGGCACGAACCGATGTCGCCGTCGGCACTCCGAGCGACGCTTCCATGTTCTCGACCACGCGTGCTCCGACACCACGAATCGGCGAGGCCGTCTCGCCGTCCATTGCGATCGGTGCTGAGGATGACGCTCGTTGTTCGCTGCGAGGCGTGTAGTCGGCGAAGAACTCGCGCCACGATTCACCGACCGAGGATGGGTCTTCCAGGTACTGGCGATATAGCTCGTCAACGAGGCCCACATTTGGGCCAAATTCGGCGAAGCGCGACTCGATACTCATGCAAGCTCCCACGTTGGAGGGGGGCTCAGCCTACCGAGCGAGGTTCAGGCTCGAAGCAGCTCAGCCACCTCAAACGCCAAGTCGAGTGACTGTTGCGCGTTGAGGCGTGGGTCGCAAACGCTTTCATATCGCTGTTCGAGCATGTCGCCACTGACCTCTTGGGAACCACCGAGGCACTCTGTGACGTCCTCGCCCGTGAGCTCGACGTGCACGCCACCTGGCCACGCGCCAGCGGCGCGACAGGTCTCGAAGAATCCGTGGATCTCATTCATGACATCGCTGAAACGGCGAGTCTTATATCCACTCGAATGCGTGAACGTATTCCCGTGCATCGGGTCACATGCCCACACAACGGGGTGCGCGCTTGCCTCAACTGCAGCGACGATCGGTGCGAGCGACTCACGGACCTTGTCGGCACCAAAGCGACCAATGAGCGTCAGGCGGCCGGGGATTCGGTGTGGGTTCAGCGCAGCGCACAAATCGATCGCGTCGGCGGCAGTGACCGTCGGCCCAATTTTTACACCGATCGGATTGTGGATCCCCCGAAAGAACTCGAGGTGCGCTCCGTCGAGTTGGCGTGTTCGCTCGCCGATCCACACCATGTGTGCGGAACAGTCGTACATGTCACCTGAGAAGGAATCTTCCCGGGTCAACGCGGCTTCATATTCGAGAATCAGCGCTTCGTGAGCCGTGTACAAGTCGACCTGGTGGAGGTGCGCCTCGCGCTCCAAGTCGATGCCGCAGGCCTCCATGAAATGCAGCGCCCGGTCGATTTCTGTTGCCAGGCTTTCGTATCGCTGTCCTTCGGGACTTGCGGCCACGAAGGCTTGATTCCACGCATGTACTTGCCGAAGGTCAGCGAACCCGCCTTTGGTGAAGGCGCGTACAAGGTTGAGCGTTGCGGCGGCCTGGTGATAGCCGTGGAGCAGTCGTTGTGGGTCGGGGATTCGTGCCTCGGCGTCGAACGCGTAGTCGTTCACGAGATCGCCGCGATAGCTCGGAAGCGTTTGTCCGTCTCGCGTTTCGGTGTCCGCCGAACGTGGCTTCGCAAACTGCCCCGCGATGCGCGCGAGCTTCACGGTCGGCACGCCACTCCCATAGGTAAGCGCGACAGACATCTGCAGGATGACCTTCAACTTGTCGCGGATCTGATTCGCGTTGAACGCGGCGAAACTTTCCGCGCAGTCACCGGCCATGAGGAGAAACGCGTCACCACGTGAAACTTCCGCGAGTCGTTCTGAAAGTTGGCGCGCCTCGCCAGCAAAGACCAGCGGGGGATAGTCCCGGAGGGTGTCGCCGACGACATCAAGTTCTTTGGAATCGGGCCACGTTGGCTGCTGTTCAGCGCGGAACCCGCGCCATGACTCCGGCGTCCATGCGTTGATCTCGGTCATAGGTGGCTCGAATCTGTTTGCATCGGGAATTAAAGGTACGGGCCAGTGCCTGGACCAGGCGGTGCGGGATCGCTTTCCTGTTCGCCCGGTTGGAGTGCGTGCTGTCGCCGCATTTGTTCGAATTGCTGTGATGCCATTGACTGTTGTGTGAACAACGTGGCTTGAATGCCGTGGAAAAGGCCTTCGAGCCAGCCAACGAGCTGCGCTTGAGCGATGCGCAATTCCGATTCGGTCGGCGCCTGCGACTCGAACGGGAGCGCAACCTCCTTGAGCTCCAACTTGAGGTCGGGGCTGAGGATCCCCTCCAGCTCATGCAGCGAACGTGCGTGAATTTGCGCGAGCATGCGGCGCCCGGCATCGTCGAGCGGGGCCCGACGAACTTCTTCGAGCATCGAACGCACCATGGTCGCGATACGAATGAGTTTGGTGGGCTGAGACACGGTTTCTGAGGTCTCTGCGGGAGGCTCAGTCGCGTCGTTCTCGACAACTTCGGGAGTGATGGTTATGGGGTCTGTGCTCATGAGTGTCTCAGATTAGGCGGCGCTCGGTGTGCGACTTCCCTCATAACCGTTGTGGCAGCGTCGACGTGTTGGTTATGCGGGGTGAGGCACTTCCGCGAATCGGAATCTCTGCGGCGCCAGACCTGACTGCACCATCCAACACGCCCCCGGTTTCGGCTCGGCCAACATGGTGGCGACACCGGCGGTTATTGCATCGAGCGACATGATTGGCCAGTCGAGGGATTCGAGTAGCGGGCGAATGCCCGTATCCAAGATTGCCGTTTCGGTGAATCCGGGGCAGAGCGCTTGCACGGTGATGCCCTGTTCGGATGCTTGTTTGCCGACCGCGCGGGTGAAGCCGACGATCGCGTGTTTTGAGGCCGTGTAGATCGGATCGAGGTCGAGGGGCATGAGGCCCGCAAGTGAGGCCGTGAGGATGATGTGTCCTTCGATCATCATGCGCAACCCGAGTGCGGTCCCGATAATCATCGCATCGACGTTGATACCCATGACCGAGCGGTACGGCGCGAGGTCCAATTGGGCGATGGGTGTCCCCGTTGCGATGCCCGCGTTGAGGAACATGTGATCGATGCCGCCGAGGTGTTGGTACGCCTCAGCGAACGCTCGCTGCATCGCTTCCATATCGGTGAGGTCGACGACGATTCGATGCGAGACCGGGATGTCGGTTCCGATCTCGTTGCGGTCGAGCCCGACACTCACGCCTCCCTGTTGGTCGACCCATCGTGCGATCGCGGCGCCGATGCCTTGCGCGGCACCGGTAATGAGCGCCTTCACGCGCTTGGCATGTCGAGAACGATGAGGCGCCGTTCGGTCATTTCTCTCACCGAATCGTGCGGGCCTTCACGCGTGTTCCCCGAGTCGCGCAACCCGCCATATGGCATTTGGTCGGCCCGGTATGTCGGCACGTCATTGACCACGACTCCACCGAAATCGAGGGCGTGCACCGCACGCCATGCTTCGTCCCAATCGTGCGTAAAGATCCCCGCCTGAAGGCCGTAGTCAGTGCGGTTCGCTACCGCGAGCGCGTCACTTAAATCATCGTACGGAGCAATTCCGACGACCGGGCCGAATACCTCTTTGGAACAGACCTTCATGTCTTCCGTGACGCCGGTGATCACCGTGGGGCGCAGGACTTCGTGAGCCGCGAGGTCTCCACCCGTAGCGACCGTTGCTCCTTGAGCTTGTGCCTCGTCGACCCAGCTGACCACGCGATCGCGTTCGGCGACGGAGATGAGTGACGACACATCGGTCGCTTCGTCGAGGGGATCTCCGACCACGAGCGCGGCGACCGCAGTCACGAGCGCGGCGACAAACTCGTCATGGATCGCTCGCTCGACAAATACGCGTTGGGTTGAGATGCACGATTGGCCCGCGTGACTGAAGCCCGCGATCGAGATCTTCTTGGCTGCAAGTTCCCAATTGCTGTTCGCAGCGATGATCACGGGCGCGTTATTGCCGAGTTCGAGGCCAACGCGTTTGCGGGCGGCCCGGGCACGGATGCCCCATCCGACCTCGGGCGATCCGGTGAACGTGATGAGCGGCACATCGGGATGATCGACGAGTGCCCCGCCCACCGCTGTTCCTGGCCCGGGTACGACCGAAATCCACCCGGGGGGCAATCCAGCTTCGGAGAAGATCGCAGCCAAGTTGATCGCGCTGAGCGGAGTTTGCGATGCCGGTTTGACGACGACCGGGCACCCGGCAGCGATCGCTGGCCCGACCTTGTGTGCGACCAGGTTGAGCGGAAAATTGAACGGTGTGATCGCTCCCACGACCCCGATCGGAACACGCAAGGTAAACGCGAGTTTCCCGACCCCGGCGGCGCTCGCATCCATCGGGATGACTTCGCCGACGAGTGTGCGTGCTTCAACCGCAGAAAAGATCAGGGTTGACGCGCAGCGCTCGACCTCGACTCGCGCCGTTCGAATCGGTTTCGCAGATTCCCGGCAGAGGTCGTGGGCGAGCGCGTCACGCCGTTCGAGAATGAGAGCAGCCGCCCGGTCGAGGATCGCCGCTCGTTCATGCGCTGGCAATGGGGAGTTCAAGACGGCTCGACCAGCTGCGACTGCAGTGTCGATTGCAGCGGGATCGAGCGCAGGAACCTCGTCGATGAGCGAACCGTCGTAGGGCGAGCGGACCTCGATCACAGCGCTACCCGACACCATCTCAAATCCAACAGGAATGCTTCGCGCCATTTCACCCTCCGTTTGCACGCAGGGTAGTGCTGTCGACGCGCCGCAGAAAGCCCCGACAAAGTGCGCTGCTACATTCCTGCCGTCACACTGTGATCCCGCCCTCGTAGCTCAGGGGATAGAGCATCGGCCTCCGAAGCCGTGTGCGCGCGTTCGAATCGCGCCGAGGGCGCCAGCGGGCTTTCTTGCGCTAGGCGTCGACGCGGGATTTTGCGATGCCGAGCGTACGGTTCAGTGCATGCAAGGTTGCGCGGGCGGCCGCCTCCGACGGAGAGCTTGAGGCAGCAACGCCAAAACGCTGTGAGGGCGCGATCGTCGCGTCGGGCTCGATGATTCCTGCGACCACGAGGAACTGATCGCTGGCCTCGGGGAGCCGATGCGCAAACGACACGGAATATGTGTGCTCGGGAATGAAGCCCCGCAACGCATCGAGGGTCGCAGTCGCAGCACCGCTGAGGCCGTGACTCGCCGGAGCACGCCCCACCGACCGGCGGCCACCTGCCGTCAAATGCACCTCGATTTCGTCGGTGTCCGGAAAGGGAAGCACCGCAAGCAAGCGCACGCGCTCATCCAACGCGGGGTTCATGGTGAGATCGATGGCCGTATCGCTCCTCAACTCCTCTTCGAAGTCATCCGTAGCTGCTTGCGCATCGGCTTCCACAATCATGGCGTCGGCGCTCTCGTCCGTGACCGGGGGCACATCGCGCCGGACGGGAGAGGTGAAACTATTGATCACAGACGTGATCGGCGAGATTCGTGGCGGAAGCGCGGGTTCCGGCTCAACTGCCATGGGAGCGTCTTCGACCGGAATCTCTGCGATTTCTTCATGAGCTTCGATCACGGGTTCGTCGACTTCGATGACGCGGTCGTTCTCAGGGTCAAGGTGAACCTGTCCGAAGTGCAGGTCATTGACGATCGGCGAATGGCGGTGGTCCTCGGAGACGAGATCGATCACCTCATCTTCGATTGGCGTCCGAACGGTTCCGCCGCTTGAGGAATCGGTGACACTCGCCGGAGCGGCCGCGGCAACAGTGGGCGATGCGACGGTGTTCACGTGCTGCGGCGACTTCCAGCGAACGATTTCAACCGAGACGGGAAGGATCGAATGTCGACGCGCAATACGTGCTGTTTCAAACGCGGTCGTCGTGGTGGTGCTGGTCTCGTCAGAAACATGCACCTGCACCATCAGAAAATCATCGGCAGATGAAAACCCTACGGCGCGCACCCCGGGCAGGCGACGGAGTTCAAGTTCAAGTTCGTCAAGAGCCATCGTCATACTCCTTGTGGCCTTCCGGCCTTGTGTGCATAGAGCGCGCGATCCGCGATATCGAACAATGTTCCAGCCTCCGTCGCGTCCGCCGGGCAGCGAGCCCAACCATACGAAAATGGCGGGCATGGGGTCGGTGAAATGGGTGACCGCGCGATACGCAATAGGAGGTCGGGGATTTCGCGAGGCTCAGCATTGGGAAGGATCAACGCGAATTCGTCGCCGCCGACACGGGCGGCAATATCGCCGACACGCAACACAGACAAGAAGCGCTCCGCCAGGGACTTGAGCGCGCGATCGCCGCCAGCGTGTCCGAGTCGATCATTCAAGTCTTTGAAAAAAT
>JBARPG010000020.1:0-3877 GCA_049642885.1 Acidimicrobiia bacterium | reverse complement strand
AACGCAACCGCGGGAGCGAGTGGGGCGCGTGCTCGGGGGAAACTCCGCGCATCGCTCGAAGCAGGACTTTCCAACGGGGCGCTCCGGGCATGGTGATCGAGTCTACGGACCAGCGCACCTTCGGGTTGTGCCGGTAGCGTCGCGGTATGGCACAGCAAACCGAGCGCCGCGATGAGTCGGTCGAACTCCTGCAATTGCTCATTCGGAATTCGTGCGTGAACGACGGGTCGGTCAGCAGCGGTGGTGAGAAGCGGAGTGCTGATCTCCTCGCCGATTACCTGGGCACGAGCGGCTTTGATCTGCAACGGTTCACGCCCGTCGATGGGCGCAGCTCACTTCTCGTTCGTATGGAGGGCACCGACCCGACTGCACCCACGCTGATGCTCATGGGCCATACCGATGTGGTGCCGGTTAGCGCGGAAGGGTGGTCGCGCGACCCGTTCGGCGGCGAATTGGTTGACGGGTTTGTGTGGGGGCGCGGCGCGATCGACATGCTGAACGAAACTGCGACCATGGCGGTGGCGATGAAGCGTCTCGCTGCCCGCGGATTTCGTCCGCGCGGGACCTTGATGTACCTCGCGGTTGCTGATGAAGAAGCGCTCGGAACCTGGGGTGCCGAGTACCTCGTTGAACACGAATGGGATCACGTACAGGCCGATTACGTGATTACTGAATCTGGGGGGAATCAGCTCCCGACTCCGAATGGGATTCGACTCCCGATCATGGTCACGGAAAAGGGAACGTATTGGACGACCCTGCGAGTCCATGGCACTCCCGCTCACGGGAGCCAACCACACGGCACCGATAACGCGCTCGTGACCGCAGCAGAGGTTGTGCGGCGCATCGCGGCATATCAACCTCCAGCGCAAGTGCATTCGACTTGGGAAGCATTCGTGAGCGGCTTCACCTTCCCACCGGAAATCGCGGACGCGCTCGTTAATCCGGAGCGCATCGACCAGGCCCTCGACCTTCTCCCCGATGGATTGGCGCGCATGGCCCACGCATGCACGCATTCGACGTTTTCCCCGAATGTCATTCATGGCGGCACCAAGACGAACACAATCCCTGACGCCGTTGACATCGAGGTCGACATTCGCACGATGCCCGGAGAAGACGGCGAGGTTGCGCGCGCGATGCTGCTCGAAGCCATTGGGGACCTCGCCCATCGGGTGGACATTCACTCTCACGATGACGGGCCGACGGACTCGCCCGTAGCGACGCCGCTGTGGGATTCCCTGCAGCGCGTGACTTCCAATTTGATTGCCGGGTCGGCGCTGCTCCCAATGATGATGGTCGGTGGCACCGACAATCGTTTCTTCCGTCGAAAGGGATCGGTCGGCTACGGCTTCGGACTCTTTTCACAACGAATCCCGTATGAGGAATATTCGGCGATGTTCCATGGGCACAACGAGCGAGTGGATGTCGAATCTCTCGATCTCGCGGCGCAGCTATGGGAAGCCGTCGTGGAGGACTTCCTCGGTTAGCGAATTCCGCGGCGAGTGAGCATTCAACCCGCCGACATTCGGACGAGTGGCTCGACGGAGTACGTCACGTGCCGGGCTGTTCTCGGAGGAACTCTTCGAACGCGGCCCCGAGTTCGTCAGCACTCGGGATCTCAGACTCGACCGGCGTTACGAGCGGTGCAGCGTCGCTGCGCTCCTCCAGGTCATGCACGTATTCGGTGATGTCGTCATCATCGGCGACCACTGCGTTCACCTGTGTGCGCCACTGCTCGACCGATGCATCGAGATCCCATTCGGGAATGTCAACACCGCTTGCCTTGCCCAATCCACGAACGAGCGCTCGCACCGCGACTGGGTTCGGCGATTGATTGATGTAATGAGAAACAGGCACCCAGAGCGAAACCGAATCGAACCCGTCGCGATGGCACGCATCGTGGATTGCACCAATAATTCCGGTGGGCCCTTCGTAGGTTGATCGTTGCATCCCTATGCGATTCATGAGCGCGTCGCTCGCCGAACCCGTCAGCTGGGGTTCTCTCGTATGGGGAACGTCCGCAAGCAGAGCCCCGAGTGTGATCAATTGGGTCGCGCCCACGGCGCCCGCCAGTTCGCGGATACTGCGGATGAATTTCACCCATTGGTAGTTCGGTTCAACCCCGAGCAGCAGGACCATGTCGCGCGCTCCGGGCGTCTGAGCCGCGTACACATCAAAGCGCGGCCAACGGATTTCGCGTACAACACCATCGACCAAAACAACCTCAGGCCGATGTGCCTGGTAGTCGACGTGCGACTCGGCATCAATTGAAGCGATCTGATCTGCGTTGTATTCCTTCATCAAGTGCCGAATGGTGTCGGTCGCCGCCTGTGCCGCATCGTTCCAACCAGAGAACGCCGCCACAATGACCGGGTTGCGAAGCGTCACCGTGCGGTCAATGCGAAGGCTGGATTCCACGGAGAAAGTCTACGGGCGGGCGATCACGCATTTGGGAGCGCGCGTTGTGCATCGTGTCCCCACTCTGCGAGTCGATCGACTGCCGCGCTCATACTGTCGAAGCCGGCACCGACCGTCTGTCCAGCTTTGAACCTCGCGTTGATGCCTTCAAGGATGACGGCGAGCTTGAAAATCGCATACGACTGGTAATAGGGGAAGTGCTCGAGATCAAGACCGGTAGCAGTCGAATAGCGGTCGAGAAGCTCTCCTTGAGTCATGAATCCGTGGGTGGGTGAAATGTGTGCCACTCCAGCGACGACCACATCCTCGGGTAGCGACCAGTAACAACACATCAGGGCGAAATCAGTGAGCGGGTCACCCAGAGTTGACATTTCCCAGTCCACGATCGCGGCGATTCCTGTCGGGCTGAGAATGGTGTTGTCAAGACGGAAGTCGCCATGTAATACCGACGGCCGCGGCGATCGGGGAACGCGGGCCGAGAGCGCGATCCCAAGGGCGTCCAGGGTCGGGACGGAGCGCGTCTTGTTTTGCTCCCACTGCGCACACCAGCGGGCGACATTTCGTTCGAGGAAGCCTTCTGGTTTGCCGAAGCCATCCAACCCAACATCGCTGATGTTCAGCATGTGAAGTTCGGCGAGCGTGTCGATGAGTTGTTCTGACCGAGCGCGGGCTTCGGCTGGAGAAATCTGCGCAAGATCTTCGGGGGTCCGCAATACGGTGCCATCAACGAAACGCGTCAGCGAGAATGGGACGCCAAATGGGGACCGGGCTGCGTCCACGCTGTCAACGACTTCTGGCACGGGCACGAATGTCCGCAGTGCTCGCATGACCGTCGTTTCGCGGTTCATATCGTGCGCGGTTTCGAGCACATGTCCCAATGGTGGCCTTCGGAACACGAGATGGTCCTGGTCGCTGCGAAGTTCGTACGTGAGATTGGAGCGCCCACCCGTGATGAGGGCCGCCGACCAGTGCGCTGCGAGATCCGGATGGTGTTCCGAGATCCACGATTCGAGAACGGGAAGATCGAGGCCGGGAAGTTCGTCAGTCACCTGCGAATGATATGGGCGATTCCCCGTTGCGGCTCGGCGTTGTCTGAACCTCGCGCAAAAGAAAACGCCGCGAAGCCATTACGACGTCGCGGCGTTGAGTTCGAGTGTGCAGGCCCTAGGCGATGCGAGCTCCACGGCGTGGTTCGACTGGTGCTCCTGCGCCCTTCGGGTACCGAGCAACGCGACCGACTGGCATGTCCACGCGGTAACCAGCTGCGGCGCGCTCTTCTTCGCTTTCGCCACCCCAGAAACCATATTCGCGATGATCGCGTGCCCAGTTTGCGCAGTCATGTACGACAGGGCAGACCGTGCAGATCGCACGCGCCTTCGATTCACGAACAACCCGTGCTTCGGGGCGTTCGCCGGGGGGTGCAAAGAACAGGCGGGTCTGGCCGATGCATGCAGCATCGTCC
>JBARPG010000019.1:0-2380 GCA_049642885.1 Acidimicrobiia bacterium | reverse complement strand
AATCCCGACACCTTCTTCCAAGCGCGTGAAGCCTCGAACGTGTTCTATGACGCGTGTCCGGGGGTTGTCATCGAGACCATGCGACGCTTCGCCGAGCTGACGGGCAGGCAGTACGCGCCGTTCGAATATGTGGGTCATCCTGACGCAGAACGGGTCGTCGTCATGATGGGCTCCGGTGCGGAGTGTGCGCACGAAACCGTTGACCACCTCATCGCGCAGGGGGAGCGCGTTGGCCTCGTGAAAGTTCGGCTGTACCGGCCCTTTGCCATTGACCTATTCTGCGCGGCGCTCCCCGAGAGCGTGCAGTCGATAGCGGTACTTGACCGTACGAAGGAACCAGGCGCGGTCGGAGACCCGTTGCTGCTCGATGTCACCGCTGCGCTCGTTGACGCGTTCGCCGATGGCCGAGCCGGAATATTTCCGAGGATTCTTGGCGGCCGCTACGGGCTGTCCTCCAAAGAGTTCACGCCAGCGATGGTGAAGGCCATATTCGATGAGCTGAGTTCAGCGGCACCGAAGCGGCGCTTCACCGTCGGAGTCAATGACGATGTCACGCATCATTCACTCGTCGTTGATGAGACGTTCGACGTCGAATTACCCGAAGTGAAGCGGGCCGTGTTCTACGGCCTCGGTTCTGACGGAACGGTCAGCAGCAACAAAGCGGCGATCCGAATCATCGGGGAGACAACCCCGCTCAACTGCCAAGCGCATTTCGTCTACGACTCGAAAAAAGCGGGCTCGATCACCGTTTCACACCTGCGGTTTGGTCCGCACACGATCCGATCCACCTATGAAATCTCCCGGGCCGGGTTTGTGGCGGTGCACGACCCAGGCTTCTTGGAGCGCCTCGACGTGCTGGATTGTGCCGATCACGGTGCGACCGTCTTGCTGAATACTCCGGTCCCCGCCGACCGAATCTGGGACAGCCTCTCGCGGCCCGTCCAGGAGATTCTGGTCGAGCGTGCCTGCGCTCTGCATGTGATCGATGCCAGCGCCGTCGCGCAGAGTTTCGGACTCGGTCGACGAATCAACACGATCATGTCTACGTGCTTCTTCGCTCTGTCGGGTGTACTGCCTCGCGAGGAAGCCATCGCCGCGGTGAAGCAATCCGTTGCCGAAACCTGGGGAAAACGCGGCCCCGAGATTGTGCGCCGCAACGTTGACGCCATCGACGCGACCCTTGCGCAATTGCACGCCGTGCCGCTCGGTGCCATCACTGCCACACGGACTCGCCCGCCGGCGGTCCCCGCCTCCGCGCCTGGTTTCGTTCAGAACGTGACGCGGCTCCTGCTCGAAGGACACGGAGATCGGCTTCCTGTTTCGGCCTTCCCCGTTGACGGCACCTGGCCCACGGGAACCAGTCGATTTGAGAAGCGTGCAATCGCGGCCACCATCCCAATCTGGGAATCCGACCTGTGCATTGAATGCAACCGGTGTTCGATGATCTGTCCGCACGCGGCCATTCGTACGAAAGTGTTCGAACCGTCTGCGTTGGTGAACGCCCCGAAGGATTTTCCGCACATCGCCGAACGCTTTGCGCCAGAACTTGCTGGCCTCGAATACGTAGTGCAGGTCGCGCCCGATGACTGCACGGGCTGTGGGCTCTGCGTTGAGGTGTGCCCAGCGAAGGACCGCTCCCAACCGAAGCGCAAAGCGCTCAACATGGCGGCGATTGAGGCTCACGTTGCGCGCGAACGAGAAGCATTCGCGTTCTTCGAATCGGTGCCTGAGGTGTCACGAACGCTCATCCCGCTCGAATCTCGAACGGTGCCACTGCTGGAACCACTCTTCGAGTTCTCCGGTGCGTGTTCCGGCTGTGGCGAGACCCCATACCTCCGCTTGTTGACGCAGCTCTACGGTGATCGCCTCGTCATCGCGAACGCGACGGGATGTTCTTCAATTTACGGTGGCAACTTGCCAACCATTCCGTACACCACCAATGCCGATGGTCGCGGTCCCGCCTGGAATAACTCGCTCTTCGAGGACAACGCGGAATTTGGATTCGGTATTCGGCTCGGTGTCGATATCCACGCCTCACGGGCACAGCTTCTCCTCGAGCGCATGTCGTCGACGCTGCCCGACGCGCTTGTCGAAATGCTGCGCGCACCCTCGGGTCGAGACGCGGAAGCAATCGAGTTGCGGCGAACCCAAGTCGAAGAGCTGCGTCGCGTATTGCGTGTGGCACCGGATCATTCTTCCGGAGCGACCGCCACAACCGCGAGCGACCGGGCCGAACTTGACCAGCTCGCTGACCATTTCGTTCCCACCTCCGTTTGGATTGTGGGTGGCGATGGCTGGGCATACGACATCGGCTACGGAGGGCTCGACCACGTGCTCGCGTCGAATCGGAAAGTCAACGTGCTCGTGCTCGACACTGAGG
>JBARPG010000018.1:0-6993 GCA_049642885.1 Acidimicrobiia bacterium | reverse complement strand
TGTGAGCGGTGCAGAAGTGGTCATTTCACGTCCTTCGAAATGCGAGTCGCGGCAAAGATGATGCCGATTGCAGAGGCCAGAACCACGGCCAAGTACGGGACAAAACTCCACGTGCCGCGGAGGCTCGTTCCAGTTTCGGTTTGCAGACCGCGGAGCAGGGCCATCAGCAAAAAGAGAGTGCCGCCAGCGATGCAAATCGCTCCAGGGATACCGAATGCGAGACCTCGACCAAGCTTCTTCAACGGCACAACCGTCTCTTGCTTGGCGTACGTCACCACCATATCGGCGAGCTCGCGTGCGACTTGGGGTGTTGGCGTGCGTGATTCCACAGGTCTCCTCTCCGATGGGAAGTGTAGCGATCAGGGTGCGGGGAGCAGCGCCGAACCGTCGGGCGGCGGTTGTGCGGCTGCGAGTCCCTCCGCTATTCGGAGGCGTAGAACTGCTCCTTGGGCCTGTCCAAGGTTGTCGTTCAGCAGGAGCGCGAACTGGACGGTCTCTGGATCATCGAGTTGGGAGTCCGGATCCGTTTCGGGCGTGAGCAGGTTGGGAGCGATGTACCCGGTGAGCCCGTCGACACCAGAGAGGCTGCCGGTTTTCGCAAGGAGACGTCCCTTGAGTGGCGGACCGACACCGGCGAGCGTTCCGGTTTCACCTGCCTGAGCGAGGGCCTCGACACTGTTGAAGTCCGTATGCAGTACATCAAGCGCGGCGACAAGCGTCGGACATGCGACGGTGTTCTCGCGGGCCAAGCCAGAGCCGTCGACCTGGGAGAAACCAACAGTCGAAATGCCGAGATCTGTCAACGCCTGCTGCACGCCTCGGATTCCACCCGCAGTCGTGGGATCACCCAATTTTGCTCCGATCGCCCTCAAGAACAGCTCGGATGCAAGGTTGTCCGAGGTGCGCAAGTCGGAAGCGACGAGGTCCTTCATCGCAGGAGAGGAATGGGATCGTAGTTTCTGGGCAGTGTCGGGAGTGGGTGCGGTGTCGTGTGTACCCACCGTGATCCCGCGTTGATGTAACGACTCTGTGAGGAGTGTGGCGAAGAGTGCCGCGCCGTCTGGGGCGACCGCTCGAGCGCCACGGTAGGCCTCGAGCCCCCGATTGATTGTGAGGGCCGAGATCGCCCCGACTTCGCCATCGGACCGATAGGAAGCCTTCCACTGAGGAAGAAAGGGCGGGCCGGTGAGCATTGAGGAGTCGCCGTGGAGATTCGCGATGCTCGTAATGCCGAGTTGCGCGATTTCGGATACGAGGTCGTCAATTGACGTGCGCGCTGCACCTTTCCCGAAGGGCTGAGTTGCTTCCCATGCAATGAAGTCCGGTGTCGCCCAACTGGGATCGCCATGTCCGCGAATCCAAAGGTCTTCGACGTGCCCCTGCTTGGGAAGAGCAGTTGCGAGGATCTCGGTCTCGAGGGTCGTTTCAGGTCCGAGAATGTGCAAGGCAGCGATGCCGGTGATCAGTTTCAGTGTCGACGCGGGAATCTCTGCCTCCTGTTCGTGCACTGATACGAGCGGCGCACCATCACCGTCGCTCGCCACGAAACACCCGTTCGTACTGCCCAAGGCCGCGAGTGCCTCCTGGCGCGAATGTGCCCGACCGGCAGATCGTGCAGCGAGGAATGGCATTCGTCGAATGTTGAGTCCGCGGGTTGGGTTGGCAGCGGTCGCAGAGGACACGTTTGGAGTGTCGACATATCCAACGATGCCGAGTGTCAAGCCGAGGCCGATGCAACAAACGGGTACGACCGATTTCATTCGGCCAGGAACTTAGATCGTTGCCAGAGCTCGGCCAGTGCGGCAATTGCGCGAGGTGCGGTACGAAAACATGGGAACGCGTTCGAGCGAAGTTCGGCAAACGCCGGTGTATGCGAGAGCAGACCGTGCAGTTCGGAGGCCACCGCTACTGGGATGCCCAGTTCTCCCGTCACACGCATCGCCGCCTGCACGTATCGGAGATCCTGACGGTGGTGGAAATCAATCATTCGGCCGAGCCCGGGTGTCGCTGCGAGAGGACCAGATTCCATCACGTTCGCCTGGTTCGACTGGATCCCAATACCCACCAGCAGAATTGCGTCCACCTCACCGCTACCCGCAAGCACGTCGAGTCCGCATACGAGGGAATCCTTGCCCTCTCCACCAGCAAGATCGACAGGGTTGTTACGCGACCATCGAGTCGGCAGGACAGCGTCGAGTTGCGTGATGGTGTTGGCGCTGAGCGTTGCAAGGGCCAGCGGAGTGCGCTCGAGCGCATCCACCGAAAGCACTCCCCAACCGCCGACCGTTGTCATGATTCCGAGTCGAGGACCGCGCATGTTCGGAAGACTCGCGAAGGCCGAAGCGCAATCGAATGCGTGTTCTGGGTTGTCGGCGAGGCACAGCCCCAGCGCTGACATCATCTCGGTGAATACCGCATCATCACCGGCAAGGGCGCCGGTGTGGGTCATCGCGGCCCGCGCCCCTTGGCTCGTGCGACCGCCCTTGATGATCACGACCGGTTTTGACCGGGCGAGTGCCCCAAGCCGGGAACGAAGGTTCGGCGTCCCGCTGAAACTCTCCACGTACGCAATTGTCGATCGTGTCGAGGGATCGTGCACAAGAAACTCGAGAGCATCGACCACCCCGCATTGGGCGGCATTGACTATCGACACCGCTCGGGCGATGCCCATACCGCTCTCGCTCGCGAAGTTTTGGAGGCTCGAACAAATATTGCCCGACTGTGACACGATCGAAATCGAACCGGGTGGTGGCGAGGGCCCGACAATCTGCGCCACGAGACGCGCCGGTGTCGAAACGATTCCTTGCACGTTCGGGCCAATGAGCAGCACGTCGTTTTCCTCAGCCGCTGCGAGGAGTTGGCTTTCGAGTGCAGCACCTTCGTCTCCGATTTCAGAGAATCCCGCGCTACACACGATGACGGCACGCACGCCGCGTGGCGCGGCGGCCCGCACCAGTTCTGGCGCCGCGTTCGCTGGCGTACAGAGGATCATCATGTCAGCGGCACCAATCGGCACAGCGTCGATCGACTGCAGCGTCTCGCGCCCGAGGCATTCGTTGCCTTTGCGATTGATCGGAAAGACGCGTCCCGCATATCCTCCGGCAAGGACATTGTGAAAGGCGACACTGCCGAACTTCCCAGGATGGTCCGAGACTCCGGCGATCACGACACCACGAGGATTCAACAACGCTTCCCAGTGCGCGTCGGTCGGTTGGAAGCGGTCGGTGACGTCCTGGACTGCGTTTACCCCTTCGTCGAGTTCGACGAGGGCGTCAACGGGAACTGGTGATCCCTCGACCAAGATGACAGGGTTCATTTCCGCGGCGCGCACCTGTGGGTCGTCTGCCAGCGTTCCGAGGAATACCAGCATTTCCGCGAGCTGTTCACGATTCGCGGCAACCTCACCGCGGATTTCGCCGAGGATCCCTGTGCGGTCAAAGCGCTTCAACAGCTGATGGGCCGATGCGATTTCCAATGGAGCGGGAGCCATCGACGCGGTGCCGATCTGCTCTGCGAGTACGCCGCCGTGCCCGATGAGCACGCATGGTCCCCAAGTCGGATCGCGCACGTAGCCAAGAATCAGTTCCCGATTGCCCTTGACCATTGGAGCGATCAAAACGTGGGCCTCGATCATTTCCGAATCAGCAAATGACATCAGGCGTTCCGCCGCCGCTCGAACTTGCTCGTGGCCACGCAGGTCGAGGAGCACGAGGCCGCCTTCGGACTTGTGCGCCAGTCCGTCTCCGCCGAGTTTGGCGACAACGGGGAATCCGAGATCCATCGCAGCGGCGACGGCTTCTTCTGCGTTTGCAGCAATGCGCTCAGCGGGCATCTTGATGCCGAGTGCGGCGAGTCTGAGTTTTGAGTCGTGCTCTGACAGCGTCCGCATCTCGCCCATCCTGATCGATCCCAGCCCACACCTCAGCACGCTGTTCGCCACACCCGGTTCGGTAACCTCACCGAACCATGGAAATTGTTGCAGCGCTCTTCGTTGAAAATATCGAACTTCGTCAAGTTCCCGGACCATCCACGCGAATTGATCTCACCGGGGTGTTCTTCTCACTGCCTCAGCGGGATTTTCCGTCGATGATCGAACCCCACCTTGTCGTCATCGTTCGCGAACCAGAAGGCGGCGGCGAACTTTCAACCCTGGACGTGAAGTTCACCCGCGGAGCGGAGGAAATCGCAGCGAATCGCCAGACCTTCGCGGTTGAAGGTGGGAAGTTTGGGTATCGGCTCGTGAAACCGAATCTGACATTTGATGGCCCTGGAACGGTGATGGCTCGCTGCACCATTGTCGAATCGGGATCAACAGTGACGGTACCCCTCACCGTGATTCCGAGCCTGTGAACGCGTTCGCTGCCGGTTTTTCAAACCACCCGAACAGCGCGACTGCTACCGGTGAAGCGGTAGCCAGCGTCGCTGATCATCTCGCTCGGCGCGATCTGGTCGTCGTCGGAATTGGCGGCGCACACGAAGCCGAAGCCGAGGAGATCGAGCGGGCCGTGCGGAGCTTGCTCAGCCCGGGAGTTGCGATCACGTTCACGACTGGTTCTGTTCTCGGCGGCGGGGTCGAAGCGGAAGGTCTTCCTGCCATTTCGATTTTCGCTGCGAGTTTTGAACATGCTCTCGCAACAGTCTTTGCGATCGACACCATCGAGACTCCCGAAGGCGCCGCGATGGTGGGCATGGTCGACGAGTTCGCTTCCGCCACAGCAGCCCTCCTCTTTGCTGATCCGTTCACGACCCCGGCGGAAGCAGTCGCTCGGCAGATCGGGCTCGAATACCCGCAAATTGCGCTCGTCGGCGGTCTGATGACCACCCACACGCATCCCGGTCCCGCGTGGCTGTCAATCAATGGAGATGTCCACGATCGCGGTGCCGTGGGTGTTGCATTCGAGGGCATCGATATGACCGCGGTCGTTTCCCAAGGATGCCGCCCCGTCGGTGAACCCTTTGTCATTACCAACGGCGAAGCGAACCTCATCACCGAACTCGGAGGCAAACCCGCACTCACGCGCCTGATGGAACTCGTTGAACTTGTTGCACCGGATGAGCGCGAATTGCTCGCATCGGGCCTTCACATCGGTCTTGTGATCGACGAACACCAATCCGAATTTCATCGCGGAGACTTCTTGGTCAGAGCCGTTCTCGGTGCGGATCATGATCGCGGTGGCATTGCGATCGGCGACCGCGTGGAAATCGGCCAGACCGTTCAATTCCAAGTGCGAGATGCTGAATCTGCCGATGAAGACCTCCGCACAGCGTTGGTGCACGTCGACCATGCGAGCGCGGCCCTGCTCTTTACGTGCAACGGTCGCGGACAATCGCTGTTCGAACGGCCAAATCACGATACCGAAACGATCCAGGAACTCCTTGGCCCCATCCCGCTCGGCGGAGCATTTTGCGCTGGCGAGTTTGGGCCCGTTGGCGGGAAGAACTTCGTCCACGGATTCACAGCGTCGATGGCAATATTTCACGGCTGACATCCCAAGCCACCGAGCGCCTTGTTTAGGCTCACCCCTTGGAGAAGGGGGCCAGTGTGGCGGATATTGAGATGCAGGGCGTCAACACGATTCGTGGACTTGCGATGGATGCCGTCCAGAAGGCGAATTCTGGACATCCTGGAACAGCAATGGCGCTTGCACCGCTGGCGCACGTGCTGTTCACGCGCGTCATGACCTACGACGCTTCGCATCCGGACTGGTTTGACCGTGATCGGTTCGTCCTCTCGGCTGGTCATGCGTCAATGCTTTTGTATTCGATGCTGTATCTCTGCGGATTCGGCGCCGAACTCACTGACCTCGAGGACTTCCGCCAACTCGGGTCGCGAACCGCGGGTCACCCCGAGTACGGGCACCTCGCTGGAATCGAAGTCACGACCGGACCGCTGGGCCAGGGTTTCGCGACCTCCGTGGGAATGGCCATTGCAGAACAGAATCTGCGTGCCCGTTTCGGTTCAGACCGTTGCGATCACACCACGTGGGTCATCGCAGGTGATGGCGATCTCCAAGAAGGCATTTCTCACGAAGCCGCGTCGATGGCCGGGCACCTCGGTCTCGATCACCTCGTTGTGATCTTCGATGACAACCACATCACCATCGACGGCACGACCGCATTGTCGTGTTCCGATGACATCCCCGAACGATTTCGTGCCTATGGGTGGCGCGTACTCGAGCTCGGTGAAGTTTCTGAGAACCTCGATGCCCTCGAGAAGGGGTTGCGCGAGGCGGGCTCGCCAAGCGGTCAGCCCACACTCGTCGTGCTCCGATCCCATATCGGATTTCCGTCCCCCGCGCGCACTGATAGTCCGAAGGCCCATGGCGAACCGCTTGGCGCTGAAGATGTGGCCGCCACCAAACGCATCATGGGACTCGATCCGGAGAAGGCCTTTCAGGTCGATGAAGCCGTGCTTGCGTTCTACCGAGCAGCGGGTGTTCGAGGCGGAAGTGCGCGCGCTGCATGGGAGAGTGACCATTCTGCGGGTTTCGGGAACGATGCTGCCGAATGGAATGCCGTACTCCACGGCGGTGGGCTACCTGGGTGGGAAGCGAAACTTCCGAGCTTCGTGACCGGGGAAAGTGTCGCGACCCGCGCGTCCTGTGCGACCGTGCTGAGTGCGCTCGTAGATGTCGTTCCAAGCCTGTTCGGTGGCGGGGCTGACCTCACGGGCAATACGGGTGTGCAGTTGAAAGGCACAGAAGCGTTCTCGGCTGCCAATCCTTCAGGGCGCCTGATGCATTTCGGTATTCGGGAACACGCAATGGCGGCAAGCATGGTCGGAATGGCACTCCACGGCGGAGTGATCCCGTTCGGGGGAACCTTCTTCGTATTCAGCGACTACATGCGTCCAAGTATTCGTCTGGCGGCGTTGACCGGAGCGCACGTCGCGTTCGTGTGCTCGCACGATTCGATCGGGCTTGGAGAAGACGGCCCAACCCACCAGCCGATCGAACATTTGGCTTCGCTGCGGGCGATGCCGGATCTGAGGGT
>JBARPG010000017.1:0-5631 GCA_049642885.1 Acidimicrobiia bacterium | reverse complement strand
GTCCGATATTGGGCCGGGACTTGGCCAACGGTGCGGTGGTGATGCACGAAGGTGCCGTTGTTGGCACGTACGCGAAACAGCTCCTCCCCAACTACGGCGTCTTTGACGAGCATCGCTATTTCGAGCCCGGCACCAGCGCAGGGCCGCTCTTCGAGATCGCGGGCGTCCGCTGCGGTGTGAGCATTTGCGAGGACTCGTGGTCGCCGACCGGCCCACTCCTTGCGCAGGCCCAAGGGGGAGCGCAACTCTTCTTGAACCTGAACGCGTCGCCCTATTACGTGCAAAAGACGCTGGAACGCGAGGCAATGCTGCGCGCCCGGGCCGATGACAACGGCGTCGCAATCGCGTACTGCAATCTCGTCGGCGGACAAGACGAGCTCGTCTTCGACGGAGGCTCGATGGTGCTCGACGCGCAAGGGGCCTTGGTGGCACGCGCGGCGCATTTCGTTGAAGAGCTGATGCTCGTCGACATCGAGATCGACGATGAATACCGCAAGCGCCTGACCGATCCCCGCGGTGCCCCCAGTGGTGAACCTCTGCCCGTCGTGACGCTCACGACTGCTTCTCGTGCGTCGTCCGGCGGCCCCGTCGCTGCCAGCATCACCAGTGAGGCGATCCGGACCACGACGAACCAGGTCATCCCCGTGCTAGATCCAGAGGCCGAAATCTACGACGCGCTCGTGCTCGGCACACGCGACTACTGCGCGAAGACTGGGTTTCACGATGTGATCGTGAGCCTTTCGGGCGGCATCGATTCAGCCCTCGTCACCTGTATCGCCGTTGATGCCCTCGGACCCGAACACGTCACCGTCGTGCTCCAGCCTTCGCGGTATTCCAGCGATCATTCCGTGGATGATTCGATCGCACTCGCAGAGCGACTCGGAGTGAAGACGCACACCATCGCGATCGAGCCCGCGCATAGCGCCCTGGAGGCGATGGTCAGTCCGGCGCTCGGTGGGCGCGACCCAGGGCTCGCGTTCGAAAACCTTCAAGCGCGCATCCGTGGCACCGTGGTGATGACACTCTCGAACGCGACGGGCGCGCTCGTGCTCACAACTGGCAACAAGAGCGAAATGGCCGTTGGATACGCAACCCTCTACGGGGATATGGCTGGCGGCTACGCGGTCATCAAAGACGTGCTGAAGACAGAGGTCTACAAACTCGCACGTTGGAAGAACGCCTCGGCCGGCAGCGAACTGATCCCGACTGCGATTATCGATAAGCCGCCCTCAGCGGAATTGCGCCCCGACCAGCTCGACTCAGACTCTCTCCCGCCATATGAGATCCTCGACGCAATCTTGACTGGGTATGTGATCGAGGACCGCTCGATCGGCGACATCATCCGAGACGGCTTCGATGAAGCGACGTTGAAACGTGTCGCCAAGATGGTCGATCGCAATGAGTACAAGCGTCGGCAGGCACCCCCAGGTGTCCGCGTTTCAGCGAAGGCGTTTGGGCGCGACCGCCGTTTGCCCATCGCAAACGGATGGACCGACACCACCGCATGATGTTGCAACCATGACCACCGAACTCCAGCACCGCCCAAAAGGGTGGTGGCCCGAAGTGGCGATCCTCACGGCCGCCCTCTGTTTTGGAAGCACGTTCAAATTGGTGCAACGCGCGGTCGAGGACATCACCCCGATGGCATACGTGACCGGCAGATTCACGATCGCCGCAGTTGTGCTCGCCCCGATTGGCTGGCGCCATGCCCGTAAGCACCCGAACTATCCGTGGCGCCGATTTGTGCGCGCAAGCTTGGTTTCGGGGGCGTTTCTCGCAGCTGGCTACGTCCTCCAAACCGAAGGGCTTCGACACACGAGTGCGTCGACCTCCGCGTTCATCACCGGGCTCAGCACGATCTTCGTACCGCTCATTCTCGGCATCGGCACACGCAGCTGGCCAAGCCGCAACGTAATGCTTGGGGTCGTCGTGGCGATCGTCGGTTTGTGGCTTCTGACGAGCGCGTCGGTGAAACTCGGCAAAGGCGAACTCCTCACGCTGGGGTGCGCGGTCGCATACGCGTTCTGGCTCGTCACCCAGCAAGTGCATGTGCGCGCCCTCGGAGCGATGCCGTTCGCTGCAGGACAGATGATGGTCGTCGCCCTCGGCACCGCGCCGTTCACGGTGATGGCCGGAGTTGGCAAGCTCACGAGCTACGCGCTCGGCTCAATGTTCTTCACGGCAATTGCGTGCGCCTCGCTCGCGGTCTCGCTCCAACTCTGGGCGCAGCGCTATTTGGGATCCTCGCGGACCGCGCTTTGGCTGTTGACCGAGCCCGTATTCGCAGGCCTCGTCTCGTGGATCACGGGGGAGCCAATGGGCGCGGCAAGCCTCGGCGGTGCCGGAATGATTCTCGCGGGGGTGGCGATCTCCGAACTGGGCAACAATGATGAAGAGGATGACGATGACAAACGCGTGGCTGACACGTCAACAACTCATTGAGGAACTCGACGCGTTGATTTGGGTCGATGAACGGTGCTTCGCGCTTGACGGCCGCATGGCATCACGCGCCGCACATCACGCGTGGCGCGCCGCGCAATTGCGAAGCGTTCGTCCCTTCGATGTGCATGCACCCGATGGAGGTCTCGCTGACGTCCCAATGCCAGACAGTCATGCGCGCCGGGTGTCAGAGAGTGTGCGTTCCGCGGTGCGGGCCGCGGAGGCCCCTGAACACCTCGCGACAGAAATCCTCCCCGCACAACTCGAGGCGTACGCGACTCTGGCGGCCCGCCTCGACCCCATTCGCGACGCCCCCGTGAGCCGGATGCTTCGGATTGTCTCCCAAGACCTGAGCTTCGACCTCGGAGTGTCGTAGCGCTGCGATTTTCAAAAACAGGCATATGCCGTATTCTGCCTGTGGAAAATGCAAAAACCCCAGGAAAGAGAAGACTTGACGGCACAGGTATCCTGACATACACGGTTAAGCGCAGTTCGCCTGCGATACCCGTGAGCTGGTACGAACGGGCTTCCCCAGCGCCCACCGACGGCAACCTGTTGATAAATCCCCCCAAAAGGGACGACACGAGCCGCCACAAGCACAAATGACACGGAGAACCAGTGGCTAAAGAACGAATCGATCGCGACGAAGAAGATCTCGTCCGCCTGTATCTGACAGATATCGGGCAGTACCCACTGTTGACGAAAGACGATGAAGTTCGTCTTGCCCAACAGATCGAACGCGGGGTTGAAGCCCGCGCGGGGATCGAAGAGACCAAGAAGGGCACGACCCCAGCGAAGAAGCGTGAGTTGCGTCGTGCCGCACGAGATGGTGAAGAAGCCGAGCGCACCTTCGTTCAGTCGAACCTTCGTCTTGTGGTTTCCATCGCGAAGAAGTACCAGGCATCGGGCCTTCCGCTTTTGGACCTCATCCAAGAAGGCAACCTTGGCTTGATGCACGCCGTCGAGAAATTCGACTGGCGCAAGGGCTTCAAGTTCTCGACCTACGCAACCTGGTGGATCCGCCAGGCCATCACTCGCGGTATTGCGAATACTGGCCGCACCATCCGTCTCCCAGTTCACGCTGGCGACACCTTGGCTCGTCTCCAGAAGGCACGCTCGCGTTTGGAGCTGAAATACGGACGCCCGGCGACTCT
Source organism: Acidimicrobiia bacterium (assembly GCA_049642885.1). Taxonomy (GTDB): domain Bacteria; phylum Actinomycetota; class Acidimicrobiia; order IMCC26256; family JBARPG01; genus JBARPG01. The sequence continues at coordinate 2,038 of JBARPG010000017.1, read as the reverse complement.
CGCCGAGCTGGCGATTGAAGTGGAGATGCCTGAGGACAAGGTCACGGAAGCGTTGCGCTTCGCTGCCGAGCCCCTCTCGCTTTCCGAACCGCTTCGTGAAGATGGCGACGCCGAACTCGGAGACATCGTCGTGGACCGTTCAGCGGAATCTCCGTTCGAAGTGGCTGCGACAGCGTTGCTTCCAGAAGAGATCTCGAAGTTGCTGTCCCCGCTCGATGAGCGCGAACGTCAGATTCTGGCCTTGCGTTTCGGTCTCGACCGCGGTGAACCGCGCACGCTCGAAGAGGTTGGCGAATACTTCAACCTCACGCGTGAGCGCATCCGCCAAATCGAGGCACGCGCCATGTCGAAGCTGCGTCACCCGAGCGCCGACACGGGCGCGCGCGACTTGCTCGCCGTCTAACGCGCCTTAGCCCGCTGCGCGCTCTGCGATTTGTCGTTCGAGCGCGTCTGCGACTGACTGCCCTGCAGTGTGCAAGTCGTCCAGGGTGATCTCTGACATTTCCGGCGATCCTTGTCGCAACCATCGGCGCGTTCGTTCTGGCTCATCGACAAAGAGCTCGCGGATATAGCGAAGGCAGATGTGTCCGAGGTCTGCGGGTGCGTATGCCAATGCGCGGGCGATCCCGCCCTTTCCATGCACAGTCGACTTCGTCCCGTGTTCGATCATCAGCCGGTAGATATCGAAGCAGTCGCCGGCGCGTTTGTGTTCGCGTCGACCGCGTCGTTGCGGCACCGACTGCAGCTTCATTGCGACCAAGGCGGCTGGGGTTGCGACGGGGAGCACGACGGAACTCACCTTGCGAGAACGCCCGCGCACGACGGTGATCTCGACCGGTTGCGCCGAGGCCAGTGCCCACGCGTGCGAAAGCACGAAGGCACGCTCCAACTCATCTTCAGGAAGGTCTGCCTCGTCGAAGGTGTCGACTTCGATGACATCGATGGTCACGCCATCGAGCACTGCGCTCGCCCCGCTCTTGATCGCGCCGAGCGAAACAAGGGTGTCGAAGACGAGTGTTCCCCCCGAAGTCACCGAGTCGAGGTCGGTTGTCGCCCGGTGCGACGCGTTGATGCGCGCCATGACCGCCATGCCTCCGATGAGCGCGCACGGAGGCATCAAAGGATCGGTGAGATGCTCGGCGGTGTGCGCCAGTTTCGAGAGGTTGCCGTCTGGCGCATCGATCAGTACGACTCTTGGAATGTCGAGATGCGCGCTTCGATGCAGAGAGCGAGCCATTCTCACCAAACCTTGATGAATGGCGCGGGAGGTGTCCAGTTCGAGAGCGCGTCGAATCCGCGGGCCTTATCGCGAGCCAGCGCGAGCGCCACGAAAAGCGGGTGAGCGAGTGGCCACTGACGTGACCTCTTGGCTCGACCGGCAGGGAAGTAGCGAAGGTGGACTGCAGACGGGATGGGGGCGACGATGATGCTCGCAGCGCGTTGGTCGTAGCGCTCTGGAGTGCCGAAGGTGCTCGTAGCGATACGGAGGTCGCGTGCCGTCGGGACAATGAAACTCGGCGGAGTCTCGGCGGTCGTGGTCAGCGGTGCTCCCCACGCGTGAGCGGCGACGGTGTTGGTCAGGCACCATCCAGGCCGGCCGGCGGCGACCACGTCGGTATCGATTCCGTAGTCAACGTCAGGGTGATCGAGGCGGGGGCGGCGCGCAATTGGGCTGACCTTTGGTCTCCATTCACCGCTGACTTCCCAGAACAATTCTGGAGTGAGGGGAAGTCCATTGCTGCGAATGAGTGATTGCTTGCGGAGTTCTTGGACTACGGCGCCGACCGCAGAGCTTGAGCGCCCGATCGCGGCGGCCATCGGTCGGATGGTCTGCGCCTCCCGTGGATGAAGCAAGAGGTGAATGGCCACGGCGATACCAACATCGGTGCCGAGTACGTTCCGTTCTTCGCGGTCCGATGAGATCGACGCCGCGACCACAGTGTCGACAAAGAGGCCATGGCTGGTGGCCCGCAGGTGGCCCCTGCGATCGAGCCATCCCCATCCCGCTTCGTTCAAGGTCATGCGCAATGCGTCGGTA
>JBARPG010000016.1:0-3164 GCA_049642885.1 Acidimicrobiia bacterium | reverse complement strand
CCGGGAACCCGAAAGAGCCAGAGTGAGTGTGGTCACTTCTTCGTCACGATAGAAATGCCGTCGATACCGACCTTGAGCTCGGTGAAGGTGACGCCAGCTGCTTCACAGAGGGCCTCTTCTTCTGGCTTGATCGGTCGTGATGCGTCAGTAATGTCGGCGCCGCTGGCGCAGAACTGCTTGAACCCGTCACCGGTTCCAGGCCCGGTCACATCAATCTGCGCCTCAGGGTTCGCAGAGCTGAATTTCTCGGCGACGATTTTCGAAATCGGTTCAACCGTTGAACTTCCCGTGACCACAACCGAGCCCTTCGCTCCTGAGCTTGCTTTGATCCCGAGATCATTCCAGCTCTTCTGGGTCGCGGCCCAATCCTCGGCAGGAAGGTTGACGTAGTCAGCTTCGGAAACGGACGCCTCGCCTTCAGTACTCACGTACGTGTCGACAAAAGCGGCAACTGCAGCGTTCTCCTTGGCGTTCTTGTTGTTCACGTAGATGTACAGCGGTCGGGACAGTGGGTAGGTGTTGTCGGCGATGGTTTCCTTGGTCGGGGCGACGCACCCTTCCCCGCCCGATACCTTCAAGAGCCTCAGCGTGTCTTGGTTCTGGTCGGCAAAGGCGAAGCCTACCCATCCCAAGGAGTTCTTGGTGCCAGCGACCCCTTCGATCGTGGCATTGTCGTCTGCGTTTGAGGAATAGTCCGGCCGGGTCGTCACCGCATCTTTTTCGAGGCCTCGTTCGTCGACGCCGATCTTCTGAAGGGCGATCTCAACATATGAGTTGAAGGTTCCTGATTCTTCGCCGGGGCCGAAGAGGGTGAAATCAGCCTTGGGGAGTTTTGTGGTCGAGCCGAGCTCGGTGGCCAGTTTCTGGCCCGCATCCCAGGTGGCTACCCCTTCCGCCTCTTGTGAGGTCAGCGCGTAGAGGTCAGCGAAGCTCAAGCAGCCTGGTACGAGGCTCTTGGCTTTCGCTCCACCCGAGCCCGCAGAGTCCTCTGACGAGGAACCACAGGCACCGAGGGCGAGTGCCCCAATTGATGCGAGGATGATGGTCTTGTTTGTGAATTGGAGTGTGTTCATGAAGGCACCATACGAAACACCGCGCTCAAGAAACTCGTGCTAGGTGAACAACAGGGAAACTGATGTGGAACCTTCTGTGGCCGACCGGCTCGAGGCCTAGCCGGTCGGGTTCAGAGGCTTTTGTGGGGAAGGGAGGGATCCCGTCAGAATGAACTCCACCCAGTGCCCGACTTGGACAGCGTGGTCTGCGAAGCGTTCGTAGTAGCGGCCGATCAGCGCTAGCTCGACGGCGACTTCGATTCCCGCGTGGTTGTTGGTTGAGGTATCGAAGATCGCCTGAAACAATTCCTTCTGGAGATCATCCATCTCGTCGTCGAGGCTTGCGAGTGTCCCCGCCAATTCCACATCCGCATCGGCAAATGCGTCAACCGCCAAACGAAATTGCTTTCCCCCTTGTGTCCCCATCTGTTCGATGAGCCCGCGGATGCGAGGATGCAACTCCGTGTGAGCGAGGCGCGCCGCGGCCTTGGTCACCGTCATCATCAGATTCGAAGACAGCTCAAATTCCTGGGTCATTCGCAGGTATGCGAGCAGGGCCCGAAGATCGGTTGCCATCGGTGTATGAAGGGCCAACAACTCGAAGACGCGCTGGTCCACGGCCACGACTGCCGCATTGACATGCGACGCGGCGTCGCGGACGCGAGCGACCATCACTTCATCACGATCGAGCAGGGCGCGGGTGGCGGCGCTGACAGACTCGCTGACGTGAGCAGCGGTTGCGATGAGTTCCCAGCGCAGCTCATCGAGTTGTTGATCAAATGTCGATGCGGAAATCATTCGGCCGATCCTGTTCAGTTTTCACCATTTTGCAAGGAAATTGCTTCGAGGTGGTCGATGGGCACCGTCGCGGCATCGCGTGGCACACAATCGTTGCCGCGAGTTTCCCAAATCGTCACTTCGCACGCGGAATCCGCGTGGTGTCGTGCGTATCTTCTCACTGCGGTGCCACGTGCGCAGCGAGCGCGCATGACTCAGGGAGTTTGGAGATGTCGACAATGTTCCAACTCGGGAACGCTCAGTCCGGCACGACCGGAACAAGCAATGCGACAATGAGGGGCATGCCGCTCGACCCGATGACGATCCAGGCACCTTCGCGCGAACCGGCCGATACGAAGATCGTATTTGAGCTCGAAGATGTTGCGATCTCCTACGGTGCCAATGTCGCCATCTCGGGGGTGAACCTCCAGGTCCCGGAGAACCAAATTACGGCGCTCATTGGCCCTTCCGGATGCGGAAAATCGACGCTGTTGCGATCGTTGAATCGGATGAATGACCTCATCCCGACAGCGAGCCTCACCGGCTCGGTTCACTACCACGGGGCTGATTTGTATGCCGCGACTGTCGACCCGGTCGAAGTGCGCCGCCGTATTGGGATGGTGTTCCAGAAGCCAAATCCGTTCCCAAAATCGATCTTCGACAATGTTGCCTATGGTCCGCGGATCTTGGGCACCAAGAACAAGAAAGTGCTGGGTGAACTTGTTGAGCGAGCGCTGACTCGTGCGGCGCTGTGGGATGAAGTGAAGAACAAGCTCAAGACAAGTGGCCTGGCTTTGTCCGGGGGCCAGCAACAGCGCCTGTGCATCGCTCGTGCGCTTGCGGTTGAACCTGACGCATTACTGATGGATGAGCCCTGCTCTGCGCTCGACCCAATTGCGACCGCGCGAATTGAAGAGCTCATGTTTGAACTCCGCGAATCGATCACGATTGTGATCGTGACCCACAACATGCAACAAGCGGCTCGAGCCTCGGACAAGACCGCATTCATTACAACCGATGTCGGCGCAGATGAACATCGTTCCGGTCGTCTCGTCGAGTTCGAGGAAACCCAGGTGCTGTTCACGACGCCAAAGGACGAGCGCACCGAGGCCTATATCACTGGACGGTTCGGCTGATTCGGCGCCTGCGCCCCCGTGTGGGTGGAGTCCCACCCGAGATCCGCAAAGAAGCGCGCGGCGCCGGTGCTGGCGCACACGCCCGGGACGATGGGTCCGCTCCGCGCTCGGTCGTTGAACGATTCGCTGCCTCGGCCTTCGCTTCGCTGTCCGATGGGCTTGTGCTGCGCGACCTCAATTCCGGGGAGGAATGGGCGAA
>JBARPG010000015.1:0-1808 GCA_049642885.1 Acidimicrobiia bacterium | reverse complement strand
CCATTGGAGAACAACCTGACCGTGCTCGCCTGCGGGGACCAACCAACCATTCGCGTATCCATTGACGAGAGTGCTTGGCCCTCGCACTATTCCTGATGCAGACCAGCCAGCGTTGAAGCTCTGGCGCAGAACCACCCAGCGATCGCTGGTGCTTGGCGAAAGGCGCACCGACGCATTCACGTCGCCGAGTGATGCTGCGTCAACATGATCAGCTGGCGTGTTCGATTTGAGGCGGATGACGCCGTACCGATCGAGTCGCGCGGGTGCGCCTGTGGCATCGGAGGACATGACGATGTGATCAATGTTCAGACCGAGGTCAATTCCGAGGGCGGTCGTCAATGTGTGGGTGCCCGAACCGAGAATGATTGGAGCACAACTCGTGACCGAACCGCGTTCGCCGCGGAGCAATGCATTTGTATCGGCGTGTACGGCAACGGCCACCGGCTCGCCATCAACGCTCACCAGATCGGTTCTGCACTCGGACGCAAGTGCCTGCACCGGCTGCGACTGCATCCAATTGTCACTGGAGGTGATTTCGGTGACTCCAATTGGCAGTGTCACCATCGAGTTGGAGAAGTACTCGAGCGTCTTTCGAGCCTGTATTCCTGTCACGGTAAAACGAACAGCGCTGATTGCAACTCCGGCCGGCAATTGCACGTCAGCAGAATCCACATGCGCATCGGAGTTCGGCCGATGAATCACCGGGGCAGTCGCGGTGCCGCCGTCCCAACTCGCCGTGACGCTGGTCACACTCGAATGTTGATCGTCGTGGATGAAGGACACGTGAAAACTTCCCACTTCCTTCGAAGTGTCGCGGCTCAGTGAAATCCACGGCTGAGTGTCGTCGCCAAATGCCGGTTGCCACATCGTGCTCTGAGACCCATCAATTGCGGCGAAGGGGCGAGCACGAGCCGCTCCACCAAGCGCTGAAGACGCCTGGACCGTCACAGCGTCACCGTCCGGTCGCGTTACGAGCTCGTCGAGCGCAAGTGAATTGCCATTGAGTCGAACGACACCGCCAAGCGAAAATGACCGCGTCGTCGGCACGACGAATTGGCGATTCACCGAGCGTTCCTCGTCGCTCCGTGGCGGATAGCCCTGCGTGCGAACCCGATCGAATACGAAAGAGAGCTGAGCACGTGCGGATCGAGTACCGAGCGCCGAAAGCATTTGGGTCGGCACCTGCACAGATTCCGTGAGCTGCACCGGATCCTGTTCTCCGTGGCGATAGACGCGTACCTCCGCGAATCCAACTCCTGGCACGCCGCCGTAGTCCGCCCGAAGACCCGTGTTCGTTTCGCGTACCGCGATGGAGATCGTTGAAGCCTTTGGGTGATTGGGCAATGCGATGGTCTGGCCTTGTTCGGTACGCGACGCGTCCGTCAACGTGATCGGTATCCGCTCGCGACCAATTGACACCGTGGCTTGAGTGATGAAGCGGTCTCGAGGACCGGTCAACGGTTGCACGAGCACGATGTGGTCGAGCACCGCGGGCGTCGGTAGCCGTAGCCGGATGAGTTCTCCGGTGACATCTGAAAAATCTCCGACCTTCCACGCTGTCCGCGGGTCGCCGTCGAATGCCATCGACGGACGGTTCTCCGGGGTGTAGCTCACGGGATTTCCGTATCCGGTCGCGTCGACCTCTCCGCCAAACGCGACCGCCACCGTCTGGGAACCAGTCGTGCTCCCGGGGAAGAGGTCGAGACGCGCATCACTCGCGTCGTCACGAAGCAATCTCTCATTCGCTCGCTCGGTCATACCGGTGTTTTCACGAACCGTCGACCAACGGCGAGCACGTTTGCGGTTCG
>JBARPG010000014.1:0-11907 GCA_049642885.1 Acidimicrobiia bacterium | reverse complement strand
TCGTTGGTGTGGTCGGATCGTGGGACTCTCGCATCCGAAACGAAGGCGGGTGTGACAACGTCGTCGTCGTTTGATGTGTTTGGTGAGGCGACCGTGTCGGGCTCTGTGAGCAGTGTGTATGACGGTTTGGGTCGTATCGCCACGCGGAATGGGACGGCGTTTAAGTATTCGGGTTTGGGTCAGGATGTTGTGAGTGATGGGACCAGCGTGTTTGGTCGTTCGTTGGGTGGTGCGCCGATCTCGTCGTTGGATTCGTTTCGTGAGGTGAGCGTACTAGCTGAGATCGGAGCGATCTCCCTGGTCTGGTGGCTGGCCGGCGTCTAGCATTTGGGGATGTCGCTAGAGCGAATAACGATTGACCCGGATCGTATGGGTGGGGTGCCGTGCATTCGTGACTTACGGTTTCCCGTTGCGTCGTTACTGGCAATGTTGGCGAGCGGGATGTCGCCTGCTGGGATTTTGGCTGAACATCCTGATCTTGTGGGCGAGGACATCGCAGACGCATTGCTGTTTGCCTCGCGTGCGGTACAGGAGCGAGAGCTTCCGTTGCGCTTACCGGCGTGAAGTTCCTTGTTGATGAGAACCTGTCGCCGTTATTGGCGAGCGAGCTTGTTCGGGCTGGCTACGAGAGCACCCACGTGCGAGATGTGGGGATGGGGTCGGCTTCGCTGGTCATGCTGCGCGGCGCTAACCGCCGGAGACGAAATCCTCGAACTCCTCAGGCGCGCTGAGATCATCGGCGGACTCCAACCATCCTTCGGGAAGATCAACACGTCGCGGTCCACTCGTGTGCCCACGTGGCGTGCGCAACGCGCCGGGCAACAACTCGAGATCGGGATCCAAGGTGGCGAGCCCTTCGTCGAGCTCCGCCAAAGTTGACACTTGCGCCAAACGATGCCGTGCACGCCCACCGACCGGATACCCCGTCAGGTACCACGCAACATGCTTACGGAAGTTCCGCACACCACGATCGCCATGGAAATGCTCATGCAACAACCGAGCATGCACCTGCATCGTCTCGATCACCGATCCAAGCTTCGGAGGAGCTTGCGGCTCCCGTCCCGCGAACACGTCGACCAAATCACGAAAGAGCCACGGCCGACCCAAACACCCCCGACCGATCACGACCCCATCACACCCGGTCGCATCCATCATGCGCAGCGCATCGCCGGCCTCCCAGATATCTCCGTTGCCCAGCACCGGAATGCTTTGCACTGCCGACTTCAACTCGCCAATCGCATCCCACCGCGCCGAACCCGAATAGAGCTGATACGCAGTGCGGGCATGCAACGCAATCGCCGCAATCCCTTCGCCCTCAGCAACATGCCCCGAAGGCACCGCAGTCAAGTGGGCATCGTCGACCCCCATGCGCATCTTGAGCGTGATCGGCACCGGCCCCGCCGCCTTGACTGCCTCCGCCAACATCCGTTGCAAGAGTCGCTGATGAAGGGGGAGCGCGGCACCACCTCCGCGGCGAGTCACTTTCCCAGCAGGACATCCCAAATTGATATCGATGTGATCGGCGCCAACCTCAGCGATCAACCGCCGGACCGCGTCCCCAACCACGAGCGGATCAACACCGAAAAGCTGAATGCTGCGCACCGGTTCGTCGGCTGCGAACTGCAACATGTGCCGAGTACGCACATTGTTTTCGACGACACCACGCGCCGAAACCATTTCGTTCACGTACAACCCCGCGCCATACGAACGACACAAGGATCGGAAGGTGACATTGGTCACACCAGCCATCGGCGCCAAGACCACTGGCGGTTCAACAACAATCTGCCCGAGCTGCAACGGCTCCGCGGCAAACCGCGAGGACTCCGGGTGACGCTGCGAGGACATCGGGCGAAGCTACCGCTGCGGCTCGCCAGACAGCGGCCGCAGCAGTCGGCAGAGTTGCTTAGCCCTGAGTCATTGCCTCGGACATTTGGATGACCTGGAACACGGCACCGGTCGAGTCAGCGCACACTGCGAAGCGTCCCGGCTCGATGTTCTCCGGACCCATCATCACCGCGCCGCCAAGTTCCTTGATCTTCGCGACGGTCGCATCGCAGTCCGCAACCTGGAAGTACACAGTCCACATCGAGGGCATCTCCGCGGGCATTCCCTCGTTCTTCGCCATCATCCCAGCGAAGGGCATGGCATCGAGGTTGAACTCGGTGTAGCCGCCGGGAGGGCCTGCTTCTGAGCTCGTAGCGTTCCATCCGAACACGGCTTTGTAGAACTCCTTTGCACCAGCGACGTCAGTCGTGATCAGCTCGATCCAACCCAAGGTGTTTGGTTCCGCGACGCGCTCTGCACCAATTTCCAGCCCGGGCTGCCACGCGGAAATCGCCGCGCCGGCAGGGTCCATGTACACGGCCATACGCCCGGAGTCCGCGATATCCATCGGCGGCACCAGCACTTGGCCGCCATTTTCGGAGACGAGCTTTGTGGTCAGCTCGACGTCTTCGGTGCAGATATACGAGGCCCAAAACGGCGGGCCAGGATTCTGTTGCCCGCCGATCCCAGCGACCTTGGCTCCCTGGTAGGTGGCCATCGTGTATCCACCAAATGCCTCATCACCCGGCGGAATCTCCCAACCGAACAACGCTGAATAGAACGCGCTGCTCGCCCCGATATCAGGCGTACCGAGGTCGATCCAGCACGGCGTACCGGTGGTGTGTTTCGTGATTTCCATAGCAACTCCTTTGTGGCGGTCAACACCGATGCTCGCGGTTCCGCTGGCCCACGTCAACGCGGGACGAAAGGTCGTTGCCGCCGAAATTGGCGAAAGGCCCGGTACGATCGGGCGCGTGGCTGGCCGTCAATCCTGGGATTTCGAGGCGTTCTTGGATGCTCAGCTTCGACTATCGCCAAACTCACTGCGTGCCTATGACGGTGACCTCCGCCATTTTCATGAGTGGTGTTCGCGAAGCGATATTTCGAATCCCTCAGCGGTGACTCCGACCCTGTTGCGCCGCTACGTCGCGTTCTTGACGACGAGTGGCTTCGCTCGCCGGACGATCGGCCGGCGCGTTTCCGCGGTGCGGCGTTACTTCGCGTGGGCCGTGCTGACTGATCGATGCCAGGTCGATCCAACGTTGCGCATTCGCACGCCGAGCCCCGAACGCCGCCTGCCTCGCGTGCCGAGTTCGCATGAGGTTGTCGACACGCTGACGAATAGCGAAGCCGTGACCGTGCGGGATCAGGCCGTGCTCGAGCTGTTGTACGGCGCCGGGTTGCGTGTCGGCGAGTTATGCAGTGCGGACTTCGAGGACATCGATCTTGGTGCTCGGAGCATCACCGTGACTGGGAAAGGGTCCAAGACTCGCCGAGTGCCGCTCGGTGATCACGCGATCGCGGCAGTGCAGGCCTACCTTGCGGAACGCTGCGCACTCACCGAACATCGAGTAACTCGGGGTGATGCGCTGTTCGTGAACACTCGTGGGACACGGCTCGGCGACCGTGATGTTCGCAGAATTGTGCAGAGGTCATTCGGTCCCGGTGTTCACCCCCATACACTGCGTCACGCATACGCCACTCACCTCTTGGAGGGAGGCGCCGATGTGCGTTCCGTACAGGAACTCCTCGGCCACTCCAACCTTGCGACCACCCAGATCTATACGCACTTGACGAAGGAACATCTCCGAGCGAGCTATGACGCCTCCCACCCCCGAGCCTAAGAAGACCACCGCGAAACGCGGGTCAGCCGCGCCCACCCGCGCTGGTAAGGCGGTCGCAAAGAAGGCAGTCGCAAAGAAGGCAGTCGCAAAGAAAGCGGTCGCAAAGAAAGCGGTCGTCAAGAAGGCGGTCGCAAAAAAGACCACGGCCAGGCGACGCGCTCAACCCGCGGCGCCAGCATCCACCGCCCCCACACGCCGCTACGAAAACAACAACGATGGCCGACCGCTTGAGGCCGACGTCGTCAAGTCAATCTGGGATCAGCTCAAAGCTGGGGCCGCGGATGCTCGCGACCTCCTCATCCTCCACTATTCACCGCTCGTGAAATTCGTCGCCGGACGGGTTGCCTCCGGGCTTCCCCAGCGCATCGAACAATCTGACCTCGTGAGCTACGGCATCTTCGGACTCATCGACGCGATCGAGAAATTTGAACCCGAACGAGGATTCAAGTTCGAGACCTACGCCATCGCGCGCATCAAAGGCGCGATCATCGACGAACTCCGGAGTATCGACTGGGTGCCGCGGTCCATTCGAGCGAAGGCCCGCAATATCGAGCGCGCCATCTCGAAACTCGAACATGAGCTGCGCCGCGCTCCCGACGACAAAGAAATCGCTGCGGAGCTCGGTATCTCCGAAGATGATCTCTCATCGATGATGTCTCAAATCTCGTTCGTAGGAATCGCCGCCCTCGACGAAGTGGTGGGTGGCAGCGAGAACGGTCAAGGAGCAGGCGCTCGGGAGGGGGTTCGTGACCCGAACCAAGACCCGATGGAACAATTCGAGCAAGAAGAGACTCGACATGTGTTGGCCGACGCCATCAATCGCATGCCCGACAAAGAGCGACTCGTGCTCACGCTCTACTACTACGAAGGCTTGACACTCGCCGAGATCGGCGCAGTACTCTCAGTCACTGAAAGCCGCGCCTGCCAGATCCACACGAAGGCGATCTTGCAGTTGCGGTCTCGGTTCACCGAACCCGTCCCGTAAACCGATCGCAAACCCGCCGAGCGTGTGAGCGCAACCGGCAGCTTCCCTCAGCACCACATCCTGAGATGAGAAATGATGCGCTCTTTCACTCGCGCGTTTCCGCGCATTGTCGCCGCAGTTGCGATGTTGATTCCACCGGTTCCAGGCCCGGTGTTTCGTGGATTCGACGCCACCGGCCCCTACTCGGCTGGCCAACGCGGGCTCTCATATTCCGCGCCTGGGGGGACTGTCGTTGTCGCTCCGGCCGGTGGGCGCGTCAGTTTCTCGGGAACGGTGGCGGGCCGTCAGTGGGTGACGATTGAGATTGGCCCGGCAACGCCAGCCGTGTTTCTCGTGACGCTCGGCCCGATGCTCGAACGAAATGTGGAGCGGAACGCCGTGCTACGAGCGGGCGATCAGGTTGGAACTGCGCAAGGCCCCACGCTGCTGCTCACTGTCCGCCGCAATGGCGAATACATCGATCCAGCCCCGCTCTTTGCGGTCCGCCGCCACGCTCGGCTGATACCGATGGAGCAATTCGAGGCCCAGCCACTACACTGACCATTCGATTCGCGCCATTCCGGCACGGACGAGACCACATCACACATTCACTCAACCCCGGTCGCTTCGGCGCCGTGAATGTTTGATTAACCGAGGGAGAATCACCATGGCCGCTGTGTCCATGAAGCAATTGCTTGAATCTGGCATGCATTTCGGGCATCAGACCCGACGCTGGAACCCAAAGATGAAGCGTTTCATCTTCGGCGAACGTTCCGGTATCTACATCATTGATCTTGAACAGACGCTTGATCTTGTCGACACGGCCTACAAGTACGTGCGAAACCTCACTGCCAACGGCGGGACGATCCTGTTCGTCGGCACAAAACGTCAGGCCCAAGACGCGGTCAGCCAATACGCACTCGAATGCGGTATGCCCTACGTCAACTTCCGTTGGCTCGGCGGCATGCTCACCAACTTCCAGACCGTTTCGAAACGCGTTTCGAAGTTGAAGGAATTCGAACGTCAGATCGAGACGGGCGAAGTCGAACAGATGATCAAGAAGGAAGGCCTCAAGGTCAAGCGCGAAGCAGTGAAGCTCAAGCGCAACCTGGGTGGAATTCGCGGACTCGACAAGACGCCCGACGCGATCTTCGTGATCGACACCAACAAAGAACACATTGCAGTGACCGAAGCTCGCCGTCTTGGCATCAAGGTCGTCGCGATTGTCGACACGAACTGCGATCCTGACGTTGTCGACTACCCGATCCCGGGCAATGACGACGCCATCCGTGTGGCGCAGCTCATGTGCAAAGTGTTGAGCGAAGCCGTGAAGGAAGGCGCCTACGCTTACAAGCGCAACAACCTTCGCCCAATCACGACGAAGGCGACGGTCGCGAACCGTCCGCCAATCGACCCCGAAGAGTTGGAGCGTCGAGCGCTCTTGCAGGAGAAGGCTCGCGTCGAAGCTGCCGAACAACAGAAGGCACGGGAAGAGCGCCTCGCCGAGAACAAGAAGAAGGCCGCAGAAGAAAAGGCCGCCAAGAAAGCAGCCGCAGCAGCAGCCCCAACAGAAGCCGCATCGGATGCTCCCGCTGCCGCAGCAGTCGAGGCTCCTGTTGAGGCGCCCGCGGCCGCCGCAGAAGACGTGGCGGCAACCGAAGCTTGATTGGTCGAGGTGAAGGATCGGTTCCGCCGACCGCATCACCACCCCACACAACAACCCGACGAACGAAGGAAGACGAAGGATGTCAATCGACGCAAAAGACGTAGCAGCCCTGCGAAAGTCGACCGGGGCCGGAATGATGGACTGCAAGAAGGCCCTCACCGAGACCAATGGCGACATGGACGCCGCAAAGAACTGGCTCCGCGAAAAGGGTCTTGCTGGTGCCGCCAAGCGATCCGACCGTGACGCCAACAACGGTGCGGTCAACGTCGCTGTGGCCAACAATGTCGGCGTACTCGTCGAGATCACCTGTGAGACCGACTTTGTCGCCAAAGGTTCCGATGTCCAAGACCTTCTGCCGAAGGTCACCGCGCTCGTCGCGGCCGGTAGCGACGACGGTATTGCCGATGCCGACCTGGGCGGAGAAACGGTAGCCACGACCGTGAGCCAGTTGGCTTCACGCATTGGCGAGAAAATCGAACTCGGTCGTGTCCTTCGATACGCCAGCGCCGACGGAATTGTCGACGGGTACCAACACAACCAAGCGGACCGCGGCCTCATCGGCGTGCTGGTCGAGCTCGGCGGCGTTGACCCAAGCGACGTGAAGGCACAGGAGGTTGCGCACGACATTGCGCTACACATCGCCTCAGCCGCGCCGCGCTACCTGACGCGAGACGACGTGCCCGAAGACGTTGTTGCCAATGAGCGCTCCGTTTACGAAACCCTCACGCGCAACGAAGGCAAACCCGAAGCGGCGCTTCCAAAAATCGTCGAAGGGCGTCTCGGCGGCTTCTTCAAAGAAGTCGTGTTGCTCGAGCAGCCGTTCGTGCGCGACCCCAAAGTGAACATCGCCAGCTTGATCTCAGGCCTCGGGAGTGGAGCAACGATAAAACGGTTTGTGCGAGTGCGAGCGGGAGGCGAATAGCCGATGGCTCCGGGCTACCAGCGGGTAGTGCTGAAGCTTTCCGGCGAAGCTTTCGCTGAAAAGACGGGATACGGAATCGACGCGAGCGTGGTCGCACGTGTCGCGTCGGAAGTCGTGACCGCACACCAAGAACTCGGAGTCGAAGTTGCGATCGTCGTCGGAGGTGGCAACATCTTCCGCGGCATGCACGGCGCGACTCGCGGTATGGACCGTGCCCGTGCCGACTACATGGGAATGCTCGCGACCGTCATCAACGCGTTGGCATTGCAAGACGCGATCGAACAAACGGGTCAACCGGTGCGTGTGCAAACCGCGATCACCATGAGTCAAATCGCCGAGCCGTACATCCCCCTGCGTGCGCGCCGCCACCTCGAAAAAGGTCGAGTCGTGATCTTCGGCGCGGGTACCGGCAATCCGTATTTCACCACCGACACCACGGCCGCTCTGCGCGCCGCGGAGATCGGCGCGGACGCGGTGCTGAAAGGGACGCATTCGGGAGTTGACGGGGTGTACACCGCAGATCCGAAGCTTGATCCCACTGCAACAAAGTTGTCGGCCATTTCACACTTCGAAGTGATCGAGCGCGGTCTGAAGGTCATGGACTCGACAGCCATCACCTTCTGCATGGACAATCACTTGCCGATCGTGGTCTTCGACATGTCAACGCCGGGCAACATCGCACGAGCGCTGAAGCGCGAAGCGATCGGAACGATTGTTGGAGGGGAAGAGGCATCATGATGGAAGAGGCTCTCACCGAAGCGCGTCAGCGCATGCAGAAAGCAGTCGAACATCTCAAAGATGAGTTCGGCACGATCCGTACGGGTCGCGCAATGCCGAGCGTCGTGGAGAAAATCCGCGTCGACTATTACGGCTCAGAAGTTCCGCTGCAGCAACTCGCATCGTTCTCAGTTCCCGAGCCGCGCATTCTTGTCGTGTCGCCGTTCGACAAGGGCGCGATGGGTGCCATCGAAAAGGCGATCCAATCGTCGGACCTTGGCGTGACGCCGAACAATGACGGTTCGATCATCCGAATTGTGTTTCCGCAACTCACGCAGGAACGTCGGAAAGAACTCGTGAAAGTGGTGAAGGCACGATCGGAAGACGGCAGGGTGTCCGTTCGCAATGTTCGCCGCGCGGTACGGTCTGATCTTGAAGAACGCGAACGCGCGGGTGAATGCTCACGTGACGACCTGGAGCGAGTGGAAAAGCAACTGGACAAGATGACCAATGACGTGATCGCCGAAATTGACGCGTTGCTGGGACACAAGGAACAGGAACTGCTCGAAGTCTGACTTCGAACCTGCAAGGGAGGCGTGACGTGAATCACGAACACGACGACGAGTTCGCAGAATTGGCCGATCTCAACGATGAGCCAATGCCAACGTGGACACCACGCACCGAGCCGAGTGAAGGCGTGCGTATTTTGGGTGCAGCTGTGACAGGGGAAACCCCTGCTGTCGCACGTCGCGACGAGACTCCACCGAGTTGGTCTGCTTCGGCGCAGGGACTTGTTCCCGAGCCCGTGCATCCCGCCGAGGACATCCCCGACATTGCAGGAGCTCGACCCGCTGCCAATATCGACGAACCCATCACTGGCGAATATGCCATCGATGAAGAAGAGATGCTCAGCGGATACGCGGCACGCAGCGCGCCTTCGAACGAATTTGAGAGCGTCGAACCAGTGCACGTCGCGTCAGAGCCGAGCGATGTCGAACTTCCTCATTGGAGTGAACCTGCAACCGGAGCCATTCCCCAGGTGCTCATCGATGGTGGAGCGGAGGAGCGCAGCACCGGCTCGACCCCTCGCTTCCGCAACTCACCTGGAGACTGGGAAGATGACAGCGGCTTCGCGTCCCTCGACGAAGAAGATGCAGTGCGGCCGGAGCCAGTCTCTGCGACACCCCGCGCTGGTGCCCGCAGCCGCGCTCGTCAACGATCTGGTGGCGGCGCAGTTCGTCCGCCAGTGCAGCAAAGCTCCTCCGGCGGGCGCGATCTTCCCACCGCGATTGCAACGGGAATCGTGCTGGCTGTCGTCGGATTCATCTGTTTGATGACCGGGGGTTTTGCAGCTGCCATCGTCGTGGGCGCTGTGGCGTTCCTCTGTGCCTACGAGTTCTTCGACGGGCTTCGCCTTGCAGGTATGCGATCGGTGCCGGCGACCTTGTTGTGCTTATTTGGTTCGGCAGCAATGCCAATGGCGGTGGCGTGGAAAGGTCTGTCCGCCGCGCTCGTGGTGTTCGTCGTCGTTTTGTGGGCGATGTTCTTGTGGTACCTGCTTGGCATCGGTGGCGGACGTCCGGTCTTGTCGATGGGTTCAAGCATGCTCGGCTTCGCCTATATCGGCGGAATGGCCGCCTTCGGGGGGCAGTTCGTCTACGGCGGCAAGAGCTACTCGACGAAAGCGCTGCTCGGAATCGTCTTGTGCGTGGCCGCTGCAGATGCGGTCGGATATTTCGTCGGCTCCAATATCGGCAAGACCCCGCTGTCGCCGCGCATCTCGCCGAACAAGACGCTTGAAGGCCTCCTTGGTGGGTTGCTTGGGTCGATCGTCGTGGGCATCATCGTCAGTTTCACGATTGATGCGTGGAGCGGCGTCAGCCACGGGATCTTGCTCGGACTGGTCGTTGGCATCATGGGCCCGTTTGGAGACCTCTCTGAATCGATGCTGAAGCGTGATCTCGGCATCAAGGATTTCGGATCGGTGTTGCCTGGTCATGGCGGCGTGCTCGACCGGTTCGATGCGATGTTGTTCTGCCTGCCCGCGTGCTGGTTCCTCTACACGGCGCTCCTGTAATTAAGGCGAAGCCCGCGTGAAACGTGTCGCGCTGCTCGGTTGCACTGGATCGATCGGCACCCAAGCGCTCGAAGTCATCGCGGCCGAACGCGATGCATTTCAGGTTGTGTCCCTTGCGACGGGTACACGTCTCGCGGAAATGCAGGAACAGGCGGAGCGCTTCGGGGTGTCGCCAGATCGGTGTCGCGTTGCTGCCGATGGGGCAGAAGCGGTAGCGGACCTTGCCCGTGCCGATGATGTCGATGTCGTGATCAATGCAGTCGTTGGCTTCGCGGGGCTGCCGGTGACCTTGGCAGCGCTGGAGTCAGGAAAGCGCCTCGGCCTGGCAAACAAGGAGAGCTTGATCGCAGGTGGGCCAGTGGTCCGATCGGTGCGCGACGCGAACCCCGGCGCAGAAATCATCCCGATCGATTCCGAACACTCCGCCATTTGGCAATGCTTGCGAGCAGGTCGCGTTGGGGAGGTGGCCGAGATCGTGCTGACCGCAAGTGGCGGGCCGTTCCGGGGAAAGATCCGCTCGGAGCTCGCGCAGGTCACTCGTGCAGAAGCGTTGGCGCACCCCACGTGGTCGATGGGACCAAAGATCACGGTCGATTCCTCCACGCTGATGAACAAGGGACTTGAGGTGATCGAGGCGCACGAGTTGTTTGACGTTGGCTACGACCAGATTCGTGTCGTGGTGCATCCCCAGTCGATTGTGCACTCGATGGTGACGTTTACCGATGGCGCAACGATCGCGCAGCTTTCGCAGCCTGATATGCGCCTGCCAATTGGACTGGCGCTCGGAGCGCCGGATCGCATTTCGACACCGTTCGGCAGCATGGATTGGTCACAGCCATCGACCCTGACCTTTGAGTCGCCTGACTTCGAGACCTTTCCGTGCCTTGAGTTCGCGTACGAGGCGGGTCGCGAAGGCGGCGGCGCGCCCGCGGCGCTGTCTGGCGCGAACGAGATTGCCGTCGAGGCATTTCTCGATGGAACCCTTCGCTGGATAGAGATCAGCGAGGTGATCGAAGCGGCGCGGTCAGTACCCGCCCCTGAGGCCAGTACTGTTGACGACGTGATCGCCGCCGATGCCTTTGGACGAGAGCGCGCCCGCGCGGAGATCGCGAGACGTGATGCTTGAGGAGAACCAAGAGACCATCGAGGCCGACGCGCAGCCGGTCGGATTCTTAGAGCGCGGCGCACCCAACACGGGTGAGGCACCCCAAGTTGTCAAAGCGCTTGCAGGAATTGGTTTCCTCGCTTTGATTGCCGCGGCGATCGTGTCGGAAACGTGGCGCAAGCCGTTGATCGTCGTTGCGATTCTGCTCACCATCGTGATCGCCCACGAGCTCGGCCATTTCTTGATTGCTCGTCGCGCTGGTATGGCCTGCAGCGAGTTCTTCGTCGGCTTCGGTCCCCGATTGTGGTATCGCAAGCGCGGCGAGACCGAGTTCGGCCTGAAGCTGCTCCCGCTCGGTGGATATGTGCGCATTCTTGGAATGACGAACCTTGAAAAGGTCGATCCCGCACTTGAGAAGCGGACGTATCGGCAAGCTCCGTTCCGTTGGCGCTTCGCCACGATCATGGGTGGAGTCACCGTCAACTTCGTGCTTGCCTTTCTTTGTTTTTGGGCGGTCGCTGCGGGACAAGGCGAGTTCGGGACGAGCAATCGCATCAACCAACTCGTTGAGAAGTGTCGGAGTTTGGATGACCCGAACAGTCCAGCGAACACAGAGTGCCCGGCGGCTGCCGCCGGGATCAAGGCTGACGACGTCATTGTTGCCATCGACGGCATGAAGATCACCACTGGTAAGCAGGTCACCGCCAGTCTCGAGCCGCGACTCGGAAGACGCACCGAGGTCACCGTGATGCGCAAGGGGCGGGAACTCTCCTTCACCCTCATTCCCG
>JBARPG010000013.1:0-3561 GCA_049642885.1 Acidimicrobiia bacterium | reverse complement strand
TTGTGTCCGAGTCCGTGTCTGGCCGATCCTCGATGGTGTCGTTGAATCGCAGCCACCTCGCCGCGGGTCCGCTGATCGCTCTCGCTGGCTTGCGCGGTGAGCTGATCCGCCGCCTCCGAGAGCGGCTCTCAGCATGGCCCGACCTACAAGGTGCGTGGCTGTTCGGCTCCGTCGCCCGTGGCGAAGCTCGCACGGAGTCCGACGTTGATCTCCTGGTCGTCGCCGACGACCTGGACTCGCCAGATCTGCACCAACGGTTGTCGCAGTTGCAGGCCGATGTCCGCGTCTGGACAGGTAACGACCTCCAGCTCGTCGAACACTCGCTTTCCTCCTGGCGGAAACTCGCTCGGTCGGAGAATCCACTCGTGGAGCAGATCCGCCTCGATGGCATTGCCCTTGCTGGGGACACCGCAACCTTGCAACGGTGTTGAAGCGTGCCCTCGATCGCAAGACCCAGGCTGGCTATGAGAGTGTGGACATCGGCAAAGGCGATGCTGCGAGCTGCGTTCGGTGGGCCGAGAAGTTGGTCGCCGCAGCCGAGACCCGGTTAGAGACGTGATCGAATCGGTCGGTCTCCGCGACTCAATCCGCTCGCCGCACCACTACACGTTGAAGCGGAACTCCATCACGTCGCCGTCCACAACCTCGTAGTCCTTACCTTCGATGCGCAGCTTCCCGGTCTCACGGGCCTTCGCCCATGACCCGAGCTCCAACAACTCATCCCACTGAATCGTCTCAGCACGAATGAAGCCCCGCTCGAAGTCCGTATGAATAACCCCCGCCGCCTGCGGTGCTTTGTACCCCGCGCGAAAGGTCCATGCACGCGTCTCCTTCTCCCCCGTGGTGAAGAAGGTGCGCAACCCAAGCAGGTGATACGCGTGCCGAACGAAGAGCGGCAAGGCTCCGTCGCCGAGTCCGAAGCCTTCCAACATTTCGGCGCGCTCAGACTCCTCCAACATCGCGGCCTCGGCTTCGAGCTGTACGCACAATGCGACCACATCGGCCTCTCCACCGTCGCTCCCGACCGCGCCCAGCGCCTCACGCACCGGCGCTTCGAACGTGGCCTCATTCCCGATCTCATCCTCGGAGATGTTGACCACGGCCATCGCACGTTTCGCAGTGAGCAAGGTGTACGGCTTCAGCAGTTCCAACTGATCCGCGGAGAGCGAGGAGCGATACAGCGGCGTCCCGTCAGCCAATATCTTCTCTGCTGCCTCAAAGGCTTCGACCTCCGGGAGTAAGGACTTGTCAGCTTTCGCCGCGCGCCGGCGGCGTTCCACCTGCTTCGACACAGCGTCATAGTCCGCGATCGAAAGCTCAAGCTCCAAGGTCGCGAGCTGTTCGAGAGGATCGTGGCTGCCATCCACGTCATCATCAGCGAAGGCACGCAACACGTAGACGACCGCTTCCACCTCACGAATATGTGACAGGAAACGGTTTCCGAGTCCTTCGCCCTGCGCCGCGCCTTTCACCAGCCCGGCAATGTCAACGAATTGCACGGCCGCGTAGACCGTCTTCTTCGTCTGAGACATCACGGCCAGATGATCCAAGCGAGAGTCAGGAATGCGCGCCACGCCAACATTGGGGTCGACTGTGGCAAAGGCATACGGAGCGGCCAGCGCGCCGCCACCCGCCAAAGCGTTATACAACGACGACTTCCCTGCGTTTGGGAGACCAACAAATCCGAAGCGTTCCATGGCCGGGAAGGGTACCGACTCGACATCGCCATACCCGCAGCCACTAGCGTTGCTGGCTCTCGTAGGGAGCAGATCGTTGTGAGCAAGAAAACAAAGAAGCGCAAGCTCAACGCCCGCCGCAAGAAGGCGAACCACGGCCGCAAGCCGCTCGCCGGCCGCTAAGCCCCCGCGCTGAAACGTCGGCCACTACAACGGCCTCGCTGCGCCACGGCTCCCCCTTCAAGCAATACGAACATCCACCGGGAACTTTCTCGCGCCTGCAAGCGTCCAAGCTGTGACGCGCTCACACTGAGCCGTTCCAGAAAGGAGCTCGCCATGCGCAGCTTGAAGAAATCATCCTTGGCACTTGTGCCACTTGCGCTCGGCACTGGGCTCGCTCTCGGATCGGTCGGAATCTCTGGTGCAGCGGCGCCAAAGGCTGAATCGAGCACGAAACCGGCTGTGGTCACCGTCGACGGCCTCGGGCTCGTCAAGGGCAAGCCCGACACCATCACCGTGTCGCTCGGCGTCGATGTCAATGGCGCGAGCGTGTCGGCCGCGCTGACACGGTCCAACGACAGAGCTGCGGCGTTGATCAAATTGTTGAAAGATGCTGGTGTCAAAGACGATGACATCGCCACCACCAACTTTTCGATCTACCCCAATTACAACAACGACGGGACGCAAGTCACTGGATACCGCGTTTCGAATACGGTGAGCGCCACCATTCGCGATCTTGGCAAGGCGGGTTCGACGATCGACGCCGCGGCCCGTGAAGTCGGCGACGAAATTCGAATGAACGGTGTCAATTTCGGAATCGATGATGACACGGGAATGCTGGCTCAGGCCCGCGGCGGAGCGGTCAAGAATGCTCGAGAGAAGGCCGACCAACTCGCCAAAGGCGCCGGGTTGAAAGTGCTTCGAGTAAAGAGCATCGAGGAGACTTCAGCCCCCGAGGCAACGCCTATGGCCTACGAAGCAGCGAGGGTAAGCGCTGACGCTGCTTCAAGCGTCCCACTCAGTGGCGGCACACAATCCCGCAGTGTCACCGTTCGTGTGGTGTACGAACTCGGCTAAGGCCGCTCGTCCAGCCTCTGCCCTGTCGCTCAGGGAGGGCAGAGCCTGAGTCCGATCAGGGAACGGCGGGCGCCGCGACTGCGGATGTGGTGGTCGTCGTAGCCGCGGTCGTGGTAGTCGTCGTCGTGGCTGCAGTCGTCGTAGTCGTCACGATTCCCGCGCGTTCTTCCGCGAGCCGCAGGTTCTGTAACACCAAGTCGCCATAGGCCGTCTGGCCTTGGGTGTTGAGATGAATGCCGTCCTTATAGAAGAAGGTCGGATTGAGCTCACCGAAGGTCTTCCAATCCACAAGCCAGAAGTTCGGATACTTCGGTGTCCCGTCCTCGTTTTTCGCGTCACGCGCACCCGATAGCAGCGCGTTATTGGGCTCTTCCCACCCCCGGCCTGGGACCTTCAGGTTGAAGAAGACCACGACGTTTGCATCCTTCAAGAGATCCAACATCTCGTCGAGTTGTGCCTGGGTGATCCGGCCATTTGTTCCACCATGAATGACAACGGCCTGCAAGGGACCGAACGCCTTGTACCCCTTGATCGACTGGATCATTTCCCCAAACTGGCGATTCTGCGCGGCGTTCACAACCACAGCGGGGACTCGCTCGACGATGGCACGCGCCGCGCCCAACATCACCGAATCGCCAAGCGCTAACACTGGCGGAGGCGGAGGCGGCACAGCGGTCGTACTCGAGGTCGTCTCGCCAGGTGCAAGTGACACCGAGGAAGTCGCTTCCGGACGCTGCGCAGCATTCGTGCCGGGAATGGAGCCACCCAGGATGACGCTCGTCTTCCCGTCGGCAGTGCCACCTTGCAC
>JBARPG010000012.1:0-3318 GCA_049642885.1 Acidimicrobiia bacterium | reverse complement strand
GTGCAAGTACGTGCAGCACGGGATCGACTATCCAGTATTTCCAGGCTCGGGTTGGCTGTTTGAGCACGTCATCAGCCCAAACCTGACGGCCTTCGGTTGGGTGACCATTCTCGGCGAGGGCGCTGTGGCCGCGCTCCTCCTTTCCGGGCGCTTTCGACGCACCGCTGGCTTCGCTGGAATCGCGATGAGTCTCGGAATCATGGCATCGGTAGCGAATGCGCCGGGCGAGTGGTATTGGGCATACCTGCTGATGATCGCCATTCATATCGGCGTGATCGCCACGGCTCAGAACAATGCTGAGCCTCCAGCGAGGACGATGGCCGCCGCTACCGCTGCGTTTGGGGCAGCCATGGCGCTGGTGCATATTGGCGAAGGTGTCAGCGGCACCGCGTTCACTTTTTTCGCTGACCCGGCCAAGTTCCCCGGGGATCTCGTCCGAAACCTCTTCGGCGGTTCGGTTGCGCTCGGGGTTCTGTTGATCGTGATCGGCCTCTCAGCTTGGACCGCTCAGGGACGCGGCGCTCCGGAGGTATCCCGAGTCCTCGGAGTGGTCCTCCTCGGAGCAGCAGCGATCATGTTCGTGACGTACGACCTTGATGGCACCATCGTCGGCCTTGGCTCAACCACCTCGTCAGCCACAGTGCTCGCAGCGCTCGGCCTTGCCCTTACGGTGCGCCCGCGCCGGATGACCAAGCTCGTGCAATGACGTTGACCACACCGAGGATGTGTTCGGTGCCGTGGTCATCACCCTTGTCGAAGTCATCGCCGTCGGTGGCCATCGTGTTGGTCACGTGCGCGATGCAGACCACGTCACGCTGACGGGCCTCGGCGTACGCGTAGAGCGCGGCACTTTCCATTTCGACGGCATGGACTCCTGCCGTGCGCGCACGCTCGATCGCAGTGGCGGTCTCGCGGAAGGGTGCGTCAGTGGTCCAGCTGACACCTCGGTAGACGGGTTCGCTCAATTCACCGAATGCTCCGTCGAGTTTTCGGTCAAGGTCGAGAGAGATGGTGGCCCATTCACCTGGTGGAAGGTAGCGATGGCTCGTGCCCTCGTCACGCCAGGCCTTTTCGATCAGCACGAAGTAGGGCGGGACGCCGAGCGGGGTGATGGTTCCGGCGGAGGTGACCGACACGAGCAGCCGACATCCCGATGCGGCGAATTCCTCGGCGACAAGCACCGCGTAGGGGGCGCCGACCGCGCACGGGACGATCCCGATTTCGAGGCCGTCGTACGTGGTGGTCCACAGCTCGGAGTGGTAGCAGGCCCAGTCGGTGTGGCGGGTCGCTCGACCGAGGGGTTCGAGGTAGCGGATCGTGTCGCCGTCCGGATCGAGCAGGCAGACCTCGGGTACGGGGGTCGAGCCGAGCTGGCGTTGGCGGCGCGCCTCGCGCATGAGATTCTCGACGTGGAACACCGAGGGCTCGTCATGATCGGTCGCCGTCACAAATGGCGGCAACATGCGTTCAGGAATGTTCATCACTCCCGAGGGCCGGGGCCGGAGCGGATCGAGTCCGTTCCGCGCGGACTTGTGTCGCGACCACTGCACATAGGGACACAGCGGTGATGATCTCGGCCCAAAAGAATCCAGCGAAATCGAACAGCGTGCCAAAAGCCGGCACTCCCGGCGAAGCTCCACGCAGCTCAACTAATGCGAACAGCATCGCCGCCATCCACGCCAGCGACTCGAACGCCCGATGGCGCCATCGTTCATAGCGAACGACATACCAAGCGATGATCCCGACCGAGAGACCCAACGCCCACATGAGTCCGATGAGGGTGATTGCGACGCCGCGTACCAGTGGGCTTCGTTGGACCGTGAGCTTGAATTCGGGTTGAACTTCGTCACCTCGATCGGCGATCGCATATCGGAAATTGGAATCCGCGGCTTCGAAACGGAGCCGAACGGGGACGTTGGGAGGGCCGCCCTTCACACTGGGATCGGTCGTGTCGGTGACCTCGAGCCATACCGAACCGGCGTACCGATCGAAGGGATACGAAACGTCTTCGCCCTCCTCGAACGTCGTGATGAACTCGGTGACGGCTGGCGCTGAGCCGATCTCGATCTTCAGTAGCCCTTTATCGGTTTCGTTTGAGGAATCGAGCGCAACCGATCGTGCGAAGCGACCCTTTGCGTCCGCGAAGGAACCGATCGGAACGACGTACATCCGCAATCGCACTTCTTGCGCGGCCGCGTCAACGGTGCGGGCGAGCAGCGTCACATCAACGCGGTTCTTGACGCTTGTGTCCGCTCCGATCTCATCAACGGCGAAACGCCCCTCGCGTTGCGATGTGAATATGGTCGATGCACCGATCGCGAGCGCTACGAGCACGAGGAGCAATGCGACGCGAGCAGCCAGTCGGCGAGGGGAAACGGGTCGCACCCGCTCGATGACCCGCCTCATGTGCTCAGCGATGGCTGTTGTTGGGTAGCGCAGTGGATGCCACCACCGCCTGCTGCGAGTGGGTCGATATCAATCATGACAACCTCTCGATCATGGAAGTGTTCTGCAAGAAACCCGCGGGCAGCATCATCGGCCGATGTATCGCCGAAACTCGGAGCGATGACCGCACCATTGCACACATAGAAGTTCATGTACGTGGCGAGAAACTCATCGCCAGACCCGCGAGGGTTCTCGGGTTGGGTCATCGTGATCAGCTCATAGGGTTTGCCTGAGACAGTGCGCGCCTCAGTCAACTGTTCGCGGGTGCGCTCGGCGACCTGAACCCACGGGTCTTCGGGGTCTTCGAACGCGGGCTTGTCGATGACGATGATCTCGCTGCTCGCAAAGCGGGCCAAGGTGTCGATATGCCCGTCGGTGATGTCAGCGCCCGCGAGCCCGTCGATCCACAACATGCGATCGGCGCCCAGCATGGAGAGGATGTGGGCCTCGACTTGCGCCCGTGACATGCCGGGGTTTCGATTCTCATTCACCCACGAACTTGCAGCAGCGAGCACGCTCCCCCGCCCGTCGACTTCGATGCCGCCACCTTCACCAACGAGCGTGCTCGGTTGCAGTGAGATACCGAGGTTCGCGGCGACCAACTCGGCAAGTAATGCATCGCCACTATGAATCTGCTTTCCGCCCCAGCCATTGAATCGGGCATGGGAGGCACCAAGTTCTCGTGCGCCCTCGTCGTTCGTGCGCACCAAGAAGTTCGGCAAAGTGTCGCGGGCCCAAAGGTCATCGACCGGGGCTTCGATCACCTCGATTCCTTCACCGAGTTCAGAGCGCAGGGGCGCGACTTCCTCGGGCCGAGCGAGCAAGCGCACCGGTTCAAACTCAGCGATTGCCAATGCGATGTCGACGATGGTG
>JBARPG010000011.1:0-6702 GCA_049642885.1 Acidimicrobiia bacterium | reverse complement strand
GTACGCCTATCCCTCCGAACACCTTTCGCTGTGGGAATCGGAACTTGGCGCAGCGCTTGGACCGGCACCCTTTGGAGAAAACCTCAGCACGATCGGTGTGTCGGAACACGACGTATACATCGGTGATCAGTGGGCTTGGGGCGACGCACTCCTGGAGGTGTGCCAACCGCGGTGGCCGTGTTTCAAGCTTGCGTTATACCGGGAACGATCCGATATCCAACAGCTCATGCGCGTGAACGGACGAACCGGTTGGTATCTCCGAGTGCTTCAACCTGGAACGGTGAACACCGCTGGGCCGATAAAATGCATTCAACGAGATTCGGTTGGTGTTTCAGTGTTCGACGCACACGAGGCGATGAGCGATCGGCACCTCGAACATCGCGACCTCATCGAAACACTCGCACAGCATTCGCTCCTTGCCGATGAGTGGCGCATTCCGTTGCAGGAACGACTGACGCGTTCGCGATGACCTTGGCATGGTCGGGAGGAGGAGGGACAACTCCCGACCACACAATCTGGCGCCATCACCGAGGCTCGCATGTGATTTCGACGGAGGGGGGACTCGTCGGAATCGGCCGTTGCCTCGGTGAGCTCGCGTCCTAGGCACTGACAGGCAGCAGACCTACAAGGGGATCTTCAAACGCATACTCCGGTCGCACTTTCGGCGGCCGCCCCGGTACGCGTTTGTGCGCGGTCACGCTGCCGTTGACGAGCAGCTCGCCGCCCCACACACCCCACGGCTCTTCCCGCTCCATTGCGGCTTCGAGACATGCAGCGCGAACTGAGCACATTCCACACAACGCCTTGGCGCGCGCAATGTCCTCAAGGTGTTCGGAGAAGAACAGGTCCACGAGCGAGGCGTCGCCATCTCGGCACGCCGCGTCACGGAACCAAGTCCGTTCGGTGGTCACGATGTCGATGAGCTGTGTCATTGGAATCTCCAGTGGATTCGGTTTTCGTTTGTGGGGTTGAGTGTTGGTTGTTGGGTTGGTTGGTGCGCGAATGTGGACAAAAAGAAACCGGCCGTCAGGTTTCCCCGACGGCCGGTCTGCGTGCTTCGTTCAGAACAGAACTTAGGGCTGAGACCTCCGTCGGGGATTGCGCTTCTGCGTATTCCAGGCATGTACTGGAATCATCGTCCCGCTGGAATCGATACGCGCAGACGCAAACGCATAAGCAACGGCGCACGAGGCGGTGCTAATGAGGAGTCCGGCGGTAAACATGTCTGCAATGCAATCAGACCCGGACATCGAAAGTCAAACGAGTTTCTGAGGGAACCCTTCGGTATGCACGATGAGCCCCGAAAACACTGACGGATTTGCAGCAACGATATTGCCACTTTCGAGCCAGGGGGTTGCGCTCCCCCACCAATCCGTGACCACGCCTCCGGCTTCACGCACAATCAAACCGCCCGCCGCAACATCCCAGGGGCTGAGCGCCAACTCGAAGTACCCGTCGAAGACTCCTGACGCCGTCCAGCACAAGTCGAGACTCGCAGCGCCGCAGCGACGCACGTCTTCGACGGCTTCGATCACATCTTTAAAGATCTCCAAATAGGGCGCCCGCAATTCGGGCCGGCGAAATGGGAATCCGGTCGCGACAATCGCCCGCTGCATCGGCTGATTCGACACCGAAATTCGTTGATCGTCCTGAAATGCGCCACCACCAAGCGTCGCCGTCCACGTTGTGCGCAAGAACGGCGCATCGACCACCGCGACCACTGGCGAACCATCGCGGATCAGCGCGATCGAAACGCCAACCGCGGGAAGGCCATGCAAGAAGTTGGAAGTTCCATCGAGGGGATCAACACACCACACTTCCTCACCGAGCGCGCCTCCACCCTCCTCACCAAACACCGGGATATGTGGCGTGTGTTTCGCGAAGACCTCGCGAACTGCCAATTCCGCGCGTTCGTCGATTTCGCTGACCCAATCCCCTTGGCCCTTCGATCGCACATCGAGCGCGTTGCCCGCGCCATCAAGAACGATCATGCTCGCCGCGCGTGCTGCCTCAAGGCCGACGTCGAGCAAGCGTGCAACGTCGTTCATGCGGCGGGGATGATGGGTCGCAACGCCTCGAGCAGTTCGGGGGTGGCGGCAACCAGCATTCCGCGAGTCGCTCCATCTTCGGCGACGATGAGCTCCTCGCCGTGCGTCTCGATGAACACAGCTCCCGAGTGCGTGCATGCGTGCAACCCGCCCAAGTAATCCCACGGGCGATGCCAACGCCCCGTATCGACATAGGCATCGAGCAATCCTGCCGCCACATCGCACAGAGCGAGGGCACAGCTTCCGAGTGCACGGAATTGCTTCCACGCCAAATGGGCAGATGGCAAACCAGAAACTGCGACCACCGATCGTTCAATTGCTGTCACCGACGAAGACTGCACCGGCACGCCATCCCGCCACACCCCATCTGGTGTCGCGGTGGTTGCAGTCCCGGTCGCAAGGTTCTGCACGAGTGATGCATAGAACTCGCCATTCACCAGGGCAGAAATCGAGGTTGCGAAATATGGGATGCCCCGGGCGCAATTGGTCGAGCCATCGACCGGATCAATCACCACCGTGATCGACGAGTCGCTGGCGCCCGACCAGGAACTCTCCTCGCTCAGGATCTTCACCGGGACTTTGGACAAGACGGCAAGACCCGCCGCGTCAGCGATGAGGTCAAGTGCATATTGCCCGGGCGTGTCGGTTCGTTCTCGGCGCTCGGCTGCGGGGATCTGTCGCACGGCAGCACCGATCGCCTTCGCGGTGTCGGCAAATACTTCGAGCAAGAGTTCTGGGCTGAGTGCTGCGCTCATTGCACGTCCGTCGATGATTCAACGGTCCAGAGATCTTCGTCACGCGCCAGTTCGAGCACGGCGACGTGGCCGTCGCCTTCGCACGTCACGCGTGCCCGATCGCGATGCACTTCTGTGTGGGAGATGACCGCAGAGGGCATCGAGTTTTCACGGCACCACGCAAGCGCTGCCTCGATCGGGTCAGGCGCGCGCTCGTATGCGACAAACAGGGCAAGCATTACCCCCGCAAGAATCAGAATGATCGGGATCATCCACGGGCTCATCGTGTCAACGCATTCTCGATCGCGAATGCCAGCTTCACATCCATGCCAGTGACGCCACCCGCGGTGTGCGTCGAAAGGCGAAACGTCAGCGTGTCGTAACGAATGTCCATATCGGGATGATGATCCATGCGTTGTGCAATCAATGCGACGCGACTCGCACATCCGAACGTGCCAACAAAATCGCGGAAGGTCAGGGTGCGAATCAACGCATCGGCGGTCACATCCCATTCCGGCAGCGTGAGAGCCAGATCTGCGAGTTCCTCGGGAGTGAGTGGCGTTCTAGACACGTGATGGAGCTTTCGTCATCGGCAGGGCCGTGGCTCCGGGGGAGAGACTCGAACTCTCAACCTAGCGGTTAACAGCCGCTTGCTCTGCCAATTGAGCTACCCCGGAAAGAGCCTTCAGGCCGCTGCAGGTTAGCAATAGCTGTGAAGAATCCTTGACTTCGTTGGCGTTGCTCAGAAAATCTGACTCCCCGTCAGATTACGATCGAGAGGTCCGACGCGGAGGTATGCATGTCTCAAAAAGAACCCACTCGACTCTTGGACGGTCTGCGCGTTGTCGAGTCGTCAATGCTCGGTCCGGCTGCGATCACCGTTCACCTGGCGGACCTCGGGGCGGACGTCATCAAGATCGAACCGCCGACGGGTGACTACGTGCGGGATATGACGTGGCCGATTGTGAACGGCGTTTCACTCATGCACTTGCACATCAACCGCGGAAAGCGCAGTGTCGCGCTCGATCTCCGAACGCCTGAAGGGGTCGAGATCTATTTGGATCTCGTGCGGAATGCCGATGTCGTCGTCGAAGCCATGCGCCCCGGTGCGCTCGCCAAGCGCGGGTTGACCTGGGAACGACTCCAAGAGGCCAATCCGAGAATCGTGTTCTGCACCATCTCTGGATACGGAGCGACGGGCCCCTATCAAAACCTGCCGAGCCACGGCGTTGCCTATGACACCTGGGCGGGACTCGTGAACCCTTCGGTGGACGAAGAAGGCATGACCTACATTCCCGAACATCCCTCCATGGGGATTCATGCTGGACCGCTGATGGGTGCTTTTGGGATTTTGGCGGCGGTGATTCATGCTCGTGAGACGGGCGAGGGGACGCGCATGGAAATCGCCCAGTCCGATGCCGCCGCGTACATGGATTGGTATCGCATCGAGTCCTGGCGAGCGTATGACCGTCCCGAGTCTGAAGTGACGGGCAACAAGTCGGACAACTACGTACGCCGCGCCCCTGGCACCGCGGGAATGAAAGAAGGCGTGCGCTATCAGATCTACGCGTCTTCGGATGGCCATGTCCTATTCATGGCGTCGGAGCAAGAGTTTTGGAAGAACTTCTGTGACGGTGTGGGCCGGATGGACCTCTTCGAGCGCTGGCCCGGTTCGAAGTATGCAGATCACGCGCCTGGAAACAAAGAACTGCAGCGTGAACTGACGACAATCTTCGCCACGAAAACAAGCGCGGAATGGATCGCATTCGGTAGCGAAAAGAACACTGCGATCGCTCCCGTAAACACACCGAAGAACATCGTGAACGATCCGCAGTTTCAGGATCGCTTCACGTGGATTTCGGCCGATCGCCTCGATGCAGACCAACTCGCGCTGCCTATCAAATTGATCGATGGCGAGATTGCGGAGCCCACCCGAGCTCCAACCGTCGCCGAACACCGCGATGAAGTGCTGTCAGAAGTCCTTGGGTATTCGCCCGCTCGCATTGCTGAACTGAAATCTGCTGGCGCATTCGGCTAACGCCGAACACGAAAGCACACCAGCACTTCGTAGGGCGGGAAGGGATCGAACCTTCGACCGAGGGATTATGAGTCCCCTGCTCTAACCACTGAGCTACCGCCCCGTGACCACCTGACACCTCGTCGCTCAGACGACTCGGTCGGTGAGGTCAGTTCTCTTCAAGGTACTCGCGCAAGCGAATTGAACGTGTCGGGTGTCGCAACTTCGCCAACGTTTTCGCCTCAATCTGGCGAATGCGCTCCCGGGTTACCCCAAATGCTTTGCCAACCTCTTCGAGCGTACGCACCTGGCCGTCATCCAGTCCAAAACGCAAAGCGATCACTTCTTGTTCGCGAGGATTCAATTCCAATAAGGCTTCGCGCACGTCATCACGCAACTGGTCGAGCTCCGCCGCAAATGAGGGCGCTATCGCCGAAGCGTCTTCGACGAAATCGCCGAGACTCGAGTCGTCTTCATCGCCCACCGGCGTTTCAAGTGAAATCGGGTCAAGGGCAATGCGCTGAATCTCACGAACTTTGTCGGTCGAAATCTCCAACTTCTCTGCGAGCTCTTCCACTGACGGTTCGCGTCCCATTTCCTGTTGCATTTGTCGCTGGGTCCGCAGCAGTTTGTTCATCGATTCCACCATGTGCACCGGGATGCGGATGGTACGCGCCTGGTCTGCGATCGACCTCGTGATTGCCTGGCGAATCCACCAGGTTGCATAGGTCGAGAACTTGAACCCTTTCGTGTAGTCGAACTTGTCGACCGCACGCATCAACCCGAGGTTGCCTTCCTGCACAAGATCCAACAGGGCCATGCCGCGCCCCACATAGCGTTTCGCGATCGAAACCACCAGGCGCAGGTTGGCCTCGGTGAGTTGGCGTTTGGCGAGCTCTCCATCTCGCTTCACAGCGCGAACACTTGGCCGTTCTTCTTCAGTCACATCGTCAGAACCGAGGCGCTCGACTGCTAGGAGCCCAGCTTCCATGCGCTGGGCGAGGGTGACCTCCTGATTCGCGGTCAAGAGCGGCACGCGTCCAATTTCTTTCAGATACATCCGGACTGGATCGAGACTGATGCCTTCATTTCGACTCAGCAACGCGTCGTCTTCGCCGCGCCAAGTGCGCGAACCGGCTCGCTTCATCACCGGCGTTTGCGAGTCTGTCGTGCGCTCACCACCCAGACCTTCTACCGCTGGCACGGCCCCGGATTCTGGCTCACTTTGGTGGAGCGCCTGATCCTCTCGAGACAACTCATCCTGGATCTCATCAATGATTGTGATCTTGCGGTCGTGGATCGCGTCGAAGATCTTCTTCAATCGGTCGGTCTCTGGCTCGATGGTGTGAAAGGCCGCGAATATTTCGCCGGTCGTCACGAATTCGCGATCCTCAAGTCTCGCGAACATCGCATCGAGGAGGTCCGACTCTTCAGAGGTGAGCGCTGGCGGCACGTCGACACCATGGTCATCGCGCGATCGCGAATGGATGTCTACGACAACTGCATCGTGTCCGAGGTCATCTCCTCGGATTGGTTCGGTGACGTCGCCTCCCACGTCACGAACCCTAGCAACCTGAGCGAACACGCTCTGACCGCTTGCCAATCGTCTGCTTGGCGCGCGGTCCGCAATTGGTCGAGTAGTTGTGAACATTCGATTGCGCGCGAATCGCCGTCGCGGACGAGTACGCGCCGCATCGCACTTGCTGCGCCAGCGACCAGCGACGCGATCGCCTCAGCGGCGAAGAGGTCGACGTTCTCGGCTGGGAGTTCTTCGACGGCGAGACGGCGCAACAACTCGGCAGTCCGTTCATCGGAAGATCCGATCGCGAGCTCCAAGGTCTCAGAACTCATAAGTGATTCATACGCTGCGAGCGCATCCTCTGACAAGAACAATGCCCCATCC
>JBARPG010000010.1:0-9283 GCA_049642885.1 Acidimicrobiia bacterium | reverse complement strand
GCCCAGGTGGCCGCCGATGGAGATGCCCGGGACCGTGAGCGTCAGGACGAGGTTGAGCACCAGAATCTCGCCGATCCCGAACTGGAAGCGGCCGCCGCCGCTCGCGAAGATGCTGCGACCACTGCGATGCAACGCAACCGCGAGAGCGCCAAACAGCCCGTAGATCGCGCCCGAAGCTCCAACGGTGAGTCGGGGCGTGTTTTGCAGTGCATCCAGCGCCAGCGCTCCCGCACTACCACCGAACAGAGCGACGATATAGATCCCCAGGAATCGGACACGGCCGACCATCGATTCGATTGCAGCACCAAGCACCCACAGCGCGTACATGTTCATTGCGACGTGGAGGAAGCCGGAATGCAAGAACCCACTCGTAACGATCCGGTACCACTCGCCGTTCGCGACGTTGGGAGCAAACAACGCGAAATCCACGTCGAGACTCGTGAGCCTTCCCGAGCCAGAAACCGATCGGAGCGTCAGTCCGTAAACGAACACCGCGAGGTTGATGCCGATGAGTGTTTTCGTTATCAGGTTCGGCTGCGCCAATTTCGCCTTGACTGCGAATTGCGTGCTGCCCGCGCGTTGTTCTTTCACACAATCGAGACAGTGCGAACCGATCGGAGCCTGCACGAGGCAGTCAGGACACGCTGGTTTCCCACATCGGGTGCAGTGCCGTCCCGTCTCACGATCGGTATGTCGATAGCAGTGCTCAATTTCCATCGGCCGCACCCTACAAGCGACAGAAGAATCTGAGGGGTCGTCAGATACGCTCCAACCTCGCATGGATCTTCGTTTCTCATCAGAAGATGAAGCCTTCCGGGCAATGGCCCGCGAATGGCTAAGCACTCAACTCAATGGCGAGTTCCGCGTGGTGCGTGGCCGAGGCGGCCCGGGCGACGAACACTCACTCTTTGAAGAGCGGTTGGCATGGGAGCAGGCTCTGGGAGCTGCGGGATGGACCTGTTTGAGTTGGCCGAAAGAATACGGCGGCCAAGATATGGAACTGCGCCGCCAGATCATCTTCTACGAGGAATATGCGCGTGCGCATGGGCCGGGACGCATCGGCCTCATTGGTGAGGGCCTCATCGGCCCAACGATCGTGCACTATGGCACCGATGCACAGAAGGCGCGCTTCTTGCCTCCCATCACCAAAGGCACCGAATTGTGGTGCCAGGGATACTCCGAGCCGAATGCTGGGAGCGACCTTGCCAACGTGTCGACCAAGGCCGTACTCGACGGCGATGAATGGGTGATTACCGGCCAGAAGGTGTGGACGTCGCTGGCCCAGTGGGCGAACTGGTGTTTTGTTATTGCGCGCACCGATCCCTCCGCCCCGAAACATCGAGGTCTCAGTTATTTGCTCGTTGAGATGGATCAACCCGGCGTGGAGATTCGTCCGATTCAGCAGATCACAGCCACTTCAGAATTCAATGAGGTGTTCTTCGACGAGGCGCGTACCTCCACGGCAAATGTGATCGGGACCGTCAACGACGGCTGGAAGATCGCGATGGCAACGTTGGCCTTCGAGCGCGGAGCGCTCACGCTCGGCCAGCAGATGGATTTCCGAAACGAATTAGATCGCGTGATCGCGACTGCGCAGGCGCGCCAGATCAACACCCAACCGGCTCTTCGGCAGCGCATTGCTCGGTCTGAGGTCGACTTGCGATTGCTGCGACTGAACTCGCTTCGCTCCCTCGGCGCGCTCGAAGCTGGCACGGTGACGCCGACAACGGCGATCTCGAAATTGCACTGGGCGAGCTTCCATAGAGATCTCGGGGAGCTTGCGCTCGATGTGCACGGAGCCGATGCGATGATCGCCGACGACTTTCCGTACGAGCTTTCGGCGGAACAGCGTTTGTTTTGTTTCACGCGATCCGACACGATCTATGGCGGGTCAAATGAAATCCAGCGCAACGTGATCGGAGAACAGGTGCTGCACCTTCCACGAGAGCCACGACCATGAGCCAGATTCCCGCGCCGCCGGCGTACGTGCCCGGCCACAATCTGCTCGAAGGCAAGGCCGTGTTGATTACCGCCGCTGCCGGATCAGGAATTGGCTATGCCACCGCCCGACGATGCGCCGAAGAAGGCGCGCGAGTGGTGATCTCTGACTCACACGAACGCCGTCTTGGCGAAGCGGCTGCACAACTCGCTGCAGACACCGGCGTCGCTCCTCTCGCTGCCGTGGTCTGCAATGTCACGAATGAGGATGACATTCAGCGCTTGTATTCGGAGGCGATTACCGCCACCGGCGGGCTCGATGTGATCGTCAACAATGCTGGCCTCGGCGGCACCGGGAACGTCGTCGACCTGACCGATGACGCTTGGGCCAAGGTGCTTGATGTCACCTTGACGGGCACCTTCCGATCGATGCGCACTGGGCTTGCTCATTTGTATGAGCGTGGCGGCGGAGTCGTCGTCAACAACGCCTCGGTACTTGGGTGGCGGGCCCAGGAAGGCCAGGCGCATTACGCCGCAGCAAAGGCTGGAGTCATGGCGCTCACGCGCTGTGCAGCGATCGAGGCCGCAGCGCACAACGTGCGAGTGAACGCGGTCTCGCCAAGTCTGGCGATGCACGCCAACCTTGCGAAAGTCACCAGCGACGAACTGCTCGCCGAACTCGTGAAACGCGAAGCATTCGGCCGCCCCGCCGAGGTGTGGGAAATTGCCAACGTCATCGTGTTTCTTGCAAGTGACTATTCGAGCTACATGGCTGGAGAAACCATCTCCGTATCATCGCAACATCCGTAACGACCACAACCACCTCTGGGGGAATCACCATGCGTACCGATATTTGCGATCGACTTGGTATCGAGTTTCCGATCTTCGCGTTCAACCACTGCCGCGATGTTGTGGCTGCTGTTTCGAACGCGGGCGGACTCGGCGTGCTCGGTGCGCTGGCTTTCACTCCAGAGGAGTTGGAGATCGAGCTGAACTGGCTCGATGAACACGTTGGAGAGAATGGCGTATACGGGGTCGACATTGTCATCCCGTCGAAATACGAGGGCATGAACGAAGACATGACCGAGGATGAGCTCGCAGAGATGCTCGCCCAAATGGTTCCCCAAGAGCACCGCGACTTCGCCGCAAAGATCCTGACGGACCATCACGTGCCCGAAGTACCTGAAGACGAAAAACACCGCGAGCTCTTGGGATGGACCGCTGCCGGCGCCTCGAGTCAGATCGAAGTGATTCTCAACCACCCCAAAGCAAAGTTGATTGCGAACGCGCTTGGAACGCCCCCTGCTGAGATCATTGCGCAGGTACAGGACACTGGCCGTTTGATCGGTGCACTGTGCGGGTCGGTTCGACATGCGCTCCGTCACAAGGATGCAGGCCTCGACTTTGCCGTCGTACAAGGCACCGAAGGCGGCGGACACTGCGGAGAAATTGCTTCGCTCGTCCTGTGGCCTCAGGTGATCGACGCGGTCGGCGATCTGCCGGTGCTCGCCGCAGGCGGTGTGGCCGACGGTCGCCAGATCGCAGCGGCCATGGCCATGGGCGCGGCTGGCGTGTGGACGGGAACGCTGTGGTTGACCGTCGCCGAGTCCGACACGACTGACGTTCAAAAAGAGGTGTACCTCTCGGCGTCGAGCCACGACACGGTCCGCTCGAAGGCGTTCACTGGCAAGCCCTGCCGCATGTTGCGTAATGACTGGACTGAAGCGTGGGATGGCCCATCGTCACCGGGTCCCCTGCCGATGCCGCTCCAAATGATGGTCGCGATCGATGCGGTGCAACGCGGAGCCAAGTATCCGGAACCGGCGCGCGCAGTGAACTTCAACCCCGCCGGGCAGGCCGTCGGCCAGCTCGAGAAGGTCGAGCGTGTACAAGATGTGATGCAGCGCCTTGTCGAGGAATACCTCGACTCCTGCGAACGACTGACGGCTCTGAATGCGCGTGCGCTCGCGTAGGTCTTTCGCTATGAACCACGGGGCCACCCGCGCATCGAGGCGGTTTGTGGCCTCACGGTCTGCAACAATGCGTCCCGTCTATGGAGGATCTTGTGAGCGAGACGGTCGAAACAACAGAAGCTGGCGGAACCGAAGCGGTCGCCGTCCCAAGCGCGGAGGCCGTCGCGGCATCGGTTCCCACGGACCCGGCACCAGCGTCACCGCCGGCTGGTTCAATGCCATTGCGTCCCCGCATCCCACCGCCGGGAATTCGGGTCAAGAAAGAGGCCGCCAATAAGCCTGCGGCGGATCGCGACCGCAAACCGCGTGGGCCTCGCAAGGGTGCTCCTGCAGGCAAGGGCGGCAAGCCCACGGGTGATCGCGAGCGCGGACCGCGCAAGCCGCGATCGCAGGAATTCAAAGGCGATGACGCAGCAGAAATCGTGACGGCAAAAGTGCCGACCGACGAAGACAAAGCAAAGCGCAAAGAACGCGTGGTTGCGGCCAAGGATGCGTTGTCACGTTCCGTCGGAGTGAAGGGCCCTCACGTGGCTCCCGCTCGAGCTGCGATCAAGGAATACCTCCGCAACTTGAACGAATCACGCCAGCCAAGTGATGACAAGTTCAAC
Source organism: Acidimicrobiia bacterium (assembly GCA_049642885.1). Classification (GTDB taxonomy): domain Bacteria; phylum Actinomycetota; class Acidimicrobiia; order IMCC26256; family JBARPG01; genus JBARPG01. Next base: position 4,764 of record JBARPG010000010.1, on the reverse strand, counting down.
CTGTTGATCGAGGCGCCATTCCAAGTGCCCCCGAAGCCTCGTCCGCTTGGTGGGCAAGGTGGCGGCGGTCGTCGCTAGCTCGTGCAGACTGCGGCGCTGAACTAGAGCTTGCGGTATTGACGTACTGCCAGGGCCGCAAAGCCCACGGTGAGCCCGAGAATCCACGCGATCGCGATCATCACGGGACGCGCAGTCTCGCCTCCAAACGCACATGCACGAAACGCATCGGTTACCCGAGACACGGGGTTGTGCTGGGCGATCGTTCGTAGCCACTGATACTCAAGCGTCTGGACCGGAACGAACACGTTGCTCAAGAAGGTCAGCGGAAAAATGAGCATGAACCCGGAGGTTTGGACCGCTTCCACATTCTTCAATGTCGCCGCGAACATCACTGACAGGAAACAGAACGCGATGCCGATTCCCATGGTGAGCACGATCGAACCGAGCGCTGGGAGAACTCCCGCCTTGTAGCGGAATCCGATGACGTATCCGATCGCCACAATGACGCCGGAGACCAACAACAAGTTGCACAGGTCCGCCACGATCCTCCCGACGAGGGGAGCCGACCTCGCGATCGGCAGGGAACGAAAGCGATCGAAGATCCCCTTTTGCAGGTCTTCGAAGAACCCGACTGCAGTCATGGTCGTCGAGAACAAAATGGTCTGGATCATGATTCCTGGAATCAAGAAATCGGCGTACGACAGCCCAATCGCTTGGGTCGACTTCCCAATAGATCCGCCGAAGACATACCGGAACAACAGCACGAACATGATCGGCTGAACCAAACTGAACACCACGACATCGGGCTTTCGTGAGAGCTGCAGCACGTTGCGCCACGTAACGACTCGGATGTTGTTGAGGGTGCTGGCAGGGGCGCTCACGCCGATACTCCTTCGCCTGGGTTCGACTCGCCGGTGAGTGCGACGAACACATCGTCGAGGCTGGGTCGTTGCACGTGAAAATCGCTGAATGGAATATCAGCGGCGGCCAGAGCTCCGATCGCTCGCGCGGCGGCAGCGACGTCGTCACCAACGGTTGCCAGCACACTGCGTGATTCGGGGACAGCGTGAGCAGAACCGAGCACTGACCTCACAGCGGCAACAGCGCGCTCGAGGTCTTCGCCGCGCACAACGTCGACGCGCAGCTCACGGCCACCAATCTGGTCTTTCAATTCATCGGACGTTCCTTCCGCAATGGCACGTCCGTGATCGATGACGAGCACACGATCGGCCAATGCGTCGGCCTCCTCCAAATACTGCGTGGTCAACAGCACGGTCGTCCCGGAGCGGACCAATTCGCGCACGATTTCCCACAAGCCAAGGCGCGAGGCTGGGTCGAGCCCGGTGGTCGGTTCATCGAGGAACAGCACGGTCGGGCTTCCGACGAGGCTGGCAGCGAGATCCACGCGCCTGCGCATACCACCCGAGTAGGTGCCGACCTGACGTGTGGAGGCGTCGGTCAGGTCAAAGCGCTCAAGGAGTTCGTCAGCGCGGGTGCGGGCCGTGGATCTTGACTTCCCGAGCAGGCGGCCAACCATCACCAAGTTCTCGCGACCGGTGAGCTTCTCGTCGACCGCTGCGTATTGTCCAGTCAGACCAATTGCAGCGCGAACGCCATCAGGCTCACGTTCGATATCACACCCGCCAACACTCGCGGACCCACCATCGGGCTTCAGGAGCGTTGCGAGCATACGAACAATCGTCGTTTTTCCGGCACCGTTTGGCCCGAGGAGCCCAAGCACTGTGCCTGGCGCAACCTGAAACGTCACCCCCCGAACGGCTTCAGTGGCCCCGAAGGATTTCTGCAAATTTTGGACGTCGATAATCGAGGACATGGGCCCCGACGCTACTCAAATTTTCAGTTGCTTTGCGATCAGTTTCGCGAGCGTTGTGATTTCCTCGTCCGTGATCGGAAGGTCCTTATACAGATCGTTGGGGTCGGCCTTCTTCAAACTGAGCGTGAATGCCGTCGACTTCGAAGTCACCCAAATCGTCTTGCCTGAGGTACTGAAGCTGAAATTCGACGAGCTCGCGGAACCGAAGCCGTCAGTAATCGCCGCAGCGGAGCCAAGCCCTTTCACCTTGGTGGCCCCCTTCAGCGACTTCATCCCCGGTGCCTGCATTTTCGCGGTTGTCACGCTCAGGCTCAACGATCCTGCACCGACGCTCAGGTCGCAGGTTCGGGCGAGTGGAGCATTGTCGTCGCTACTGGCATCGTCCGTCGTTGCTCCTGTGAGTGCAGCGAGCACGGGAGGGGTGAACAGCACGCAAGCGTCCTTGACGGGCTTGCCGGCGCCATCGGTAGGGGCACACCGTGCCAACGCCTTGTCTGCTTCGGCGGTCAGTGCCGTGTCACGTTGGAGCTTTGAGAATTTGGCATCGCCGGTTTTCGACCACTTCTCACCCGACTTTCCAAGCGCGAGCAGCTGAGTGTCCGTGAGTTTCTTTCCGGCAAGCTCATCGACGCCAGAGGCCTTGCTCACGGCTGTTACGTCAAGGTTCCTCAACTTCTTGATGGCACCGTCGTTCAGACCCGCCTTCTTCAAGATCCCCTCCGCGCTCTGCATGTAGACGCCGATCTCTGTTAGGACCTTGCTGAACTTGCCAGATGTGTGCTTGCCAGCTTCGACATATGCAGCTCCGGTCTTGGGAGCCAATAGCAACCGCGCCACACTCGACGCTTGCTTCGCTGTCAACGGGCTCTTCTTTCCTGCGTCCGAGGAGCTTGACGCGTCGGAGCCATTGAGTGCATCTGTCGAGTCGATAAACCCCGTGGCGAATGCCACCAGCATCTGCGTCTGGTTTGCAGATGCCATCGCCTCACAGAACTTCGGGTCCACACTTGCTGCCCCCGCTGGGGCACTTACGAGCGTGAGGGAGCCTGCAGAAAGGACTGCGAGGGAAGCGGCAGCAGAAATGCCTCGGCGAAACGACGTCATGAAGGACTCCTCGAAGATTGAGAAAGCGAGAGCTTAGCCCCGCTGCGCGGCGGCCAGAAACGAAGGCCGCTCTCCCCCGCCGTGGATCTCGAGAGAAGCGCCGGTCACGTAGCTCGACTGCTCGCTCGCGAGCCACTCGACGGCATTGGCGATATCGCTCGCGTCGGCGAAGCGTCCGAGCGGCACCGTTGCGGCAACCGCCGCGACACCGGCCTCGTCTCCATAGTGCATGTCAGCCAGCTCCGTCATGATGAATCCGCACACGAGCGCGTTGACCCGCACCTTGGGTGCCCATTCAACTGCGAGCGACTTCGTGAGATTGATGAGGCCTGCCTTTGCCGCTCCGTACGCCGCGGTTCCCGGCGAAGGGCGGGTGCCCGATACTGATGCGATGTTCACAATTGCGCCGCCGGTGTCTTGGGTCTGCATCACCGCGTTGGCTGCTTGGGCGCATACGAGCGGCGCTGTCAGATTGAGGGCAATGATCGAGGCTGAGAATCGTGGCGAAACGGTCGCCGCGTCAGCTGGTGGTGAACCACCAGCGTTGTTCACGAGCAAATCGAGTCGGCCGTGCTCGGCCACGACCGCAGCGATGAGCGCTGCAACTTGGTCGGGATCGCGCAGATCGCAAGCGTGGAAATTCGCTGTGCGCCCGCCTGCGCCGATCGGTGAATCTGGCGTCGAACGTCCGCACACCGCCACTGCGTACCCCGAGCGCAGCAACTGCTCCGCGATGCCTTTGCCGAGCCCTTTTGTCCCGCCCGTTACGAGCGCCACACGCCCAACATTTGATTGATCAGCCATTCGCCGAGGCTACCTCGTAATGTTCGGAAATCTGAGAGGGGTCACATGGGCGTCACGAGTTCCATTACCGATCACATTGCCGAAGTGGTTGTTGACTACCCGCCGGTGAACGCGTTGCCTGTGTCGGCATGGTTCGATATCGCTGAGCACGTCACCACTGCCGGGCGCAATCCTGATGTGCATGTGGTGATTCTGCGCGCCGAGGGCCGCGGCTTCAATGCGGGCGTGGACATCAAAGAGATGCAGCGCATGCCCGGGCACGAGGCGATCATCGGAGCGAACCGTGGATGCTTCGCCGCGTTCAAGGCGATCTATGAGTGCGAAGTCCCCGTCATCTCTGCGGTGCAGGGATTTTGTGTGGGTGGCGGTATTGGTCTCGTAGGCAACTCCGATGTGATCGTTGCGTCCGAGGACGCGTTCTTCGGTGTGCCTGAGGTTGAGCGTGGCGCGCTCGGCGCGGCAACGCACCTTGCGCGAATGGTGCCGACCCACAAGTTGCGTGCCATGTACTTCACGGCTGCCACCGCGACCGCGGCGGAATTACATTCCTATGGTTCGGTGCAGGAAGTCGTGCCACGTGCGGAACTCAACGCTGCAGCTCGGCGCATCGCCGCGCTCATCGCCGCCAAACATCCGAAGGTGATTCGCGCCGCGAAAGAGGCCCTGAATGGCATCGATCCTGTTGACGTCAACAAGTCGTACCGGTTTGAACAGGGCTTCACCTTCGAGCTGAATCTTTCAGGTGTCAGCGATGAGCTCCGTGACGACTTTGTCGAAGGCGCCGGTTAGAACTCGGTCTGCCCTGCGATTGGGGTGAGCCACAGTTCCACGTCGGATGTCATTGTTTGTCCCCCGCCAGCTCCTGATGAGAACAGTTGCAAGCCGCACACAACCCTGGCGGCGATTGCCGTCGGGAGATCGAGCGTGCTCGAATCGACGACGATTCGAGCAGGAAGGGATCGCTCCACCACCGTGCTCCCAAACTGAGTCGATCCGGCAGCGTTCTCAACGGAGCAGTACAC
>JBARPG010000009.1:0-1676 GCA_049642885.1 Acidimicrobiia bacterium | reverse complement strand
TCTTCGTCCCGAGCTCGCGCGCGTCGATGAGTTTGACCGTGCCGCGGTCCTCGTCCGCCTTGGTGTTGGTGAGGATCCACACGTAGGTGGAGATGCCGGTGTTTATCTAACCCTGCGCTGTGGATCGCCATGCTGGGGCGCGTTCTCCGTGTCCATGACTGTCAGAAACATGACCGGGCCAGCACCAGTTAGTGGAGGCCCGTCCGTGGCCGCCTGCGACCCGTTGGGCATCCGAGTGGCACGTAGAATCGAGTGCGCCGAGTCTGGTGGCGCATCGCGGCCGATCCAGCGGGACCCAGGTGTGCGTCACACCTTCGACGCTGACGCCTTCGGAGATGCATCGATGACGACGACTTTCCTCGCACCTGGCTGGTCCAGCCCCAGCTTCGTCATCACCCGGGCCACCCTTGTTATCTCGGTCTGGGTGTAGCCGATGACAACGAACACCGAGGAGTTGGTCTTGTTGGCCTTCTCGTACACCGCAACCTGACGCTCCATGTTGCGCTCAAGGGAGCTGCTCTTGGCGAGTTTGAACTCAATCAGGGTGTTGTCTAACCCCATGGAGATCTTGAAGTCGACGGGGCCGCGGCCGTTGTTTGCCTCGCGATTCACGTCGAAGCGGGAGGGCTGAAGCAACAGGCCGAAGAAGCCCTGCACCTCCGCCTCGTTCGCAAAGCCCTTGCCGCGGCCGCGGTTGATGACGCGCCACCCGTCCTGGTTCTCGACGTAGTCCCTGAAAGTCTCGATCGCCTGGAGCGCTTCGTCGTACGAGGTCCATGGTTTCGCGAACAGGTTGGTCTTCTCAGCAAGGTCACGCGCCGCTCGCTGCACCTGGTCGTGCAGCATCTCGTGGGTATCGTCAACCTTGTCTCGGCTGATCGCGACTGCTTGCTCGCCGGTGTCCTCCTTGAGCTTGATGTAGCAGTCGATGAGTTCGGGGAACTGGAGCAGGGCTCGCCTGCGCACCTCGCGCTGCTCGCGCTCAGACGATCTGCGGGTAAGACGCATGCGCAGGTAATTGGTCACGTCGGCACGAAGCTGGTCGTTCCCGACAACGTCGGGGAGCTGGTCGAACGACCTCAACATGTCGGACTGGTTGATCCAGGTGTCGTCCTTGGTGAGCAGGTCGGTCGGTGTCAGGATGACAAAGTCACCGTCGGTGAATGGGAGGTCGTACTTCCCTGTCGCCCACGTCTGGGTGTTGTAGTTGAACTTGGCCCGTGGAACGGAGATCGTCTTGCGGTCCGCCGGCGCAATGTTGTCAACGGCGAAGCCGCTCGTGTACCGCAAGAGATAATGCTTGATCAGGTTCGTGGTGAGGTCCGAGATGGTGTCTCGTCCCACGCCGGAGCGCATCAGCGCGAGCTTTTCGACGTGGCTGGAGGCCGTGATTGTCTCGTCTCCGAAGTTGTCCAGCACGTCACCCAATGCGGCATGGAGGTCAACGGCGAACTTCCTCCCCAGACCGTGCCCGCGGTTGCTGCCGACCGCGAAGCCGAGCCAGTTCTGGCGGACCTCGCTGAACGTGTACCAGCTCTTTATTCGACCGGGTTCTAGCGGTTCGTGAGCATGGTCACGGAGGAATCGCAGGTAGTCGAGGATGTGGTCGTGGAGTGCTTGGTACTGCTCCTTGTCACTGTTGAACAGCAGGAACGGGTCGACGAAGACAGGCAGAT
>JBARPG010000008.1:0-1731 GCA_049642885.1 Acidimicrobiia bacterium | reverse complement strand
CGTCCAGGATGAGTATCTTCGGATTCCGCAACAATGTTCGGGCGATGACCAAACGCTGGCGTTCGCCGCCACTGAAACGGTGACCTCGAGCGCCTACCACGGTCTCAAGACCGTCTGGCAGTCGCTCAACGGTCTCGGCGACCTGAGCCGCCCTGAGGACGTCCCAGATCATTTCCTCCGAAGCATCCGGCCTTGCCTGGAGAAGGTTCTGGCGAATAGTCGTGTGCGACAGATAAGGGTCTTGGGAAACGATTCCCACAATAGATGTCAGAGAACGATGGTCAAGATCACGGACATCGAACCGGCCGATGCACACGCTGCCCCGGGTGGGGTCGGCAAGACGGACCAGTAGGGCCGCAAGCGTTGACTTGCCTGAGCCGGTCTCTCCGACAACGGCGATCGAACTGCCGGGCGCAACAGTGATGTCAATGTCGCTCAGGATGTCCGTGTCGGCGTCCGGGTATCTGTAATAGACGTGATTGAAGCGCAGAGGACCGAGTAGGTGATCGTCCGGGATACAGATTCCGTGTCGGGGAGCCGGCACGTCGACGGGGAGATCGAGATAGTCGAAGATTCGGCTCAGTAGCGCAAGTGCAGCGATCCACTCCGCACCGATGTTCAGCAGCCCAAGGGTCGGTTTGAACACGTTGACTTGCAGCGTGGCGAACGCGATCAGTGTGCCGAGGGTCAGCCCTGAGGAGGTAGCTTCAAAGCCCGCCGCCAAGTAGATGAGCGCCGGTACGGACGCGAAGGTGACGTTCATAACGGCCGTGCGCCATTTCCCGGCCAACTTCGACCTCAACTCGAGGTCGCTGAGGATCACGGAAGACGACTCGAACTCATATTGTCGCGAGTCAGCAATTCCGAGGACCTTGATGAGTTGAGCGCCGCTGACGCTGAGCGATTCCTCGACCTGCGACAGCAGATCCGACATAGCTTCCTGACGTTGCCGGGTGACCGACTGGCGGATCATCGCCACTCGCCTCGTCGTCAGCACGGCGGGCGGGAGGATCACCATGGACAACAGCGACAGTCGCCAACTCAAAGCCGCCATGGCGATCGCGGTGGCGACCACGGTGGTCACGTTGGCCGCGATCGTCGTCGCGGTCGACGTGATCACGGCCTGCATCCCTGTGATGTCGCTGGTAATCCTGGATTGCACCTCGCCGCCACGGGTTTTCTTGAAGAATTCCATGGACTGCGACTGCAACTGACGGAAGACGTCAGCCCGCAAACGATGCATCACCTTCTGTCCCATGGAGGTGGAGAGCCACGTCTGCAGAACACCGAGCAGGCCAGTGACGATCGACACGGCAATCATTCCGGCCACGGCCAATTCCAGGAGGCTCGTCCGCCCCTGTGGGAGCGCCTCGTCAATGATCAGCCTTAACAGCAGTGGTTGGGCGAGAGAGATGACGGACGAGACCACAATAATGAGGGACACCACCAGCAATTTTCCGCGATGGGGCTGGAACAGGCCAGCCACGCGGGAGAAAGTCACCGGTGTCCGGTTGAGTTGGGCTCGGTCCTTGGGGTTGATCTTGTGGACCTTGGAACTCACGCGACCCTCCTGTGACACGCTCCTGACGAACTCCGGGATCGGTGTCCGGACCCCTCGAGCATCGAGACTCATCATGACGCGTTCGTTCGTGATGGCGCATGGCCGTCTCATCAATGCGTCAAGCAATCACAACCTAGTCACGCCGAAGTATCCCTAAGCATCGGCACGGT
>JBARPG010000007.1:0-6308 GCA_049642885.1 Acidimicrobiia bacterium | reverse complement strand
TCGGTGATTTCAACGATTTGGAAGCCCCGCGTCCAGCGTTGGTCAAAGCGGGACTTCACTTCAACGCGATCGCCAACGTGCACGGACCGATGCTACGAGGCGCGGGCGCCTGGGGGATAGCTTCCTCCCGTGGCGGTGGACGCAAATTTCGATCTTGAGACGGAGCTGTATGCCGCCGGTCGCCGTGTCATTGTCGGGATCGACGAAGTTGGCCGCGGCGCGTGGGCTGGATGTGTGACCGTGGGTGCGGCGGTCGCGGGGAGTTCATCGGTAGCTGGGTTGCGCGATTCGAAGTTGTTGAATGCGCGCCAGCGTGTAGAGCGCCTCGCGACAGTTCACGGGTGGTCGCCTCGCGTTGCATTGGGGCATGCGAGCGCGGTGGAGATCGATGAACTCGGCATGACTGCGGCTTTGCGCTTGGCTGCGACGCGGGCGTTAGCCGAACTTGCAAGCGCTGGTTTCGAGCCGGACATCGTGTTGTTGGACGGCAAGCACGACTATTTACGCTTGCGGGATGTCGAGGTGATGACCTTGGTCAAAGGGGACCTGCGCGTGCAGACGATTGCTGCGGCGTCGATTGTGGCGAAGGTGTGGCGTGATGCGCATCTTGCGGAGTTGGCAGTCGAGTATCCGCAGTATGGATTTGAAAGCAATGCGGGATATCCGGCACCTGCGCACTTGGCGGGGTTGGATGGGCATGGGCTCTGTGCCATTCATCGGCAGAGTTGGGTCTTCGCGGAGGGCCGTGCAGGCCGCGTGCGGTGGCCTCGTGATCAGCAGGCTGAAGCGGTGAGCTTGTTCTGAGTGCGCGCAGCGGACGCGGGGCGCGGTTCCGGAGGCGGAGCTGGTGGCGACCCACTCGTACACTTGAGCCCCATGGGTCAGACGATTGCAGTCCAGGTCAAACCAGGTGCTTCCCCCGAGGTGCGGGTGTTCGAGGCGAACCGTTCGATTACGGGAATGGCGCTTGAGTCGTTCGAGTCTCTTGAGGCTGCCGAGCGTCGCGAGAACCCTTCAAATGTGTTGGCTCGCCGACTCTTCGGCCTCGGAGCCAAGTCGGTGACGGTGTATTCGTCCACTGTGACCGTGCGTGCCGCCGCTGATGCGTGGGCTGCGATGGAGCCGAAGGCCGTCGAGGCCATTGAGCGTTTGTTCGAGTATTACGGCGAATCCGCTGGATATTCACCGGAGAATCTCACCTCGATTGGCGTGACGCCAAAGCCAATTTTGGCCTAGATCGGGCTGCTGACGGAGCAGGGCCTCCGGCAAGGCTGAAAGAGATCGCCCTCTGGCGTATCGAACATATGTTCGATACGGTGGTGGGATGTCCTCCCTCCATGTCGATCTGATTGCGCCCCTTGTTGGAGTTGCCCCTCTGGGGCATGCGACCCTGCGAAGCGAACATGTCATTTCGGCGGGGCCTTCTTTTGATGCGGTCCTTCCCGATGGGGGCCTTCGGCGCGGCAGTGTGGTGTTACTCGAGGAATGTTCGGTGGGAATGACCACGATGGTCATGTCGCTTCTTGGCGGATTACCCGAACGAACCTGGGCCGCATGGGTTGACATGCGCCGGTCGTTAAATGGCATTGCACTCGAAGAGCATGGAGTCGATCTCGAGCACCTTCTGGTTGTGCGCGATGTTCCCGCGGCGATGTGGACGAGGACGGTGTCCTCCTTATTGGATGCGATGAGCGTGGTTGTTGCGGAACTCGACGGGCACCTCAGTGTGGGTGACGCGCGACGTTTGGTGGCGCGTGCGCGAGAACGCCGTTCGGTGTTGGTCGTGATGGAACGGGGCCGTGCACGGTGGCCCGTTGAAGCGGGAGTGCGATGCAGGGTGGAATCGATGTCGATGACACTCGGCATGAACGATGCAGGGCTTGGCGGATATTCCTGCCAGGTCAAGGTGAGTGCCCGTGGTGTCCCCAAGGTGTTGCAGCTGGTGAGTTGAACGGTGGGAACACTGGGAACGGCGGGCGCTGCGCGCTCGGGTGAACAACGTCTTGGGATGGTGTGGTGTCCTGACTGGCCAGTGGTTGCCGCACGGCATATGCGCGGCGCAGATCCTGAACAGCCGCTCATTGTCGTGGAGTCCACTCGCCGAGGTATGCGAGTGCGTGCGGCGTGTTTCGCGGCGCGACGGGCAGGGGTGCGTCGGGGCATGCGGCGTCGTGAGGCCGAAGCATTTGCCCCCATGGCAACAGTGCTCGAAGGGAGCTTTGAAGAAGAAGCGCGGTCGTTTGAGCGGGTTGTCCGAGCTCTGGAGGCGTTCACCCCGCGCCTCGAATATGAAGAGCCGGGGTGGGTCGGCTTCCTGGCTCGTGGCCCCGCCCGTTACTTCGGCGGCGAACCGGCTTTAGCGCAGCAGATGATCGCTGCGGTGCAGGCCGCCGGCATTCCTGAAGCTCGCGTGGGTATTGCGGCGACGCGGTTTGTGGCGCGTCTCGCCGCGCGCAGCACCACGCACCGGACGGAGCCGTATCGCATCGTGTCCTCGGAAGAAACGGTCACCTTCTTGGACAGATGGCCAGTGGACGCGCTCGAAGATGTCGCACTCTCCTCGGTGCTCACGCGCCTTGGCATCACCACCTTGGGATCGTTCGCGGCCCTTGATCTTGGCGATGTGGTGGCGCGGTTCGGTACGGCAGGGGAGCGTGCTTATGCGCTCGCAACTGGAAAGACAGTTGGGCAGCCGAAGCTTTCGGCGGCACCTTCAGAGCTGGAAATCCGATACGAGTTTGAGCCTGCAGTCCAAGAGATGGATCCAGTGGTGTTCATGGTGAAACAGCTCGCGGATGCGCTGCTCGCTCGCCTGGCCGAACGCGGCTTGGAAAGCACCGCGCTGGTGGTCTCGATTGAATCCGAACACGGAGAACGGACTGAGCGATGTTGGCGGCGTGATCTGCCGTGGCGTTCGGCTGAGATAGCGACGCGTGCGCATTGGCAGCTCGAAGGGTGGGATCACGCCACGGCGGGAGTGAGCCTGGTGCGACTTGCTGCCGAGGAGGTCGTTGATGCACGGGGTCGGCAACTCATGGTCTGGGGCGATGAACGATCTCGGGAGCAGGTCAATCGTGCGGCCTCGCGGCTCGTGGGATGGCTCGGCCCGTCGGCGGTCGTGCAGGCGCAGTTGGTCGGTGGGCGCACTCCGCAGGAACAGGTCGCATGGGTCCCGTACGGGGAACGCGGAGGTGCGGAAGCACCAGCATCGCGAGCACTCGCTGCCCCCTGGCCGGGAGCGTTGCGGGGGCCAGCACCGACGAGGGTCTTTGCAGAGCCCATCGCCGCGGAGCTCCTCGGGGAAGATGGTGTCCCGGTGCATGTCGGCGGGCGTGGTGAAGCACGGGGAGTGCCGAAGATATTGCGCGCAGCGGTATTGGCGAATGGTGGAGCGGAGGTCCTGGGATGGGCGGGTCCATGGGCACAGGAATTGCGATGGTGGGATCTTGCGACGCGGGCGCGTCAAGTGTGGTGGCAGGTTCGAGTGAGCGAGGGTGTGTACTTGGTTCGCCAACGTCGCGGCAACGCTGAACTCATCGGCACCTGGGATTAATGCCAGGTCTAGATCCAGGGCTCAATCGCGTTGTCTGAGCGTCTTGCGAATGTCTTTCATCAAGAGGAACAGATGCAATTCGTCCGTTGGGCTCGCCTCGAACTCAGGCACCAGGTACCGATAGAAGTCTCGGGCATCAGGGGATTCTGCGTGTACCAAGAGTCCACGACATCCGATATCTGCGCCGACGACGACGGCGCGGGCGATGACATCCTGAAGCATCCCGGCTCCAAGTCCGCGACCAACATGTCGAAGGTCGACGGCGAGCCGAGCGAGCAGCGCAACCGGTTGAGGGTATTGACCGGCTCCCTTGCGTGCCCGGGTCGGTGCCGCTCCGATGCTGAGCGAAGCCATGCACCACGCGTAGTACGCGACGACGTCATCTGAGCCGGCCTGAGTGACCACGAGTACGCGAGTGGTCCCAGTTGCGATCGACATCCGTGCGTGGTCACGCAGCCATGAGGTCTGTTCTGCCGAGCTCGACTTGAAATGATCGAGCACATGGTTCGCTCGCAACAACGTTGGTTGTAGATACGAGGTAGTCACTCGGCAGCAAAGGGGGACGGGCGTTTCATTAACACCCGGAGTCCGCGGAGATCGCGAGCTGGCGCTTCATTCAACGCATCCCAGACGCGAGCGTCCTTGGTGGACAGCACGAAATGGTCTCGATCGGCGAGCACTCGTTGTGCCGCCAAGGTCAGATGCTCGGTCACGAAACTCGTGAGGTCAGTGTCGCTGGCTGCAACTGCCTGATCGATGAGCGATCGCTCATCGTCGGTGGTTCGGATTTCGAGGCGTCGATTGCGCTGTCGTTGTGTGATCGTCACGGTGCGCTCCTTCATGTACGGCCATTGTACGGCCGACGGGAGCATGGTGCAAGGTTCAGCCTTCGACGATGTCGCCTTCCATCGTGTTGCAGATGCACCCGAGACCTTCGAGGTAGGCGACGGCGCTGTCGACCGCAGCGGTTTCGCCGCCGAGCTCCAGAATCACCCATCCGGAATGCGCTTCGACATTGGCACGACGAAGATTGGGAACCACATCGAACTGCTGCATGACCTCGTACAACATTGGTCGTTCAACGAGCTCTTCTGGAAATGAAATGAATAAATGACGGCCGCTCATACGACAACTCTAGTCGCGGAGTCCAGTTGCAAACACGAACATATGTTCGTATTCTGCGAAGGTGTCTTCCCCCGAGTACGCAGAGCTGCATTGCCATTCCAACTTCTCATTCCTCGACGGTGCCAGCCATCCCGAGGAGCTCGTCGACGAAGCCGCGCGTCTCGGGCTTTCTGGTCTCGCCCTCACCGATCACAACGGTTTCTACGGCTCCGTGCGCTTCGCCCTCGCCGCCCGCAACGTCGGCCTGCCCTCCATCTTCGGGGCGGAACTCACTCTCGACCTCGCCGACCATCACGGTGATGCCCAAGCTGCTCGCCGCATGCCCGACCCGCCCGGTCGCCATCTCCTAATCCTCGCGGAAGGTGCTCACGGATACGCCCGCCTCGCCCGTGCCCTCAGCCACGCGCATATGGCAGGAGAGAAAACCAAACCGCACACCGATCTCGAAATGCTCACCGACGCCGCCCGTGCCGCAACCTTTACGAGCCCGGCAACGAACACCAACAACTCCTGGTACATCCTCACGGGATGTCGCAAAGGAACTGTGCCCGCCGCGCTCCTTGCTGACGGCCCCTTCCGGGCGCGCCGCGAACTTGACCGTTTGATCGAAGCCTTCGGCCGTGACCGTGTGCTCGTCGAACTTTGGGATCACGGCGACCCGATCGATCGCCATCGCAACGATGCCCTCGTCAAACTTGCCTTGGCCGCCAACGTCGAAGTCGTCGCTACCAACAACGTGCACTACGCAATTCCCGCACATCGCAATCGAGCGCACGTGCTCGCAGCCATCCGCACGGGACGTTCCCTCGATGAACTCGACGGCTGGCTCCCTGCTGCACCGTTCGCCCATCTGCGCAGCGCCCGGGAACAACTCGCCCGCTTCGCGCGCTGGCCTGGGGTGGTGGAACGCACCGCGGAAATTGCCGCCGCGTGCGCCTTTGACCTTTCTCTCGCCGCCCCCAACTTGCCCGATTGCTCGACGCCGCCGGGGCACACCGAAATGTCCTGGCTCTGTGAACTCACGTGGAGGGGCGCGGCTCGCGTGTACCCGAGCACGCATCCCGACCATGCCAAAGCCCACGCGCAACTCACCCACGAACTCGCCGTCATCGAACAGCTCGGCTTCGCGGGCTACTTCCTGATCGTCTTTGACATCGTCGAGTTCTGCCGTACCAACAACATTCTTTGCCAAGGTCGAGGCTCCGCCGCCAACTCCGCGGTTTGTTACGCGCTGGGTATCACCAAAGCCGACGCGGTCGCCCTCGGCTTGTTGTTCGAACGATTCCTCTCACCCGAACGTGACGGTCCACCCGATATCGACGTGGATATCGAACATGCTCGACGCGAAGAAGTCATCCAATACGTATACGAACGCTACGGGCGCGACCGTGCCGCGCAAGTTGCCAACGTCATCACCTACCGCGGGCGTTCGGCCATCCGCGAAGTCGGCAAAGCCTGCGGCCTTTCCCCGGGCGCGGCCGACGCGCTCGCTCGAGCCACCGATCGGTGGGGCAGCCATGACGCTGCCGGTCATGGTGGTTGGACCCGCGGTACTGCTCGTACAGAACAGCCCTACGCAGAACTCGCCGAACAGATCCCAGGAGTGCCGCCGCTCGTTGTGAACATCGCC
>JBARPG010000006.1:0-4872 GCA_049642885.1 Acidimicrobiia bacterium | reverse complement strand
TTTCTTTGCTGCCTTCTTGGCCGGAGCCTTCTTTGCAGCCTTCTTTACCGTCTTCTTAGCCGGAGGCACGGTCACCACCCTTCTGGTGTTGTGTCATCACTGGTGAGCCACGTCAACAACATCCTGTCGATGACATGGACGCGTAGTGCGAACACCACCCGCGAGAGAAAGTTGAACCCATAACGCGACAAAGGTCAAGCATTTCGCGTCACGCGCCTCGAGCGCGTCGCTCACGTGGGACTCCGTTCCACACTCGCGTCACGCGCATGTGGCATGTCGAGCTATTCACCCCGCTCCCTTCTGCGCGATTTTTCGCTGCGCTCAAATCGCTACGCAACGTCGCGTAGGGAATAGCTCGACATGCCTCCAGGACTTACGTGTCACACCACAACGTCAATGACGACCCGCGTCGGTAGTACGGATGTGCGACATCGCGGAGCGATTTGAGCGCAGCGAAAAATCGCGTAGAAGGAGCACGGTCGTGTTACCGACGCGGGTCGGACGTGATTCGAGCGAAGCGTGGAATTGCGGAACATGGAGCGCGTCGAACGTATCGAGATGTTCACGCGATCAACCACAGCGATCGCAGCCCCGAGCGGATTCGAACCGCCGTTACCGCCTTGAGAGGGCGACGTCCTAGGCCACTAGACGACGGGGCCATCAACATCCGTGCGCAGAACGCCCGGACTATGTTTCACGTCCCCCAGAGGCTGTGCCTATTGGGTTTCGTGGCTCGGGGGGGAGGACTCGAACCCCCAAAAACAGGACCAGAACCTGTCGTGTTGCCAATTACACCACCCCCGAAGGTGGAGCGGAGAGCTTAACCAGCGAGCCGCTCCGCGGCAGTACGGATACGGGTCAATGCTCGATCTCGTCCGAGGGTGTGGATCGACTCGAAGAGCGGCAATCCGGTGTGTCGTCCTTCGATCGCGGTGTAGATCGCGGGCAATGCCTTTCGTGGTTTGAGACCAAGCGGTTCGAGCACGGGTCGCAGATCAATCGCGTCGACCGACCATTCGCACGACGCGAGGTGGGCATCAACCGCGGCGAGGAGCCCGACAATTCCTTCCGTGCCAACGAGTTTCTCCCACGACTCAGGAGCGATATCAAGTGCATCATCAAACAAGAACTTCGATTGCCGAACCGCGTCGACCATCGTCACAGAACGCGTCTGCGCGAGTGCGCTCGCGGTCGATACGAGCGCGGCGTCGGCAGTCGGAAATTCTTTTTCGAAATATGGCAAAACAGCCTTGGAGAACGCGTCGCTCGACATTGCGCGGATGTATTCGCCATTCATCCAATCGAGTTTTTGATAATCAAAGAACGCGGGTGAGTGCGTGACGCGCTCGAGTGTGAACGCATTCGCAATTGCATCGCGCGACATGACTTCCTCGCCATCGGGCGGTGACCACCCCAGCAGCGCTAGATAGTTCAACAGCGCTTCCGGCAAATATCCGCGTTCACGGAAGTCTTCGAGCGACACCGCTCCGTGACGCTTCGACAACTTTCCTCGATCGGCGCCGACGAGGAGCGGAAGGTGCGCATAGTGCGGCGCTCCAGCAATTCCGAGAGCAGCGCGAATAGCCAAAACGCGATGCGTTGAATCGAGAAGATCTTCACCGCGAATCACATGCGAAATGGACATGTCAGCGTCGTCGACTGCGTTTGCCAAGTAGAAGGTCGGCGACGCATCTGCGCGAGCAATCACGAAATCGTTCACGGTGGACCATTCGACCGCGACGGAGCCACGAACAAGGTCCTCAAACTCTGAAATACCCTCGTCGGGGGTCCGAAAACGCAGCGTTGCCGGCCGTCCTTCAGCCTTATATGTCTGACGTTGGGCAGCCGTCAGGTTCCTTCCCCGACCGTCGTATCCAGGCTGGCGCCCTTCGGAGACCGCCTGCTCGTTCATCGCTTCGAGTTCCTCAGGGGTCTCGAAGGTTTCATATGCGTGGCCGCTCGCAATGAGTTGCGCTATGGCGTCGTCATAGCGCTCACGTCGCGTGCTCTGCAGGACGGGACCCTCATCCCAATCGATCCCAAGCCACGCAAGCGTCGTTTGAATTCCGTCAACCCATTCTTGACGACTGCGCTCAACGTCGGTGTCTTCGATGCGCAGGACCAGTGTGCCGCCGGCATTCCGAGCGAAGAGCCAGTTGAACAGTGCGGTGCGCGCTCCGCCGACATGCAGAAAACCCGTCGGAGCGGGAGCGAAGCGAACACGAGGGGTAGGCGTTACCGCGTTCTCCGTCATGCAATCACCCGTGCGAACTTCCGAAGGAGGCCACGCCGAATGCTTGTCGAAGTCGGTCCGTGTGCGCAGCAAGATCCTCGATATCGAGACCGAGCAAATCCTCTGGAATGCAATCCACGACAAAACGTCGATGTTGGTAGTGATGCGCCGCACCCGCGGCCACCATCGGACGCCACTCAAATGCTGCGCTCAAGGGCGCCCGGTAGCCGAGGAGCTCGACTGCGAACTCGACATCTTTGACTGACGGTGCGCGGTGGAATCGTTTTGCGCGACGGATTGCAAGCTCACCCACGACAGCGATTGCATCGGGTCTGTGCTCAAACGGAGAAAGCAACCACGACGCGCTATCTCGTGTGGCCAGCGTGAGTGCGAAACCAGCATTCGGTCCAGGATCACCACCCATCGCGGAACGCGTATGGCGTCGCGCCTCAGCGATGCCGGGGCGATTCTCGACACTTCGGATCGCCGGCGGGAGGCTGACCCCAGGCGCCAAATTCGGCGCTTGGCGCGGCGCGTCGGCGAGTGGGCGAGCAGCAAAAGGTTGCGTTGGCATCTGAAGTTGCTACTCCGCCGCGGCTGCGCGCAGCAAGCCGTACACCAAGGAGTCTGACATCGCTTGCCAGGATGCATCGATGATGTTCTCGCTCACGCCGATTGTGGTCCACACCACCTTGCCGTCCGTCGAGTCGATGAGAACCCGGGTTACCGCTTCAGTTCCGTGCGCAGTATCGAGCACGCGGACCTTGTAATCCGTGAGATGCACGCGCTCAATCGCGGGGTACCGGCCGCCGAGTGCGGCTCGGAGAGCGCCGTCGAGCGCGTTCACCGGGCCATTCCCTTCCGCCGTTGCAATCACTCGCTCGCCGTCAACGAGCACCTTGATCGTCGCTTCGGTGCTCACCCCTTCGCCGTCGCCGCGCTCATCGGTGATCACGCGGAAGCTCTCGACAACAAACCAGGGTTGTTCCCAGCCAGTCGAACGACGCATCAAGAGCTCGAGCGACGCGTCGGCCGCTTCAAACACGAAGCCTTCTGATTCGAGCTGCTTGAGCTTCTCGGTCAGTTCTCCTGCTGCGCGGTCGTCGAGGTCAACGCCGAACTCCCGTGCCTTCATCGACATGCCGGCACGGCCGCCAAGGTCGCTGACCAATACGCGCGTTCGATTTCCAACCGCTGCGGGATCGATGTGTTCGTAGGTGTTCGATCCGGCGCGCCCAAGTGCTGAGGTATGCAGCCCTCCCTTGTGAGCGAAGGCCGACGATCCCACGTACGGGTCTGCCGGATGCGGTGGCAGGTTCACGAGTTCCGCAACGTGACGGCTCACCGTGGTGAGGCGATCGAGATTGCCTTCGGGAAGCGTGGCGATACCGAGTTTCAGGGTGAGGTCAGGGATGACGGTCATGAGGTTCGCGTTTCCGGTCCGCTCGCCGTACCCGTTCACCGTACCCTGCACTTGACGCGCACCACCCAAGACCGCGGCCACAGAGTTGGCAACCGCACATCCCGAATCGTTCTGAGTGTGGATCCCGATGGTCACATCTCCGAAGTAGCGGGAGACTTCGGTTGTAATGCGCTGCACTTCGTGTGGAAGTGAACCCCCATTCGTATCGCACAACACCAAGCATGAAGCCCCCTGCGATGCGGCGGCTTCGAGGACTGACAACGCGAACTCCGGATTTGCCTTGTATCCATCGAAAAAATGCTCCGCATCGAAGAACACCTTCATCCCCGCCCCGCACAGGAACTTCACGGAATCGCTCACCATCGCTCGGCCTTCGTCGAGCGTTGTGAGGAGCGCGTCGGTGACGTGAAAGTCCCAACTCTTTCCGACGATGCACGCAACGGAAGTGCCCGCCTCGACGAGCGCCTTCAGCGTGGTGTCGTCGTCGACCTTGCCCATCGGGCGCCGGGTCGACCCGAACGCAACCAGGGTTGCCGTCGAAAGCTTCAGCTCTGTGCGTGCGCGCAAGAAGAACTCTGCGTCTTTCGGGTTCGCCTGCGGATACCCGCCTTCGATCCAATGGACGCCGAGCCATTCGAGTTGCTCCGCGACGCGCAGCTTGTCCTCGACCGTCAGCGAAATCCCTTCGAACTGTGCACCGTCGCGCAAGGTCGTGTCGAAGATTTCAACGGAACTTGGCAGGACTACCTCTGATTGGTCAGCGGACATGTTCACACCATTCTTTGTAACGATCGACTTCGCCGCGCACGGTGCGCGCGTACTCGGCCGCAATCGCGGAGGTCATTGGTCCCGGGCAGGGAATCGGGCGGTCATCCACCGAGTTGACGGCCGACACTTCCGCAGCCGTTCCGCACACGAACATCTCCTCTGCGATGTACAGGTCCGAGCGAGCGAGGGTTCCCACTTCGACGGTGAACCCAAGATCGGCGGCGATCGCCATCACCGAATGTTGCGTGATGCCTTCAAGCGCACCTGAGCTGAGCGGCGGAGTAATCAGCTTCCCGTGACGAGCCACGAAAATGTTCTCCCCGGTGCATTCGGAAACCATGCCTTGCGGATTCAACATGATCGCTTCGTCGTAACCGGCTTTGAGTGCTTCGACTTTTGCGAGGGACGAGTTGACGTAGTTCCCGGTCGTTTTCGCTGCGGGTGGCAT
>JBARPG010000005.1:0-11177 GCA_049642885.1 Acidimicrobiia bacterium | reverse complement strand
CGTATCGAGTCCGTGACTTCGGCGGAGCGCCCCGAGCTTCTACTCGGCCGACCCGTCGAATGCGAATTTGAAGTAGTTCGTTGGCGCGGTGTCGATCCTGCGGTGGTTCGGAACGCGCCATTCATGCGTGACGGCACGCCAATGCCAACGTTGTACTGGCTCTGCGATCCGCCGTTGCGTGCAGCGGTGAGCCGGATCGAGTCCGCTGGCGGCGTTCACGCCGCTGCTGCCGCGGTCGCTCCTGAGGTCATTGCCGCGACGCACGCGGCCTATGCCGCGGAACGTGATGCGCTCATCGATCAAGGTCATGTCGGCCCGCGTCCCACCGGTGGAGTGGGCGGCACTCGCACAGGTCTGAAATGCCTCCATGCGCACGTGGCGTACGCGTTTTCGGGCGCGGATGATCCCGTCGGAGCGTGGACGCTGCAGCAAATCGACGGCGATGTGATTGCGGGTCTCAGGTGACGCGGCGTGCAGCGATTGACCTCGGGAGCAATTCAACTCGCTTGTTGATCGCCAATGTTGAGAATGGTGGCAGCTACGTCACAGTCGAGCGCCTGATGCAGATCACTCGCATGGGCGCGGGAGTTGATGCGGACGGCCGTCTCGCGGCAGACGCTATCGCCCGCGTTGAGGCCTGCCTGCACGATTTTCGAACCCACCTCGACGCACACGGTCCTTGCGAGCTCCGTGTCGTTGCGACCTCGGCCGCTCGAGACGCGGCCAATCGTGAAGCGCTCTTTGATCGCGTCGAAGCCATTCTTGGGCTTCGACCGGTACTGCTCACGGGGCAGGAAGAAGCGGCCTTGAGTTACCGAGGTGCGACGGCGTCGTTGCCGCAATCGGCTCCCGCTCCGTATCTCGTCGTGGATATCGGTGGTGGTTCAACAGAATTCGTACTTGGGATCGACGAGCCGATCGGTGCATCTTCGGTCGATATGGGATGTGTGCGTTTCACCGAACGCTTCATTGAATCCGACCCGCCCCGCGGCGAAGAGCTTTCGAACGCCGTCGGGTTCGCGAAAGACTTTATGGCCGATGTCCTTCGTGAAATTCCTGACGCCGTCGCAGCACGAACGTTGATCGGGCTCGCTGGCACGGTCAGTGCTGCAGTACGGATCTTCAAGGCCTTGCCCGACTACGACCGCGACGCAATCCATCACGCCATTCTCACGCGGGAGGATGTCGAGGAAGTGTTCCGGGAGGTTGCGACTGCGACGCATGAGGAACGATTGGCGACTCCTGGCATGGAACCCGAACGCGCCGATGTCATCGTCGGAGGCATGTGCGTGCTGGTCGCAATCATGCGAACACTTGGGAGCACCGCGATTGTGCACTCCGAAGCTGACATCCTCGACGGCCTCGTGATGGAATCTCAGTCCGAGAACAAGACCGATCGGTAGTACGTGAGCTCCGCAATCGATTCGAGAATGTCGTCGAGCGCTCGATGCGAGCCGCGTTTTGATGGGCGCCGTGCGTACTCCGCCGGTTTCCAGCGGCGACACAATTCCTTCAACGACGAAACGTCGACGCTGCGGTAGTGCAAGTACTGATCGAGTTCGGGAAGGTATGCATCGAGAAACCGACGGTCGACGCCAATTGAGTTTCCGCACATCGGAGCGATTCCGGGCCCAACGTGACCTTTGACATACTCCAGCGCCGCAGTGCCAGCGTCGACGAGTGAGGTCGTGCTCGCCTCAATTGCTTTGAGCAATCCCGAGCGTTTGTGCATGGTGTACACGAACGGGTCGATGTGTTCGAGATCCGCATCTTCGGCGCGGATCACAAGATCGAGGCCATCGTCGAGTGGCTTCAAGTCCGCATCGGTGGCGATGATCGCGATTTCCACGATTGTGTGCGTGCGAACGTCGAGCCCCGTCATTTCGAGGTCGACCCACACCATCACCTCCGAGGGC
Organism: Acidimicrobiia bacterium; assembly: GCA_049642885.1. Taxonomy (GTDB): domain Bacteria; phylum Actinomycetota; class Acidimicrobiia; order IMCC26256; family JBARPG01; genus JBARPG01. The sequence continues at coordinate 9,261 of JBARPG010000005.1, read as the reverse complement.
GCGGAATCATCTGCTGAGAGCGTCGTGACGACTTCGGTTTCGGGTTGAGACATCGGCACACCCTATTGGTCATATGATGCGGAGCAAGTTTTGTGCGGCACCCAGGCAGAGGTGCCATCCGATTGGGAAAGTGCCTGATGGTGACGCATCCGAGAACAATTCGCGGTGGACGAATCCTTCTCCGACCGCTCACCATCGACGATTGGCCCCAATGGCATGAAGTCCGCGTTCGGTGTCGTGACTGGCTCGAGCCATGGGAACCGCTTCCAGATCTGGCGGGCCCTGACCCCTCGGACGACCGGGATGCGTTCAAGCACCGATGTGCGGCGTGGGAACGGCAACGCCAGTACGACTCTGCCTACGGCTTTGGGATCTTTGACGCAGTCCAGGAATCCTTGCTCGGTGAAGTGAGTCTCGGCACCGTGCAACGAGGCCCGTTTCAAAATGCCTTCATCGGATATTGGATTGACCACGCGATGGCAGGGCGAGCGTTGGTGCCAGAAGCGGTGGTGCTCACGATGCGGTACGCGTTCGAGGACTTGAGATTGCATCGCGTCGAAGCCGCAATTGTTCCGCGGAATGAACCGTCGCGGCGTGTCGCAGAAAAGATCGGGTTCCGCAACGAAGGCGTCTCGACCCGTTTCCTTCAGATTCGTGGGCTCTGGGAAGACCACGTGCGATACGCATTCACCATGGACGACTGGTTCGAGCGCCGCGATGTGCTCTTAACTCGATGGATCGGGTCCGTGACGGGTGTCGGTCATGAGCGACGCACGCGCTGAGCGATTGACCACAGCTGCTGTTCGAGCTCGTAGTCGACTGCCTCGGCGTGGTCTGCGAGAGTCGGCGTGATACGAAGCGATTGTTTGGCGCGCAGCAGCAGTGCCCGATCGCTCTGGGCAGCTTGCGTTGCGAGTCGAATCGCCGCTCCGACGACGTCGTCGGCGCACGTCCATGCGAGGCCAATCTCGGCGGCGCGGATGCCGTCGACGGCCTCTTGCGCCAGCAACATCGCTGCAGCGGCTTGATGGCCGACTGCACGATGCAACAGGCGCGTGTGACCGCCTCCGGGGTGCAGCGCGATGCCAAGGAATCGCGGATCGAAGGTCGCCACCTTCGTTGCAACGCGAATATCGCAGGCCAAGGCGAGGTTGAGTCCGGCGCCGACAGCGGGCCCGTTCACGGCTGCGATGGTGAGTAATGGGCTGCGCTCAATGCACAGGAACCCTTCGTAGATCGATGAGAGCGCGCTGGCTCCACCGTCGGGGTCGTTGCCGAGTGCATCGAGGTCGCCGAGCACCGCGCCCGCACAGAAACCGCGCCCCGATCCCGTAATCACGAGGGCGGAGATCGCCGAGTCTGCTTCCGCGTCAGCGACGGCGGCAGCGAGCTCTGAAACCAGAGGACCCGAGAGTGCGTTCATTCGCGCCGGGTCGTTCAAGGTGAGAACGCGAACCCCTGCGGCTGGGGTCGTTTGGAGAATCACGACCGTTTGTTGGCCGGGCGTCTGGCGCGGCTTGCCGTGGTGTCGATCGCTTCGCGGGCGCCGGGCGCGGCTGCCTCCTGATCGGAAGCGCGGCGCTTCAGCAGGCGTTGCACTGCGGGTGAATGACGAAAGAATGCTTCTACTTCCGGCTCGTATCGATACTCCGGGCGGGCATCACCAACTGCGGCCGTGAGTCGTAGTGATCGGAGGAACGACTCGACGGCTCCGACGGTGGTGTAGCGGTATCGATAGCCCGCTTCCTTGAAGCGCCGATTGTCGGCGATACGGCCGTAGCGAAGGAGCGCCTCGACCTCGGGGGGAACGTCAACAATGCGCAAGAACCGCATCGGTTCAAGGGCCCAATTCGTCAGGATCGGTGGCATGGGAATGCGTGGCTTGCGAGCCATGCGCGAAATTTCAGACCAGGTCACCATGCCGTCACCTGCAACGTTGTACACGCCAGGAACGTCGGCCAGCGTCGAGTACAACATCGCACCGATGACATCGTCCTGGTGCACGAATTGCAGTCGCGGGTCGAAGCCGAAGATCTCCGGCATCATCGGGAGTTGCAGCATCTTCGTGATGGGAGTGATCATGTCTTCACCGAGCACGTTCGAGAATCGCAGCTTCGTGAGCAGCACATGCGGATTGTCATCCGCGAAGTTGCGAAGGAACTGTGAAACCTCGAGCAGTGATCGTTCGACCCGCGTGTGCGCTGGTCGCGAACGGGGAGAGTCCTCGCGGAAGAACGCAGGGTCTTTGTAATTCGATCCGTACACGAGCGTGGATGATTTCACGATCACTTTTCTGACCGTGCTTCCGGCTGCTCCGGCAGCGGCGAGGAGATTCATTGTTCCGATCACGTTGATTTCGTGCAGGGCGCGTCCGGAGAGTTCGGTGGAATCCACGCATAGATGCGTGTGGATCACCGTATCGACCTGCGTGGCCTGGACAATGCGGGAGAGGATCGAGTAGCTCGAGTCAGCTTTTACGAACTCAGTTCGTTCGAGGGGCAGTACCGGATCTTGTGAATCGAGGCCGACGATCATTTCGACATTCGGATCGCGTTCGAGCTCTTGTGCGAGTCGCGTTCCCCAGAAGGTGCCGAGTCCGGTGATGAGTACCCGCATGGCTATCCGAACCACACATTTCGTCGTTCACGCAACATCCCGTAGAGGGCCTCTTGAATCTGTTGGCGAATCGCTTCGGCTTCGTCCATCACCCGTGATTGTCCATACCGCTCTTGGTCGGGTGGCACATCGAAGCTGACGGGAGGGAGCACCTTGAGGCGAAGCTTGGCGGGGAAGGGCACCACGGCGCCGAGCGGGCCGAGGGCCAACATGTTTGCAGTGATCGGGAGATACGGCAGTCCCGTGAGTTTGGCGAGGCGCGAAGACTTCATCACGATCGGCATTGCTTCTTCTGCGCCGACGACCGCTATCGGGATGATCGGCACGCCCGCACGCATCGCGATCTCAACGAATCCTCCGCGGCCGAACCGACGGAGTTGGTAGCGCTCCCGGTACAACTTGCCGGTGCCTTTTGATCCTTCAGGGAAGACGAGGGCGAGCTGTTTGCGATCGTGCAGCAGGCGATACGCGTTGTCGGGGTGTGCAGGCACACCGCCCGCGCGTGCCCACAGCGTGCCCAACAGCGGCAACGCTCGGAAGAGATACTCGGCAAGTCCGTAGACGCGTCGACCGAGTTCCTTTTCGATGCCGTGCATGATCACGGGTGCATCGCTCGGGATCGCTCCGGCGTGGTTGGCGACGAGCAGCGCTCCACCTGATTCGGGAATGTGTTCGAGCCCTTCCCATTCCGCACGGAACCACTTCGAGTAGATCGGCTCGTAGACCTTCATCGCGAGATCACGAATGTGCTGACTTCGTCCCCACTCGTCCACGTCTCCACGGCGCAGCTCGGAATCGGGAGGAATGTTCCTCGCAAGTTCGGTGTATTCAGCGTCTTCGAAAAAGGGGGCGAGCGGTGCGCCCGCACGTGGGAGCGGCACGAGGCTCTGCGCGCTGGAACGCTCGATCGGGTCCTCAATCCACGGGTTCTTTGGCCCTTTGCGGCTCGTCGGATGTGAGGTCACCCCGATAGGCCACTGGAATTCGGGCGAAGATGCAAGTTCTACTCCGAGATCCAGTGCGGGCGTGGTTGTCACACGCTCCTGGCAGAGTGGGGACATGACGGGCGGCCCAACATTCATGTGGTTTGCGGAGGTGGCGCGAAGCCTGAGTACGCACCTCGCAGCAGAGGGTGTCGTACCGCCGACGTTCCGGGCACCGCCGCGCACGCCGGGTGTGACACGCGCGCTCCGGCGAACTGGCACCTCGGTCACCGTGGCGGTCCGGGTTCGCGGGCGTGAGCGCGATGACGTGCTTGAAGATCTGGCAGCGGGAGCGTATGCGGCGCTCGGGCGAGGTCCTGACACTGACCGCGCCAGAGCGGTCCGCGCGATCGCGCGCTGGCGTGCCGAGCTCGCCGGCGATCTAACGTCTAGTCCGGCCCGGGTGGCGAAACGGCAGACGCAGGCGGCTTAAACCCGCCTACCTCGAAAGGGGTGTGAGGGTTCAAGTCCCTCCCCGGGCACGGCGGTTCGCGGCTACCGTTCTGGCATGACGCACGAACTCGATCGAAGAACATTTCTCACCGCAGCGAGCGTCCTTGGGGCGGGTGCTGTGCTGGCAAGTTGCACGGGTAGTGAGGACACAAAAGCGAGCTCGTCCTCATCTGATGATGCGGGCTCGTCAAAGGCAGAGTCCTCCTCTGTATCTTCGAAGGCCGACACATCGAGTACCACGTTCAAGTCTTCTCCGTTCACCCTTGGGGTTGCCTCAGGTGACCCGCTTCCGGACGCTGTCGTCATTTGGACTCGTCTCGCGCTCGAACCCATGGACGTCTCAAAGACTCCAGCCGCCGAGGTCAAGGTCACCTGGGAAGTGGCGGCCGATGAGCGTTTCGGCAAGATTCAGCAATCTGGATCAGTCATCGCGTCACCCGAGGATGCGCATTCCGTCCACGTTGACGTGAAGAAGTTGAAGCCCGCGACCGAAATCTTCTATCGATTCAAGGTCGGCACTTGGACGTCAACCGTCGGACGAGCGAAGACCGCACCTGCAAAAGATGCAACGCCGGACGAGGTCCGGTTTGGATTTACTTCATGCCAGGACTACCAGACTGGCGCGTACCTGGCGCACCGCGCCATGGCCGCCGACAAGCTCGATGCGGTGGTTTGGCTCGGCGACTACATCTACGAATATGCACCCGATGAGAAAGCGGTTCGGCCGTTAAGTACACCCGCTCCCGCGGACCTCGACGGATACCGCAACCGGTACGGGAACTACAAGACCGATGTTGACCTTCAGGGATGTCACGCGTCGGCCCCGTGGATCAGCATTTGGGACGACCATGAGACCCAAGACAACTATGCGGGTCTGGTCTCCGAAAACAAAGACACGTCTTCCGAGGAGTTCACAACACGCAGAACGGCCGCGTACAAGGCCTGGTGGGAACACATGCCCGTCCGCATGTCGAAGCCGACCGGCCCAGATCTCGAGATCTACCGCCGCCTCGATTTTGGAACGTTGATGAAGATGGTCCTCCTCGACACGCGTCAATACCGAGACAACCAAGCGTGCGACGCGTCACCCCTCGACGTGGCAGTGCGTTGCGCTGGCGTTGACACTGACTCCTTGCTTGGCCCGACTGAGCTGGCGTGGGTATTGGATGAACTGCAGAGTGCCGACGAAGTGACGTGGTGTGTGCTCGCACAACAGATCATGATGGGGCAATTGCAGCTCGCCGAAAAAGATCCGGTGCTCAACGTCGACCAATGGGATGGGTATCGAGCCGAGCGCCAGAAACTCCTCGACGTGATGAAGCCAAATACCGTCGTGCTCTCGGGAGATATTCATTCCTCATGGGTGAACGACCTGAAGATCGATTTCGATGACCCGAGCTCAAAGACCGTTGCAACCGAGTTTGTTGGACCACCGACGTCCTCAGTGTTCCCAGCAGGGTTCGCGGCGATTCTCGGCAATGCCAAAGCCATCAATCCCCATGTCCGATACGTGGATTCAACCTCGCATGGTTATGGCCGGTGCACGGTGACTGCTGCCAAGTGGACCACGGAATACCGCTACGGCGATATCAAAGATCCGCAAGGAAAAGTCACCACTTCAAAGACGTGGACGGTGACTCCCGACACTCCTGGCGCGATCGATGCCTGAGGTAGCACCCGAGTCAGCCATGGATCGCGGGCACGCGCTGGTCGCGAGCCTCGCCGAAACCTGGAACTCGATGCGATCTGTCTGCCTCGAACTCGATGATGCCGCGTGGACGACACCAACCGCGTGCCCCGGCTGGGATGTGCACGACAACGTTGCACACATTCTCGGTATCGAACAGATGCTCGAAGGAGACGCGCTTCCCGAGGTCGCGCTCGCTGACGAACTTGAACATGTGAAGAACGATTTCGGGCGCATCAACGAGATGTGGGTGGAGTCATATCGCTCGGTGAGCCACGCGGAGCTCATGAGCGCTTTCGATTCGGTAACGAAACGACGCCTCGATCGATTCGGTGCATTGGATGCTGCGGGTTTTGTGGCTCCGAGTTGGACCCCGCAAGGAGAGGGCACCGTGCTCGATCTGTTGCCCTTCAGAATCTTCGACGCGTGGTGTCACGAGCAAGATATTCGCGAGGCCACTGGTCGCCCTGGCGGTTGGCACACTGCCGCGGCAGCGCTCTCCGTCGAGCGAATGCTGAACTCATTGCCGTATGTGGTGGGCAAGCGTGCGGGCATGCCCGAGGGTTTCACGATTTCGTTCCGCCTCACCGGTGACCAGGGGTGTGAGCGAACGGTTGCGGTGACCGGGGGGAGGGGATCGTTCGTCGATGCCTCCGGCAACGTCGATGTCACGATCACCATGCCAACCACAGCGTTCATGAGATACAGCCTCGGGCGCACCGCTTGGACCGCCGATACACCTGAGGTGCAGTGCTCCGGTGATCTCGACGGCGCGTCGCGGGTGCTTCAGCAGCTCAACGTCTTGTTCTGATCCGTTACGCGCGGGCTTCGATCGCAGCGATCGCCGTGGCCTTCGCCCAGCGGTAATCCGCTTTGCCGCTCGGCGAGCGAACCATCTCATCCACGAATACAACATCCCGCGGAACTTTGTACGCTGCAATGACGGACCGACAGTGATCGGCAAGCGACTCCAAGGTCGGCGGGGTATCGCCTTGAGGCACGAGTACCGCCGTCACACGCTCGCCCCAGCGTTCATCGGGTGCGCCGACGACCACAACATCAAACACGCCAGGATGCGACTTCAATGCCGATTCCACTTCTTCAGGGAAGATCTTCTCGCCGCCAGAGTTGATTGATACTGATCCTCGGCCGAGCAGGGTGATCGTTCCATCGGCCTCGGCAATTGCCATGTCGCCAGCCACGACCCACCGTGACCCGTGGATCGTCGGAAAGGTTTCGGCAGTCTTCACTTCGTCCTTGTAATAGCCAATGGGAATATGGCCGCGCCGCGCAAGGTGCCCGACGACTCCGTCGCCCGGGGTCGTTGGGTGACCATCGTCTCCGAGCACGATCGTGTGATCTCCGAACGTGAATTGGGGTCGACCGTGCTGGTCCATGCCGGAGAGCGGGCCTTGGTACCCCGTCTCTGAAGCGCCAAGGGAGTCGAGCACCATGATGTGCGGAAGCGCTTTCGCGAACGCCTCTTTGACCGCGGGTGACAGCAGCGCACCGCCGGAGCCAATCACGAACAGGCACGTCAGATCGCGTTCGCGGGTGGCGAGCGCATCCAGCAACGGCCGTGCCTGCGCGTCGCCGACAATTGTGATTGACATCACGCGTTCGGCCTCGACAATGTCCCAAATCTCGTCAGGATTCATTCGACGGCTTGCCGACAGGCAGAGGGCATTTCCCGAGAGCTGAATAAACATGCTGACCCACTGAGCGGCTCCGTGCATCAAAGGAGCGACGGGAAGCATGATGATCGTCCCGGCGGTTTTGGCAGAGCGTTCGATGACTTCTTCGGGACTGCTTGGCGTATGACCGTGCCCAAAGATGAGCGGAGCGATAGTGGCTTTGAAGAAATCTTCATGGGTCCACATGACGCCTTTCGGCATGCCGGTGGTTCCGCCCGTGTAGATGATGTAGCGATCCTCGCTCGAGCGTGGGGCGAAATCGCGTTCGGCTGAACCCATTTTGAGGGCTTCGTCGTAGGAAAGTGCGCCAATGGCGTCGAGGGGTTCGTCAGTGCCGTCTTCTATTGCGATACAGGTCTTCAACTTGGGGCACGACGGCAAGACGTTCGCGATACGAGGAATGAATTCGCGGCCGTGGATTAGCGCCACGAGGTCAGCATTGTCGAAAAGGTATGCGAGTTCGCCCTCGACGTAGCGGAAGTTGACGTTGACCGGTACCGCCCGAATCTTCCACGCGGCCCACTGGGCTTCGACGTATTCCGTCGAGTTGTATGCGTAAACGCCGACGTGATCTCCGGGCTGTACGCCGCTGTCCATGAGTGTGTGCGCAAGGCGGGTCGCGCGCTCATCGACCTCAGCAAACGTCAGGACCTGGCGTCCACTAAAACGATTTGGCGTGATGACGGAGTCGCGATCGGGGAACATGTCGACGATTGCTTCCCAAATGTCTGCGAGATTCCACTGCATTGAGGTCTCCTTGAAGCGGTCAGCGCGGCTGGCCGCAATGTGGTGTTCAGTTCTAGAGGATGAGTTCGGCCATCAGGTCGACGGCTTCGCGTTGGCGTGCCCCGACGATCAGCGTCGTCACGTTGGCTTCGTGCCACGCAGCCAATCGGTCACGAATGCGTTCTTTGGTTCCGAGGAGAGAGATTTCATCCACGAGCGCATCGGGTACAGCGGCGATGGCCTCGGACTTCTTGCCGGCGAGGTACAGGTTTTGAATGGTGGCGGCGGCGTCCTCGTAGCCATAGCGACATGCCAGGTCGTTGTAGAAATTCTTGCCTTTCGCTCCCATGCCGCCGACGTACAGCGCGGTCATCGGCCTGCACATATCCCGCAGGGCTGCGAGATCGTCACCGACCAGGACCGTCACGGTCGGGGCGATGTCGAATGTGTCAGGGGATTTTGGAGTCGAAGATTTTGCAAAGCCCGCGTCCAGCGCGTCGCCAAATGCGTTGCGGTAACGCTCGGGTGAGAAGAAGATCGGCAGCCATCCGTCGGCGATCTCGGCTGTGAGCTCGACATTCTTGGGTCCGAGCGCCGCGATGTAGATCGGCATATCGGAGCGTGGTGCCCCGATCAGTTTGAGCGGCTTGCCGAGACCGGTTGCATCGGCTCCTGAATATGGAATGTCGTAGTGCGCGCCGTGATGTTCAACCGGTCCCGTTCGGGCGAAAATGGCTCGCACGATCTCGACGTATTCACGAGTCTTGCCGAGCGGTTTTCCGTAGGCTTCGCCGTGCCAGCCCTCGACCACTTGTGGCCCGGAGAGTCCGAGGCCGAGCATGAATCGCCCGCCGCTCATGATGTCGAGGGTGTATGCGGTCATTGCTGTGTTGGCTGGGGTGCGCCCCGGCATCTGCATGACAGCGCTGCCGAAGTTGATGGTGGTCGTTTGTCCCATCATCCATGCGATCGGCGTCACGGCGTCGGTGCCGTACGCCTCCGCGGTCCAGATCGAGTGGTAACCATGTGACTCGGCACGTTTGGCGAGGGCGACCGCATTCGCGAGTCCCGAGCCCCAGTCCTGGTATCCGAAATTGAGCCC
>JBARPG010000004.1:0-3478 GCA_049642885.1 Acidimicrobiia bacterium | reverse complement strand
GTGTTCGAGACCGTCGAAGGAATGGTCAAAGACGGGGTCGATGAAGTTGTTGTTCGCGAGGGCGGCGGGGGAATAGATCGCCGCGGCGTTGAAGCCATTCGATGTCGTCAGTTGGTAGGTGCCGACTTGCACGTGATTGCGAATGGACCACGGAAGCATCACCAAGAGCGCACAACCAGCGAAGGTCAGCGTTCGACGAGCGGACTTCGTCCAAAGCAGAACCCCAACGATGAGCATCACCAGTGAAATTTGGAAGCTTGGGCGTGTCAGCACGCCGAGCCCGGCCAACACCCCAGCCCACACGAACGCTTTCCGTTGCAAGCTCGCGCAGACTGCGAGCGCGAGCAGGATCCCCGTCGATTCGGCGAGCGGGATCACATCGTTGATCGCAACGGATGGCAACAACGCGAAACCGAGCCCGGCAATCAGTGCAGCGCGTTCTCCCGCGGCTCTGCGCACGACGGTGTATGTCAAAGCGGTGATCGCGAGTGCGATCGAGATGCCGAGCAGATGCGCAGCGAGCAGCATGTCTCCGCCGGTGAGGAAGGAGACCGCCGCGATCAGCGCCGGATAGATCGGCGGGCGAAAGGCAGTCGCATGCAAATAGAACTGCGGGTAAATCAGCGAGAATCCATGCCCGTCCCGGAGATTGCGCGCGATCTGGAGGTACTGGTCCGCATCGCTTATCGGTCGGTATCCGCGGACTAACCACAACAATCCAAGCCGCGTACTGAAGGTCAAGACCAGGAGTCGCGCCAGCGTCGAGCTGCCGAGTACACGTGACGCGCGGCGCGCGACGCGTACTCGTGACGGAAATTGAAGATGCGCGACCTTGACCGACAACGGTGCCGCATGGCGAAACGAGTCCACGCTGTAACAGAGCCGCCCGACAATCATTTCATTGCCGTGTGAGGTAAGTCCCTCGCCTGGTTCTTGGGCGCTAGGAGGCGCGGCGCACGAGTGCGACTGGCGTTTGTTCCGCCGCTTGTCCGAGGGGATTGTCTCGGAACAATGCGGCGACATGCGCTTCATCCACGCCCGTACTTGATCCGAGCACGTTCACGCCAATGTCGTTCGCATCGATCACCGCGACACGTACGGTGCCGCCACACGCAGCGCTGAAGCGTGCAGCGAGCGCGTTTGCCACGCCCGACGGGTCAGCAGGGGGCAACTTCGCGTGTGTGTCGTAGGGCGGGATAGTGCCCGTGGTTGGGCCATCGATCGCGTTCACCGACGCGCCCGCCACTCGGTAGAACATCCCGTGAATGCCCAGCGGACGAGTCACGGCACCAACAAAGGTCGCGAACAAGATCCGAGCCGTTCCCGCTTCGCGCAACGCCAGCTCCATCGTCTCGGGCATACCGAGACCGATACCCGAAGCGGTCTTTCGTACGAGCCCCGACAGCCAGCGCGCGAGCGGGCGTGGCGTGATCTCCGAAATGGGTTGCGAGCGACCTTGGCTAATCGCGACGATCTTCTCGGAGATTGCAATGAGATCGCCGTCACCTGGCTGCGAGTGCGCGTTCGCAAACGCCGAGTCGAGGACGGTGGTCAAGTCATCGCCCGCCGATACCAACTGGGTCTTGACCGGCAGGCGCAGGAAGGTCTCTCCGTCGACATCCATGTAGAGGTGATGACCCCAATGACCCTGAGCATCTCCGAGGCGAGCGTCATCGACGGGCGCCGTCGTGTCGCCAACCTCGGTGAAGGTGCGCTCGGGTTTCGCTCCGAGGCGCGTTCTTTTCGCGCTCGCATCGGCGAAAAACACGCGCAACCAAATCTCGACATTGAGCGCACGCCAAAAAAACGGGCTCGGTTCAACCTTGCCATCCAACATCCCCGTAAACGCGTCGGCGACGGCTGGTCCATCCCAGTACGGGCGGGCAGCGAAGAGAGGGGAACGGAACAGGCCTTGGATTGTGGCGCGCCGTGCCCGGAACCATCGGGTCTCGGGAGTGGTGAACCCGACTTTCCAACGGCGCAAGCGAATCTTGTCCGGCAGTGTGCCAACGAGGGAATCACGAAGAATCTTGCGTGACCATCCTTCGTTGACAATTGCCGAAGACGGCAAGGTCAGTACGTAGTCAACGAATTCCTGGTCCAAGAAGGGCAGCCTCGATTCCATGGAAAACGCCATCGAGTTGCGGTCTTCAGAACGCAACAGACTCGGAAGCGACCACATCGTCAAATCTTGAACGAGGCGCTTCTTGAGATCTGAGGTCGTCTTCTCAATCTTCGGCTGTCCCACTCTCCCGAGGAACTCAGGGTGGAGGACCGTGCTGACATCGAGCGACTTGCGACGGTTCGCCAACTTGCGCTTGATGAGGGGCCAGAGAACATCGCGGCTCTGCGTCGCTTCTTTGAGGAACGCGCCGAGCTTTCGGGAGCGAAGCAGCTCCTTGAGGCGCACCATTTGGTACGGGGTATATCCGGCCAAGAGTTCGTCGCCCGCTTGCCCGTTGAGCAGCACCTTTACGTGAGGCTGCGCCAGGCGCATCACACACCATTGCGCGTACGGCGCCGAGGAGAAGATCGGCTCGTCCTGATGCCAGACGAGCGCGTCGAGTTCGTCGATCCACTTCTTCGATTCCGGCTGATCGAAGTGCGCATCAGGATGCGCCGCGTCAATCGAGACATCCATGTACTCACGTTCGTTGATGGGGTCGCCGTCGTAGACAATTGAAAAGGTCTTGAGTTGGTCGCCCATGGACGCGGTGTCTTTGGCGTGATCGCTGAGCAGCTCTGCCATCGTGCCGACGATGGAACCCGAGTCGATGCCGCCACTCAGACAGGTGCCGACCGGAACGTCGGCGACGAGGCGTCGCTGAACGGCGGTCGTCCATCGCTCACGGAATTCCTCGGTGCTCGTGTTGCCATCGCTGGAGAGCTCCGGCTCCCAATACGTCTCGGTGGTTTCGCCATCGGGTGTGATCGTGCACACGGTCGCAGGAGCGATCTGAGTAATGCCGCTAAACGCGGTCGCCGTGGAATGGTCGTGCAGACCGAAGCGCAAGTAGTCGGCAATCCATTGTTCGTTCGGGCTCGTTTCGAGATCCGGGTCGGCCAAGATCGCTTTGATCTCACTTGCAAACAGCAGGCGGTCCTTGGTTCGGGCGATATACAGCGGTTTGATGCCGTAGTGGTCTCGACACAGGATGAGCTCAGGCCGAGCACCGCGCTCGTCGAGGATGGCGAGGGCCCACATGCCATTGAATTTCTTGAAGCATTCCTTGCCCCAGGTCGCATATGCGTGGAGCACGACTTCGGTATCGCACTCGGTCTCGAAGACCACGCCCACAGCGCTCAACTCATCGCGCAACTCGCGGAAGTTGTACACCTCGCCGTTGTAGACGAGGTGGAGATCCCCGGTCTTTGCTGACATTGGCTGGTGCCCATGGTCCAGGTCGATGATCGACAGTCGCCGATGAGCCAGGCTCGCCCACTCGCTCGAATGGAAGCCTTCATCGTCCGGACCGCG
>JBARPG010000003.1:0-1960 GCA_049642885.1 Acidimicrobiia bacterium | reverse complement strand
CAGCACTTTCGGCAAGAAGAAGTCTTTTTGCTCTTGACTGCCGTAGCGCATCAACGTCGGAGCCACGGTGTTGATCGTCAGCATCGGGACCGGGGCCGATGCACGCATCGACTCGTCAAAGAAGAGGTACTGCTCGATCGGCGTACGCCCTTGGCCGCCGTATTCTTTCGGCCACCCGATCCCAAGCCAGCCGTCTTTCGCCATCTGCAACGTGATCTTGCGCGGCAGCTCGCCAATACCCTCTGACTTGGCCAGGATGACCTCGGCCTCCGGGGTGATGATCCCCTCGTAATAGGTGCGCAGATCGTCACGCAGTTTCTGGTGTTCTTCAGTCAACCCGACGTACACGGATACCCCCTTGATCGCCTCCGAGATTAGAACAGGTTTCAGTTCGGACTACCACCGCACGGCAGTTCGGGCCGCCGACGCACGCCCGCCAGATGCCGAGCGATCCTCGAATGAAACATGGCAGGATGCCGCCATGGGAATCATGAATGGAAAGACGGTTGTTATTACCGGAGCCAACGCTGGGATTGGGAAAGAGGCGGCGGTGGCACTCGCCAACCTCGGAGCGAATGTCGTGATGGCGTGCCGAAATCCGGAACGAGCATCCGCGGCAAAGGCCGAAATCGAAAAGAGGTCAGGTCGGAGCGTCGAAGGCATCTCGATCGATCTTGCGAACTTCGACTCGATCAAGAATGCAGCGGATCAAATTGCGGAGCGCTACGGTCGTCTCGACGTCTTGCTCAATAACGCCGGCCTGATTGTCGGCAAGCGAAGCACCACGCCTCAAGGCCACGAGATGATCTTCGGGGTCAATCACCTTGGGCCATTCCTCCTGACAAACCTGTTGATGGATCTGCTTCGCTCCTCGGGTGCGGCGCGAGTCGTGAACGTGGCAAGTGGAGCGCATTCCTTCGCTCGCAAAGGGTTGCCGTTCGATGATCTCCAGAACGAAGGATCGAAGTTCCGCCCGATGAGCGTGTATGCGGAATCCAAGCTGGCGAACATCTTGTTTACGAAGGAACTTGCCCGAAAGCTCTCCGACAGTGGGGTTACTGCAAACTGCTTGCACCCGGGCTTTGTCGGTTCCCACTTCGCCCGTGACGGTGATGTCGGCAAGATTGGCGATGTCACCATGGTGATCGCGCGACCATTTGCGATTTCACCGACGAAAGGTGCGCGTACCAGCGTGTTCTTGGCCGCAGACCCGAGCATTGCGGGCACCACCGGTGAGTATTTCTACAAGTGCAAGCCACACTCCGTCTCGAAATGGGCTTCGGATGACGCCGCCGCTCGACGTCTTTGGGATACCAGCGAACACCTCTGCGGCCTGTCATAGAGAACGCCTCTCGAGCTCGTCAACGAATCCAAGCAGCGCGAGTTGCAATTCCGTTGCATCCGATCAATCCGCAACATAGACGTGTCGAATCGTTGTCTAGTCGGCAGGGACAACGAGGAGATGACATGAGCAAGCTGCTCACATCGAATGCAACACGACGAACATTTCTCGCCGCGAGCGCGGCCACGGCCGTTGGAGCCACGGTGCTTGGACGCGCCAACCCACTCGGTGCAGCTGGAGCGATGACGACCGCTAGCGCAGCGACTCGCGTGGTGTGGCGGCTCAATCCTGACTGGGGCTATCCGCTCGGGCCCAAGGGCCGTACGAAGGTTTCGTCGAACGCATCGCGACTCCACGCTCAAAACAAGATCTTTGTTTCAGAGTCAGCGGCACGCGCCGGACGACTTTCGTTGTGTTCGCTCGCACAGCCTTATTCCGTTGAAATGTGCGAAGCCGACTACAACTCACTCTGGACACACTCGATGGACGGTGGAATCAGCACCGACATGCGCTGCCCAGGTGTCCCCGAAATCATGGCGCGCGCGGGATCGGTTTGCTCCGTTCCTGTACCACCGCCAGTTCCCCCGACACCGCCAGTTCCCCCGACACCGCCGACAC
>JBARPG010000002.1:0-10053 GCA_049642885.1 Acidimicrobiia bacterium | reverse complement strand
TCTGGTGTTTGGCCTGCGCTAGGCGGGCAATCTCGCGACTACTGAACAGCAGCCGTGGAAGCCGTTTCGTGTTTCATCCGGTACTCGACAAGCTGTGCGACCGACACGAGCGAAATGCGATGCTCTTCGCTGAACATTTGCAGGTATGGCAAGCGGGCGGGTGAGCCATCGTCGTGGAGTACCTCGCAAATCACGGCGACGGGAGGCAGGCCAGCGAGGCGGCACAAATCCACTGATGCTTCAGTATGTCCTGCACGCTCAAGCACACCGCCGGGCTGTGCTCGCAGAGGGAACACGTGTCCGGGGCGCAGAAAATCCTCCGGCGTCGAACTCGGTTCGATGAAACGCTTCACCGTCAACGCTCTGTCGGCAGCACCGATACCGCTCCCGGCATCTTTGTGGTCGATGGTCACCGTGAACGCGGTATCGCCCGTCGGACTCGTGATCATCGGCGGCACCTGAAGGCGATCGAGATACTCGCCAGCCGAAGGCATACACACGAGGCCACGTGCCCACCGCAACATGAAGTTGATCGCTTCGGGCGTCACCCAGGAAGCGGCAATCGTCAGGTCGCCTTCGTTTTCGCGGTCTTCGTCGTCCGCAACGAGCACCATTTCCCCTCGGCGGATGCGTGCGATCGCGTCTTCGATCGTGGAAAAACTCATTGGGAGGTCCTTTCGGGGGATATCGCTACCGGTGTGGGGATGTGCGGAATACGCACGACCATCCGACAGCCATGGGGAACATTCGGCTGCACCGCGATGGTGCCTCCGTGAAGATCAACGATCCATTTCGCGATGGCGAGTCCGAGGCCAGCGCCACCTTGGGTGCGGGCCCGCCCCGCATCGGTGCGTGCGAAGCGTTCGAACACATGCTCGGCATCAGCCAGGGGAATGCCGGGCCCGTCATCAATCACTTCGATGACAACGTCCGGATGATCGTGCGGCGATGGATCGATCGCCGCGGTGATGGTCACACCAGTTTCGGTGTGACGTGCTGCGTTCTCGACGAGGTTCGCGATGACTTGGTGCATGCGTTCGGGGTCGCCGTTCAGCATCAGCTCCGGATCGACGGTTGCCGTTGCTCGCAACTCGGGTGTGTGCATGCGCTGCTCGGCGATGACCTGATCGAACAGCGGAGCGAGGGTGAACGATCGACGTTCGAGTGCAATTGCCCCCGACTCGAGCCGTGAAAGATCGAGGAGGCGACTCACGAGCCGACCGAGGCGCTCAACTTGGGCGAGCATCGGCGAAAGAATTTCCGGAGTGGGCTCTTCCACGCCGTCGACCAAGTTTTCGAGGCGTGCCTGCAAAGCCGCGATCGGCGTACGCAATTCATGGCTTACGTTGGCGACCAGGTCGCGCCGCAGCTGGTCAATTGCCGCGAGTTCACCCGCCATGCGATTGAACGCGTTTGCGAGCGCACCGACCTCATCGCGGGACTCCACGCGTACCCGGCGGTGGTAGTCGCCTGCGGCCAGCGCGTCCGCCGCCGCTGCCATTTCTCGCAGGGGCTGCGTGAGCCCACGTGCGAGCCATCGCGTCGCCCCAAGGGCCAACGTCGCGGCGACGATGCCACTCACAGATGGCCACCACCCGATCTTTGTTCCTGCCCAAAAGATGAGGACGGTGAAACCAACTGCGGCCAAAATCAACGCCGAGAGCTTCAGCTTCAATGACGGCAGTGAGGCGATCGGAGATCGGCGTTCGGTCATTGGACACGTTCCAGAGCGTCGGTGCTGAGTGCGTAGCCAATGCCATGCGCAGTGCGAATGAGGTCCGAATGGGTCTTCTGTCTGAGGCTACGCATATGACTATCGACCGTGCGTGCCTCAGCGCCGTCTTCTGCGCCCCACACGCTCGTGATGAGTTCTTCGCGAGTGAAGACTCGTCCGGGAGCGGCGGCCATCACGTGAATGAGCTCGAACTCGGTTCGTGTCAGGACCGCTTCGACCCCGTCCCAGGTGACAATGCGTCGTTCGGGATCGACGACAAGTCGTTCGCTGATTTGGGCGGGAGCATCGGGAAGCTGGCTGTGGCGCACCACTCGACGCAAGAGCGCGTCGACTCGTGCCATGAAGATGCGCATCGAAAACGGTTTCGTCAGGTAGTCGTCAGCACCTGCAGCGAGCCCAGCAAGGACATCGGCTTCGGAATCGCGTGCTGTGAGCATCAACATCGCGCATCGCCGAGTGCTTGAAAGTTCGCGGGCGACGGTCAGGCCATCAACTCCAGGGAGCATCACGTCGAGTATCGCGAGATCGGGATCATGCGCCCGTGCAAGGTCGAGCGCCGCAAGGCCATCATGCGCGACGTCAACGATGTAGCCCGCGGAGCGGAGGCGTGCCGAAAGGGCATCTGCAAGATCGCGCTCGTCTTCAACGACGAGGATGCGCTGGGCCATGCGCCACAGGCTACGGAGTCTGAAAAGCCCGTTCAGAGCCCAGGTTGTGCAGATTCTGTGCAGGTCCGCTACTCGCCCGGTGCGAGCTGGCCACCAATCCCCATGGTCAACACTCGTTGAGCAACTGCCAATGCCAGGGGCTGGTCATGTTCGATCCAGATGGTGATCGTCCCACGTTCCGCGGTTGCAGCGGCGATGAGCGCCGCGATACCGGCGCGGAGTTCCGGATCGAGGCCGCCAAGCGGTTCGTCGAGGAGCAACACCCGGGGTTTCACCGCAAGCGCCCGAGCGAGCGCCACGCGATGGGCTTCACCACCGGAGAGCGTCGCGACGGTTCGCGTGCCGAAACCGGCGAGTCCAACCTCCTCCAGGAGTGCGCTCGCTGCCGTGTCGCGAACCTGTCGTTGCTGTCTGCGAACCCGGAGACCGAAGCTCACGTTGTCAGCAACGTTGAGATTCGGAAACAGGGTGGGATCTTGAAGCACCACTCCGAACCCGCGCCGTTCGGCAGGCACCTCGGTAAGGTCGTGACCGTCGAGTGTGATGGTCCCGTGGCCGAGCGGTAGTAAGCCCGCGATCGCTCGCAGGAACGTTGACTTGCCGATGCCGCTCGGTCCAATGAGCGCAGTCAGCCCGGGCTCGAACGTTGCCGAAACGTCATCGAGAACCAGGTTCGTGCCACGACGAAGCGAGCACCCTTCCAGGCTCAACATCGCACACCACCCAAGCGGCTGAAACCACCCGAGCGGCTCACACCACCCAAGCGTTGGGGATATGAGGTGACGTATAGCGTCACTTTGGTACCCAACGCTCGTGGGCCGCAGATCGCCGAAGCGGATGAACATGCGTAAGCCCAAAGGCCACGCCACACAAGCCGAGAAGCACACATGCGACGGCGATACCAGTACCGCGAGCTGCCGTGCCCGGACGCGAGAAGCACCGCTGGATGAGAAGTGGCAGCGTCGGTTGGTCGGGGCGTGCGATGAACGTTGTGGCCGAGAAGTCCCCCAAGGCAATGACCGCGGCGAACCCTGCTGCGGACAGCGTTGTGCGAGCGAGCGCAGGCCATTCAACAAACCGAATCAATGCGGTGCGGGAACATCCCAAAGCGCGCGCCATGGCGATCCGATCCGCGGGGATGCTGGCGTGCGCGTCGGAGATGAGTCGAATGCAAAAGGGCAGTGCGACGAGCGATTGCGCGATTGGGATGAGCAGCGGCGAGGTTCGTAAATCGAGAAACCCAACCCGGTAGGCGAGCAGCATCCCAAGTCCCAAAAGCGCAGGTGAAATGCCGAGCGCGAGCAGCGAAAGTCCGCGAATGGCGGTGGCCGCCCGCGACCGGATCAAGACCAGAGCGAGCGCGAAGCCAATTGCGAGTGGTGTCGCAAGTGCTGCAGCTCGGACCGACCCCGCGATGGCGTCAGTCAGCGAGCCACCGCTGACCGCGAGCGCGATCCGATCGAGCTGACCCCACGTCGCAGACCGAAGCAGCTGAACCAGGGGAAGACACCAGATCACGATCACGCCCACTGCGGCTACGCCACCGATCAAGCGCCCCATGTGCCCGAGTCGCGGCACATGAAGGTCGTCGGTCCGCGAGCCCACGAGCGTGCGTTGTCGGATCACGATCAGAAGCAGAGGAGCAATCAACACGAGCTGCAAGATGCCGAGCCATGCCGCGCTCGGCAAGGCGTCAACGGAGGTGGCGCGCCGAAGGATTTCCGTTTCGATCGTGCCCTGTCGTTGGGCTGCGAGTGCCGTCACAATCCCAAGACTTGTGGCTGAAAACGCCGCGACAACCGCCGCCGCCGTGAAGATCGCACGGCGCACGCCCGGAAGAATTACCCACCGACTCATGCCAAATGGACCAGCTCCCAGAGTCCGCGCCACGTCAAAGCGTTCCTTTGGAATGCGGGCATGCGCGTCGGTGACGAAGCGAACGATGACCGACACGTTGAAGTAGGCGTGAGCGGTCGTGATCGCGAGGAGCCCGTTTGGAACTGCAAGCGCTCGCCACGCCGCAGCAACCACCATGGTCGGCAGCACAAACGTTGCTGTTGTAATCGTGATCGCAACGCGGCTGAATGGCACTCGCCAGCATCCCAAGAGGGCGATGGGAATTCCGAGAGCGAGCGCAAGCACAACGGAGATGGCCGTCTGCTCGACGGTGAACGAAACAATGCGATGGATCCGGGGCGACCCCACGAGATCGAAGTACGCAGCGGTATCTGACAGCGCCCGAGCAAGAATCGCCCACAGCGGCGCGATGATCAAGAACCCCAACGTGCCGAGTACTGCTCCGGTCGCAATGCGACGGGCGGTTGTGGCGCAAGCGCCTGGTGTGCTCAAAGCGGCCTCGGTGTTCAGAGCGCGATCTCGGTCCACGCGGCAATCCAGTTCTCTCGTTCCCGATTCACCTTCGCCGGTGCAATTTGGCGTGCTGTCGGAAAGGCCGCGAACTTCGAGAAAACCTCAGGAACCTTCGCTCCCGACATGACCGGCATCACAAACATCTGCTCGGCCAACGAGGATTGAAAAGAACCAGAGAGCATGAAGTCAATGAACTCCTGAGCGGCGGCGGCATGTTTCGTCCCGCGCACGACTCCGACAAACTCGACCTGGCGATAACACGACGCGGTCATCACCCCGATCGGAGATTCGCTCGGCCTCGGTCCTTCGGCGTACATCACTGCGGCAGGCGGTGACGTCGCGTACGAAACCACCAACGGCCGGTCAGTGCCTTCCGCTCCGCTCCCGGTGAAGCGGCCGTTGTAGGCCTGTTCCCACCCTGCAGCGACGGTGACTCCATTCGCGGAGAGTGCCGCCCAGTAGTCCTCCCACCCGGTATCGCCGAACTCGAGAATGGTCGATAACAAGAACGCGAGTCCCGGCGAGGAACGAGCAGGGTCCTCGACGACGAGCAAGTTCTTGTATGCCGGTTTTGTGAGATCGGCCAATTTCGTGGGCACCGGAATCTTTGGATGCGCTGCGAACCACGCCTTGTCGTAGTTGATGCAGACGTCGCCGTAGTCGACGGGGGTAAGAGCGGCCCCACCGGTCTTGGCAAACTCCCGGGCGATGCCCGAGCGCGACCGGCTGCTGTAGGGCGTAAGTACGTCGGCCGCTTCGGCGCGCCCCTGGAATGTGGAATCAATGCCGTAGACCACATCGGCGATCGGCGCATCCTTTGTCAAAATGAGCTTGTTGAGGACCGCTCCGGCATCGCCACCTTTGCGAATGGTCACGGTGATTCCAGTGCGTTTCTTGAACTCGGCCATCACCTTTGTGTCCATCGCCCAGCTGTCATGCGTCAGCACGGTGATGCTGCGAGGCCCGGTGCGCGCACCCTGTGCGGTGTCACCGTTCGAATCAGAACACGAGATGAGAACGCAGGACATCAACGTCCACGTGGCGGCACAGGCTCGAAACTTCATGAGTTGATCCCTTCGGGAGCGTTGGAAATGATGACGAACGCGGCGCCGTCCGTCACGGAAATCTGAACGAACTCGTCGATGACTTCGTTGGACATGCCCCGACCGCTTCCGTGCAGGAGTGCCTCGTTGTTGAGCGGCCAGCGAAGGCCCGCAGTTGAGATTCCACTCGCGCCATCCGCGCATGGCACGACGCTCACGATCGTGTCGATCTCGCAGGAAGAGGTGAACGGTGCATCGGGAGTGAGTCTCCACGTGTGAGCACTTCCGAGTTGGGCGGTCACGAGTACCTGCGCGGGAATGTGTTCGAGCATTGCGAGAACCGTGACGAGGTGGTCAATACGATCGCCAGCGCCGTTGACCACATGAATGCTGTCGGGTTCGTCCGCAAGAACGAGTGTGAGTGCGGCCTCAAAATCGGTGACGTCTTTCTCGCGAGGCAAGCGCTCGACGCGCGTCGCTACAGGGAGCTGGTCGAGGTCGAGGTCCGCGGGAATCGAGTCGAGATCGCCGATCAAGAGATCAGCATCGAGGCCATCGGGCAGCAAACTGATCCCGCCATCGACGGCGATCACGCGGTCAGGCGGGTGCGGTGGTGGTGCGAGCGGAGCGCCGAGCGGTGCGGCACCGACGAACATTTCGATATGCATGTGCGGTCCTCCCGCACGGGTGTCATCCCTGCGCCGGCATGATCCGGATCAGGTGGTGACGGTCGGTGGCACTTCCACCCTCTCAGCCCACTGTGGTGGACTCCCGTGACTCGGCGAGCATACCCCGCGCATATCGGCTGACCTCGAGCACACCAGTGCCGAGGAGGTTGAGGTTATGAGCGGTGGGCGAGCGCTCGTTCCAGATCAGCCATGTTGAATGGCGGCGGCATCATCAGAATCATGTGTGTCGCTCCCGCTTCGACGAACGCGGGAATATCGTCGATTTCCCCGGCATTGATCGCGATGGTTCGTTCGATCTCGGACGGATCGCGTCCAACCGCGGCACAGTGGTCATTCAAGATCGCATTCTTCTGTGCGAAGTGGTCTGCTGGTCCGAACGTATTCCACATGTCGCCCTGTTCGGCGACGATCCGGAGCGTCACTTTCTCGCCCGAGCCGCCAATCAAGATTGGCATCGGTCCCGTTGGGGAAGGCGTGAGCCGGGCAATGCGTGCCTTGATGCGGGGGAGGGCCTCTGCGAGAGCATCGAGGCGCCCGCGTGCCGTGCCGAACTCGTATCCGTACTCGTCATAGTCACGCTCGAACCATCCCGATCCAATACCCAAGATGAAGCGTCCACCGCTGATGAGGTCGATCGTGCGCGACATGTCGGCCAGCAGATCTGGGTTGCGGTACGAGTTGCAGGTGACAAGCGCCCCGAGCTGTGCGTGGCTCGTCTCGGCGGCCATCGCAGCGAGGAGGGTGTAGCACTCGTAATGCCGTGCATCGGGATCGCCGTAGAGCGGGTAAAAGTGATCCCACAAGAAGATGGAATCGGCCCCGAGCGAATCGGCGGCCTTCCAGGCAGTGCGCAATTCGTCAACCGTGGTGTCTTGTGGATGAAGTTGGACGCCGATCTTCGTTGCTTTCATGCGATCTCCTCAACTCGTTGCGAAACCTCGAACCTAGCGCTTCGAGTCGATGCGTTGATCTTGGTCACACAGACTGAACGCTCTCTATCCCAAGCCGGCCAAGCGCGGCCATAACGCTTTGCGGGTCTGGAATCGCAATGCGGATATGTGAGCCGTCGTCGCAGCGCAGAACAATTGCCGAACCGGGGTTCACCGGCATTGAGGGATGCCGGCTGCCGTCGGAAAAGTTCGGTGACCAGGTTGGGTTCTCGATCTCGGTGGCGTACGCATGCGAGATGGCATCCAGTGAAAGCTGAAGAAAGCGAAGACCTCCAACCGTTGATCGCACGGTCACCTGGCTCGAGGAAATCGCGATTCGATAGCCCGAGAACACACATACCGCACCGGCGATTGCAGCCGCAATCAGCCCGACGACAAGACCGAGGTCCGCGCCACTGTGATGACTTCGAATCGTGATGATTCCCCACACGATGCCGACGATGACCAACGTCGCGTGAACAAGAACCACACCCCAGTGCGGCACTTGAGGAGTCGACACCCAGGGCCGCTCGTCGTTGGGGGTTTGGACTTCAGTCGGAGGCGGAATAAATCCCATGCGTTCTGAGACTACGAGGCAGCGCTCGTTCGCCGGTGTGACAGCACGTAGACGGTGCGCCAACCGAGCACAACGACCGCACCGAGGAGCATCGTCACAGCGGCGAAAGCCGGGATCAAGGATCTCCATCGCAGCAGCGTGCGTGCGATGAGCCCGATGCTCCCCGCCGCGACCCATGTGCGCACCGAGAGGTCGAGAGAGATCGGCCGATCGTAGAAATGCGTGATGGCGGCGACGACGAACCATGCAGCGGCCACGATCATCGAGGAGGCGACGGCCGAAGCAAGACCGCCGTCAGTGGGTTTGTGAGCGGCAATGCCAGCCGCCAAGAAAACAAGCCATCCGACTGCGTCGTAGATTGGGGCGCGCGGGTGCGGCTGAGGATCCATCTCATAACCTTCGCGGCATGAGTACAGAGGATTCGAATCCGCGCGGGACAGAGAACGTCGATACACGTCGCCGGGTGCTCCGCACTTCCAGGGCAGTTGCAACCTCAGATGGTGCAGGCGTATCGCTCGCGCGCGTGTTCCCGACCTTCGGGTCGATGAAGGAGACCGATCCGTTCCTGCTGATGGACGAGCTGGGCCCGTCGACCTTTGGTCCGCGCGAGGCCCCTGGGTTCCCCGACCATCCCCACCGCGGTTTTGAAACGGTGACCTACGTCCTCGAAGGGATGTTCGAGCACCGCGACTCGACCGGTGGCGGTGGGATCATCGGTCCCGGTGAAACACAGTGGATGACCGCGGGCTCCGGCCTCGTGCACTCGGAGATGCCTGCGGGACAGTTCTTCGAAGAGGGCGGAACCTCCCACGGATTTCAATTGTGGGTGAACCTGCCCGCCGCGAAAAAGATGATTCCGCCGCGGTACCAAGATCTGAAAGGGCCACAGCTCGGCACCGTCGATCTTGATGACGGCGCTGTGAGCGTGCGCGTGATCGCAGGCTCCCTAGCTGGAGGCTCGGGTCCGGGCTCCACCCAGACGCCGATCATCTATGCGCACGCCACGCTCCAATCCGGAGCGTGCCTTGATGTGCCGTGGCCGGAGAGTTTCAACGCGCTGGTGTACGTGTTTGGTGGGGAAATCCAGGTCGTGAGTGGTCCAACGGAGGTGGCGATCGCTGGGAGCGCGACGAGCCTCGCTCATGGCGCACAGACGCTCGTCGAACTCGTGGGTGGTGATCGAGTCACGCTTCAGGCGGTCGGCAACGAACCTGCCGAAGTGATGCTGATGGGAGGCGAGCCAATCGGTGAACCGATCGAACATTGGGGACCGTTCGTGATGAACACTCGCGAGGAAATCGTCCAGGCAGTCCGCGACTACGAATCGGGCAAGCTTGGCGTGATCGTCGCTCGCGATCGCTAGTCCGCAGCCAGGTCCTCTTCGACCACTTCCAGATCCCAACGATCCATGCAGTCCTCGCAGCGATAGGTCAAGAAGTCGCCGACCGCGAGCGGGTCTTCAGCGGTGACCTGCTGCACGAGATGCGCACGACCGCCGCAATCAACGCACACGATGGTGGTGGCGATCGGCATGGCCCGCGCCTACTTCACAGCTCGTGGTTTGCGTTGCTCGCCGGCGACAAGCAACTGCCGGTAGTCCGAGAGCGCGGCGCGTTTGTGGTCAGTCGTGTCGAGGAAGTCGAGCAAGACCCGCGTGAACTCTTCAGGAGCTTCGACCTGCGGGAAATGTCCGGCGCCTTTGAGGATTTCGAGACGGCTCCCCGGCATCGCGAGGTGCGCCTCGTAACCGTGCTTCACCGGAATGATCGGGTCTTCATCGCCCCAGATGATCAGTGACGGCATTGCCTCAGTGAGATACAGGCGGTCCTTGGCACTGACCGACTGACCGCCCGGGTCGACAACGGCCTTGAGCGTGCGCACGAATGCGTGACGATTCTCGACCTCAGTGAGCGCGCGGTACGCGTGCCACATCTCTTCGACATGCGCGGAGACGAGCCCGAATCGGTTGAGGAACGATCCGACTTTGGTCGCCGCGGTGCGCGCGTAACTGTTGAACACGAGCGGCATCAGAAGATCGGCAC
>JBARPG010000001.1:0-3240 GCA_049642885.1 Acidimicrobiia bacterium | reverse complement strand
GATGATGAGTGCGTGGTGGGGCTCGGTCTCAGATGTTCGGCGACGCGTCTGTCGTTTGTGGATCACGGGCGAATCAACCGAAACTCTGCTCCCATCGACACGGGCGCGTCATTGACGATATCGACTTCCCCAGATTCAACGAGAGCGATCAAATGCGCGTGAACCGTTGCTGCAGCCGCGAACCACACATTGCGGTCGTATTCGGCATAGAGAATTGGCACGATCTCCGAGATGTTGCCGACTCCGTTCTCCAATAAGGCCCGGATCTGATCTGCACGATCACGACGATGGGTTATCAGAGCGTTGACATAGGACTGGGGGTCATCGACGGAGGGTCCGTGGGTGGGCCACAGCCGTTCGATATCTGTGCGTTGCGCGACGCGTTCGAGGGAAGCGAGGTAGTCAGTCATCGATCCGCCGGGGGCGACGACCACGGAAGTCGCCCAGGCCATGATGTGGTCACCAGTAAACATCACGTGCTCGGTTGCAAGCTCGAAACACAAATGCTCACGGCAATGGCCAGGGGTCTCGAGTGCCGACACCACCCAATCGTCTCCAGCGAGCGTGTCTCCGTCTGCGAGGAGCTGATCTGGCTGGAACAACCGGTCGGTGCCTTCTTCGGTCATGGAGCTCGTCGAGGATTCTGGAGCCGCTTCGGTTGCGACAGCAGCTGCACTCGCATACACCGGTGCCCCCGTGTGCTTCGACAGCCACCGTGCTCCGGGGGAATGGTCAGCGTGGGTGTGCGTCACGAGAATATGTGAAATCGCCTCGCCGGGATCGAGGGCCATCATGATGGCATTCAGATGATCCGGAGCGTCCGGCCCTGGATCAACGACGGCGACATTTCCAGTTCCAACGATGTAGGTACCCGTTCCGGTAAACGTGAATGGGCTCGGGTTTTCGCAGATCACGCGCCGCACCAGCGGAGAAAGCTGATCAACAACTCCGTATTCAAATGCCAGCCTGCGCTTGTGCTCTAGGGTCATTGTGTCGTGCGTTCCTTCACCATCAAAGGTCACGCTATCGGCTGACAGCGAACACGCGAATGACACACTCTTGATTGACAGGGAGCACGGATGAGACTCGATGGAAGTACAGCGCTTGTGACAGGTGGTGCCTCGGGATTGGGCGCCGCGTGCGCGACACGCTTGGCGTCTGCAGGAGCGCATGTCGTGATCGCGGATCTCGCATATGAGGCGGGACGAAATCACGCAAACGAGATCAATGGAAGCTTCAGTCGGACCGATGTCACCTCCGAAGAAGATGTCGAGCGGGCCGTTGCGATGGCGATGTCCCGAGGCCCGCTCCGTGCTGTCGTGAACGCCGCAGGAGTTGGAAGTGCTGGGCGAACCATCGATCGAGCCGGGAATCCTCATTCGCTCGAGGAATTCGCACGAGTGGTCACGATCAACCTCATCGGCACCTTCAACTGCGTGCGACTTGCGGCAGCAGCGATGGCATCGACCGAGCCGGTTGACGAGGACGGTCAACGGGGCGCGATCGTGAACATCTCCTCGGTTGCCGCATTTGATGGGCAGATTGGACAGGCAGCATATTCAGCTTCCAAGGGTGGAATTGTGGGTCTCACACTCCCCCTTGCTCGTGATCTCTCTGCCGTGGGAATTCGCGTCAATACAATTGCCCCGGGTCTGATCGATACACCGATCTACGGTGAAGGCGAAGCCTCGGAAGCATTCAAGGCACAGCTTGGCAAGAGCGTGCTATTTCCCAAACGTCTTGGCACCTCGGACGAAGTGGCATCGCTTGTTCACGAACTCGTCGTCAATAACTACATGAATGGAGAAGTCATCCGGCTCGATGGCGCCATTCGCATGCCGCCGAAATAGATGAGTGCTCAGCGGCCCAGCACTATCCGTTCTGTGTGTCGAAGGGGGGACTTGAACCCCCACGCCCTTGCGGGCACTAGGCCCTCAACCTAGCGCGTCTGCCGATTCCGCCACTTCGACGTGTTCCGGCGTTTGCCGGGTCGGCAGCATATCGCAGCGCATTCTGAGGCTCCGTCTCGGATCAGCTCGCGGCTTCCTCAAGCATGCGCCGCAAACGGCGCTGTCCTGGGGTCGGTCGGCTGTGCGCATGCAACGCGTGCACTGATGCCATCGGCTGTTCGCTGTTGAGAGCTTGGTCGAACACGGCAGTTGTGGATGCGGGGGTATCGTCCGCAGTAAGGGCCACATCGACCGTCGAACGCGGCCGATGTGGCCACAGCATCCACGCGACACCGGCGCCGATAAATATCGATCCGTAGATCGGCAGCGCCGCGAGGAGACGAAACGGCAACGGCCCAAGATTGCGAACCGGAACGCCAATGATGTCCCGTTGCGGAACCGGGAGGTGGTCTGGCTGGTCGCGATTGTCACCTTTGAAGATGTACGTCCCATCTTTGTTTTGAGCAACTATTCGATGAACCACAAGCGCAGTTTTCTTCGACCCGGGAATTCGCATGCGATACACCGCCGGTTTGCCCACCTCGATCGGCTCGTTGTCTCGGACATAGAGCAGGTCTTTCATGTGATACGTCGGATCCATCGAATGGCCCGTGACGACGGTCAAAATGGTATGCCCGTGCATACTCACTGGCGCGACGAACCAGAACATCGCGATCAATAGGGCGAACCAGGTACTGCGGCGCGTCCAGCGCCGCAGTCGATTGTGTTTCGGAGTTGGCGAACTCGGCGACTTCTTGCGAAACAACATGGTTCATACATCCACGTGAAAGAAGTCGAATGCTGTTGAAATGTCTGAGTTGCACATCAGACCGACACCGACCGCAGATGCTCCGTGCGCCAGGGCTGCTTGCGCAGGCGAAAGTGTTGTATTGATTTTCAGCACCCCACCGAGATAGACCTTCATCGTTGCGTTTGTCGTGTCGCCGTAACTCTCGATGCGCACGACATACGTTGTTGCAATCGGAATCGACACTTGTGAGATGACGGTAAATGTTCCATTGTATTGAACAAGTTCCAACCAGGACGTGGTGCCGGTGTTGGTTCGCACGCGCGCGAGAAAGGCGTTCGTCCCGTCATGATTGATCATGAGAGCGCCGCTATACGTTGTGGCCGCTCGGACAACATTGGCAACGACTGACATTTCCGTCGTCGATGTATTGAAACGAAGATTCCCGGCGGCGACACTCGTGTTGCATCGTGCGCGATTGGTCTGGATCCTCCAGGTGCCCCCGAAATCAGACCATGTGTAGTTCGTCCACGGGGTGGCGTA